>NZ_JAUMTJ010000053.1:0-65744 GCF_032654765.1 Bradyrhizobium sp. 33ap4 | reverse complement strand
GAGCGTGACGGCACGGTCAAGAAGATCCACGCCGCCGCCGGCGCCACGCTCGCGGTCGACGCGCTGATCCTGGAGTTTGCGTGACAATCAGGGATCGCGATCTTCGCATTCTACCGTGAGGAGATGTCGGTTAATCCAAGGCGGGAAAGGGCGACCGCCTCATATGCAACGGGCTGCGGGCGATCAAGGTCGACCGATTTTGCGCCCGCATTTGGCTTTCAGTCGGCGCCACATCAACGCGAAGCGTAGTTCCACGACACGAGAAAGCGAGCATCCTGAAAGCCTTGTTCATGCGACATGCGACGGCCCAAGAATCGAGCTTGTTCGCAGACGCGCGAATGCGCCGGCAGGGTGCAATAAGGGAAAATTCGGTCATCGGATAGCTCGCGAGCTGCGCAAGCGCTCAGTGGCAGCGGGTTCACGTGGACGATCAACGGATCAGCGCCAGGCAAATCGCAATCGGCGCAAGCGATGATACGCGCCCGAACGCTCTGCCGAAAAAGCGGCAGGGTTTCGAATGACGCCATGAATCGTCTCTCGTCGTCGCATGCGCTGGAAGTTAAACAAGCCGGCCCCGATAGCCTGCAGCACAATATGCTGATTGGCGATGCGCGCGGTGAAAACTTCGAACATTAATGCCGACCGGGCGGCGCAAGTATCATCAGACAAGCGTGGCCGGAGGTCATGGATTGAAAGTGGGCTCGGAATTGAAAGCAAAGGATGAAGCTCAAGCACATCTATCTTACCGCGCAGGAACCTGAAGCGTTAGCCGGCTTCTATGAAGGGCTTGGACTGACGATCCGCTTCGCCGACGGCGCCAAATGGGTTCAATTCGCCGGAGAGAAGGCCGCCTTCTGCATCGCAGGCCCGGGAGAGTCGGCCTCCGAAAGCGCCCGGAACGCGGTCGTCGTGTTTGAAGTGGATGATCTGGAGCTGGCGCTCGATCGGGCTCGCGCCCTGGGAGCCGAGGTTTTCGGCGAAGTGCGGGACATGGGGGCGCATGGCCGTGTGGCTTGCTTGAAGGATCCGCAAAACAACACGATCCAGCTCTTTCAGGCGTCGAACAAGCAGGGCGGCTAGCCGGCTCCGGACATTCGGTCTGAGTATTTGCGGGAACCTATCACCATGAACTTCCGAGTGTCACCGATGCCAAACCAACCACCCCCGGTGTTCAGCAGCGCGGAATTCCGGAGCGCAATGCGCAACGTGCCCGGTGCGGTATCTATCGTGACGACGGGCGTGCGACCGGGCAGGCACGGTTTGACGTTGACGGCCGGGTGCTCATTGTCAACCGACCCATCGAGCGTGCTCGTTTGCGTCAACAAGTCCGCCGGCGGCCACGACACAATCAAGCAGAGCGGATCATTCTGCTGGAACATTCTCACGGCGGATCACGCTGAGCTGGCAAAAAAGTTTGCCGGGCAGGACGGAAGCAAGGGCGACATACGCTTTGCTGACGGTTTGTGGCGTCAACTCACGACAGGTGCGCCCAGCCTCATCGAGGCAATTTGCAGCTTCGACTGTCGCGTGTCCGGTTCGTACGATGCCGGCAGCCATACGATCTTCGTCGGCGAAGTTGTTGCCCAAACAACCAACCTCGATCGCGAGCCGCTTGTTTACGTAAACGGCGAATTCACCGTACCGAAGCGTTAGACGATCCTGCGCATGGGCTGGCGAATGAGTGTCGGACTCAGTGAGAATAGCGCTCGGACGCCGACCGGGAATGCGAAGCAACGGCTCAGGTCATAGCGTCCGGCGGCCAAGAGGATATCTGTCACAAATGCAGGAGAAATATCAATGCGGGGGACCATATTCGCTGACCGGATCAGGTGGGAGTTCAACGCCGGAATGGTCTCGATCCCGGCCGAGCGCGGCCAGCCGCGGGTAGCGGCTTCCCCGCGGATTGCAGTGTCCAATACGCGGCATTCGCTCGCGCCAGTCAGTGCTTGCTGATGCTCTCGCTCTGGCTCAATGTTCTTGCGAGCGGCATTCTGCTCGGTCTCGTTTACGGCCTCGTCGCGTTGGGCCTGACCATCATATTTGGCGTCATGCGCGTCGTAAATTTTGCGCACGGCGAGATGGTCGTGTTCGGTGTCTACATCGGCTATTGGACGGTTCGGCTGTGGAACGTCCCAATCATCGTGGCGGCAGCAATCGCTGCGGTCGTGATGTTCGTCTTCGGATATCTGTTGGAAACGCTGATCGTAAAGCGGTTCGTGAACCGGCCGCATCACTATCAATTCATCGTTTTCATCGGCCTGTCGTTGCTCTTTAGCGGAACCCTGTTGGTCGCGTTCGGGCCGGATCCGCGTCCAACTGCCTCGCAGCTGTCGTTTCAGACCGTATCTCTCGGCCTTGTGACGCTCGACCTGGCGAGAGTGCAGGCGGCAGCGACCGCCGGGCTGCTTATAGCTCTGCTTGGAGCGTATCTGAAGTTCTCCCCGTTCGGCCGCTCGCTGCGGGCGGCGGCGGACAATCGTTTGGGCGGTCTCATCGTTGGACTGAACATTCCACGAGTCTATGCGGTTACCTTTGGCATCGGCGCAGCTTGCGCAGGGGTCGCCGGCGCCCTGATATCTCCCCTGTTCGACGCTCAACCATATCTCGCCGTCGATTTCACTCTCCTTGCTTTCGTAACGGTCATCGTGGGCGGACTCGGCAGCTTCGGCGGAGCACTCCTCGGAGGTCTGGTGATCGGCGTCGCCGAGGCATTCGCGGCGTTGATGTTCACGCCTTCGATGAAGACGGCGCTTCCTTACGCGCTCCTGATCATCATCCTGGTTTTCCGCCCGAGGGGGTTTTTTGGTGCAAAAGAAATTTGATCGTGGGCTGGAAAGGACACGGTGGCTTGCCGGGATAACGGTCTTCGCTGTCCTGGGATTGGTCGGGATGCTGGCAAACCCGTACGTCATCTCGCTGATGACGATCGTATTGTTGTTCACCTTCCTCGGACAGTCCTGGAACTTGATGCTTGGCATCGGCGGGCAGCTATCGATCGGCCACGCCCTTTTTGTCGGGCTGGGAGCCTATTCCGTCGGCGTCCTCTACGTGAAGTACGGCATTTCGCCATGGGTCGGGCTCTTGACCGGAATGATCCTCGCCGGATCCGTTGGCGCGTCGATCGCATGGTTGAGCTTCCGGTTCGAGGTTCGTGGTATCTATTTCGCGCTGCTTACGATTGCCGCCGCCGAGTTCGCCAGGATCATGTTCAGTGGCTGGGAGTTCGTGGGCGCAATGCAGGGATTGTTCTTTCCTGCGCCAACAGGCGGGATTGAGATCTCCATGCTTCGCGGCGATGCCCGCTTCTACTACTTCGTCGCGCTTGCACTGGCGGCGTTGGGAATAATCGGAACCGAACTTATTTCACGATCCTACCTCGGATACGTATGGCGGGCGATGCGCGACGACGAATCGGCCGCACGCGCGCTCGGCGTCCGGACCTTCCAGCACAAGATTCTCGTGATCTCGATATCGGCTGCAACGGCCGCCGCGGGCGGTGGCGTTCTGGCGCTCGTGCAAGGGTCGATATTCCCGGACTCGATCATGGGGATGGGGCTATCGGTAGACGTCCTGATAGGGCCCGTGGTTGGGGGCTTGGGGACTACGTTCGGTCCGCTGATCGGGTCGCTCGCCGCGATTCCGCTCAACCACTTGATGAGCGCGCTCGGCGACAGTCTTCGGATCCCGGGACTGAACAATATTGCCTACGGTGTTGTCCTGATCTCGGTCGTCTGGTTCCTGCCAGACGGCATCTGGCCGGCGATTGTGCGCCTTTGCAAAGCTATCCAGGCGCCACCCACGGCATGGCTGTGGCAGTCCCGAAAGGTCGAAGAATGACAACCCTGCTCGAGGTCGAGAACCTGTCCCGATCGTTCGGAGGCTTGGTCGCGGTGAAGGATGTAAGCTTCTCACTTCGAGCGGGGCGGATCACAGCGCTGATTGGACCGAATGGAGCGGGAAAGACGACATGCTTCAACCTGGTCGCTGGTGCCCTGAAGCCGACCAGCGGCCGGGTGCTGTTCGAAGGCCGCCAGATCGACAATTCGCCACCCGAGACTGTTTGCAGGATGGGTATCGCGCGAACATTTCAGATCGTGCGGCCGATGCGTGAGATGTCGGTGCTTGAGAATGCCATGATCGGAGCCTTCAGCTGGACCAGAAACGTAAGCGAGGCCAGATCGAAGGCGTACGAGTCTCTTGAAAGCGTTGGTCTGGCCGCCAAGGCCCACGCGAGGACGGATCAATTGACGCTGCCGGACCGGAAGATGCTGGAGACGGCCAAGGCGTTATCGACCAGGCCCAAATTGCTGTTGCTGGATGAGGTTATGGCGGGTCTGCGACCGACTGAAGCTGCGGGTATTGTAGGCGTACTGCAGAAGCTTGCCGAAGGTGGATTGACGATCCTCCTTGTCGAGCACGTTATGCGCATCGTGATGGAAGTGGCCTCGCGTGTGGTGGTGCTGCATCACGGCGCCAAGATCGCAGAGGGACCTCCCGGAGAGGTGGTTGCAGATCCGAAAGTCCTCGAGAGCTACCTGGGGGCGGGCTTCCATGCTTAGTGGTGCGCTTCTGACGATCGATGGACTTTGTGTCGCGTACGATGGATCCTGCGCTTTGAACGGCGTCTCCTTGCAGATCCACAAAGGCGAATTGATCTGCGTCGTTGGCGCGAACGGCGCAGGGAAGACCTCACTCATCAGATCAATCTCGGGCATCGTTCGGTCCTCGAGCGGTGTCATCAAAATGAACGGTGTTGATATCACCGGGATGCCGCCATGGGAGATCTGCGAGCGCGGCATTGCCCAGGTCGCGGAAGGTCGGCAGATCTTCGGAAGTCTTTCTGTGGAAGAAAACCTGCTGCTCGGAGGGGCGCTGAAGCGCGCGAAGGCCCGGCAGTCCGAAACGCTCGAGTTCGTTTATCAGTTGTTTGAGAAGCTTCGTGAGCGCCGGGGGCAATTGGCCGGTACGCTATCGGGCGGCGAGCAGCAGATGCTGGCTATCGGCCGTGCAATCATGTCGAAGCCCGAGGTCGTCATGTTCGACGAGCCTTCCATCGGGCTGTCGCCCGCGCTGACGGACGTCATGTTTCGTGTGGTGAAGTCCCTGCACGAGCAGGGAGCCACGGTACTGCTGGTAGAGCAGAATGTGGCGAAATCGCTTGCGTTGGCCAATCGCGGCTACGTTCTGGAGAACGGCTCAATCGTGCTCCACGGATCCAGCGACGAGTTGCTGAACAATCCCGAGATTCAGCGTGCTTATCTTGGATTGTAACGGTCCTGAATGGCGGGACCAGCCCGTCATCCGAAAAGGCGGCCGAGCGATCGCAGCAGAAGATGCTGCGAAATAGCGACGACACGACCATTTGTGTCGAGCAGCGGCGTCGGGCAAAGGGTGTACCGCAATCAATTCCACAAGGCCTCGCTTAAGCTATTTCTATGGAAGCCGATGACGCCCTTCTAATCGAACCCGACGGCGATGTGGTCACCATGACCATGAACAGGCCGCCGGCGAACGCATTGAATAACGCCCTTGTTGGCCGGCTGCTGGACACGTTTCGCGCATTGTCTCGCGAGGTGTCGCCGCCGGGCATTGTCCTGACCGGCCAGGGCGAGCGCTTCTTCAGCGCGGGCGGAGACATAAAGGAAGTCGCCGGCATCGAAATATCCCGGCCTCGGATGAGGAGCTTCCACGCGCTTCTTTGCGAGATGGAGAGATACCCCGGGCCCTTCGTGTGTGCCGTGCGTGGATACGCCGTCGGCGGGGCCTTGGAGTTTCTTCTTCACGCCGACTACGTCGTGGCGAACCGCGAATGCAAGGTCGGGTTCCCGGAGATCAACCACGGCCTCTTGCCTGCAGCCAAGGGAGTCCGGAAGGCAGTGCAGAAGCTTGGACTTCGTGAGGCGCAGGCATTGCTTTACTGGGGCGACTTGACCGACGCCCAAAGGGCACTCCAAATTGGGGCGATCAACGAGATCGCAAGCACCGCGGAAGTGATGGTGAGGGCCCGGGAGGTATGCAGGTATCTTCGTGGAAAGGAGCGCAAGCTGTTTGCGGCGATCAAGCGGTCGCTGAACCTGACAGGCCAAATGGACGATGCTGCGCTCGAGGCGGTGACGATCGAGGATCTCGCGGCCTATCTGGTAGACGATAGTTCGGCACAGGCGCGTTCGCGCTTCCTGTCGAAACAGCCAAGGAAAGCGTGAATGACCGCACCGGAATTGCCTGACGAGCTCCGCCTTGAACTGATGAGCTTCGAACAGGTATCGGCCGCCCTTGCTGCGGGGGCATCCACCGTCCTGATACCCTGCGGAGCTGTGGAGCAACATGGACCGCACCTTCCGCTCTGCATGGATGCGGATCATGCAGACGCCATCGCCGCAAGGCTGGCGCGGCATCTGGGACGCACCCTGATCGCGCCCACCATCAAGGTTGGCTGTTCAGCCCATCATCTCGTCTTCCCGGGGACGATATCCATTCGTCCGGAGACGTTCGAATCGATCTGCCTGGATTATTGCACAAGTCTTGCGAGGCACGGCTTCAGGCGCATTCTGCTGTTCTCGGGGCACATCGGGAATTTTCCCGCGCTCCAGGACATGCTTCCCCGGCTGAGGAGCGCCGTTCCGGTAGACGTCGAGATCGACGCGTACTGCGATGCAGTCGCCTGGATCGAGAGATGGCGAAGCGCCGTCGAGCAAGCGGGTGGTGACCCGAATGCGGTTGGAGGACATGCCGATATCGCGGAGACGTCGCTCATGATGTTGCTCCGCCCCGATAGCGTTCGGCTCGATCGGTTCGAGGTCGGGCATCTCGGTGCGCTATCCGAGGAGCAGCTTCAGGCAATGTGGAGAAACGGGATCAAGTCCGTCACCGCCAACGGCATCATCGGCAACCCGTTTGGCTCGACGGCCCGGATCGGCGAGCGATGTCTCGCGGCGATAGCAGATCTTCTGGCTGTCTCGTTTGGAAGCCAACGCAACGCTGTCTGAATCTCTCGTGCTCCTCCGCGGATGAACGCCGAGAATGATTGTCGCGCCACGTTCAGTGGCATTGGCTGCGAAAGGGGCAGGCGTCGGCTGCTCACAGCACAAAATTTGGAAAGTCATGTAACTGCGGGGCGCATTCGAACAAAAATGTTGCTGCGCCCATGAAATGCTTCGCCATCTTGACACTCCATGAGGATCCAGAAGATGGCACTTACGTTCGGGTTTTGGTCGGAGCAAGAAACCCAGGTCGGGCAGAGCTATGCCCGCCGACTCCATGAACTCGTGGACGAGGTGCGTCTGGCGGAAAAGGTCGGATTCGACTGCGTCGCGCTTTCCGAGCAACACGTTGCACTCGGCGGCATCTCGAGCTCCGCGCCGGAGGTCGTCTACGGGTACCTTGCAGCCGTTACTTCGCGCGTGAAGCTGAGGTCGGCGGTGACGCTGATGCCCCAGAAGATCAATCATGCCTTGCGATCGGCGGAGCGATTGGCAGTAACCGACATCCTGTCGCATGGCCGCATGGAATTCTACGCCGGCCGGGCCAACACGACCATCGCCATGCGCGCCTTCAACGTTGATCCGAGCGAAACTCTCGCTCAGATGGAGGAAGGTATCGCGCTCCTGAAGAAATCGATGCGCGAAGATATCTTCACCTTCGAGGGCAAGTACTATCAGATCCCGCCGCGGATGCTGGTGCCCAAGCCGATGCAGAAGCCGCATCCGGTCATCGGCATCGCTGCGACCAGCGAGCGGAGCCACAGCTGGGCCGGATCCGAAGGCCTCGCCGTCATGAGCAACTGCATCTACCAGGGATGGGAGGTCCAGGAAAAGCTTCTAAACACTTACCGTCGCGGCTGGAAGCGTGACGAGCAAGGCCCGCTCGATCTGCCGCGCATCGGCATCCCGCTTTTCTTCGGCATCGGGCCAACCGATCAGAAAGCGAAGGACGATTACGCCGAGCCTCTCATGCACTATGCGAGGATTTCAACGGACGCCTATCCCCGTCTGGCGAAGCTCGCCGACGACTATGCGTATATGAGCGAGAGCGTGCCAGCCATGGAGCGCGCGGGAAAGGACTGGGACTACTTGCTCAACCACTCCGCGACAACGGTCTGCGGAAGCCCGGACACCGTCATTCGTCAGATCGAGAAGTTCCAAGCGATGGGCGTCGACGAGGTGCTTCTCCATCTCGACTCCGTCAATCACGAGAAAATCATGGAAGCGATCGAGATGTGTGGCCGCTATGTGATCCCCCACTTCAACGACAGAAACAATGTCGTCCGGCCTACGGAAGACATTCTTGGACAGATCCGCGCCATGCGACCGCAAAAGTAAGCCAACCGGAACCAACGGAAGAAAGCCATGTCGAAGCAGAACTACAAATATCTGATCGTCGAGAAGCGGCCGAGCGGTGTCGCCATCGTCACGATGAACCGGCCGGAGATCCTCAATGCCATCAACTGGGATATGCACAGCGAGCTCGAGCGGGTCTTCGTCGAGCTGGACGAGGACAAGGCAGTGCGCGCGATCGTTCTGACGGGGGCGGGGCGGGGGTTCTGTTCGGGCGGCGATCAGAAAACGCTCGACAAAAGTCCAATACCGTCGCCGACCCGGGGCGGACGCCATCTGATCCGGAACATGCTGGAAGTCGAGGCGCCGATCATCGCCGCGGTCAACGGCGTCGCGGTCGGTCTCGGGGCAACCCTCGCCTTGTTCTGCGATGTCATATTCGCGAGTCCGGCCGCGAGGTTTGCCGACACGCATGTTACTGCAGGCGTGGTCGCGGGCGACGGCGGTGCGGTGATGTGGCCACTGTTGATGGGGCCGGTCCGTGCGAAGCACTACCTGATGACAGGTGACTTCATCTCCGCCGAAAAGGCCGCGTCCATCGGCATGATCAACGAGGTGATTTCGAACAGGGACGTCAAGGATGCTGCAATCGAGTACGCAGAGATGCTCGCGAGCGGCCCAAGAGAATCAATCATCTGGACCAAGTATTGCGTGAACAAGATCATCAAGCAGTACGCGCATCTGCTCCTGGACACCTCGACCGCCCTCGAGACGATCACCTTTGCCGCGCCCGACCGGCGCGATGCCGTGGCCGCCTTCGCTGAAAAGCGCAAGCGCTTCGCGGAGCGTTGAGAGGTGAGCGCCGAGGGTTTCGCGTCAGGCGCCCAACTCGCCGACGTGACCATTCCGCAGCTCCTGAGCCAGCGGAGGGTGGAGCTTTCTGACGAGATCGCGTTCAAGCAAAAACGTCGCGGTGAGTGGATCGCCACGACCTGGAAGCAGTATTCGGACCTGGTGGCCAAGTTGGCGGCCACTCTGCAAAAGGCTGGATTCGAACGCGGCGATCGCGCGGCGATTATGGGGGATGTGTCCCAGGAGTGGCTTCTTGCCGACATGGCGATCATTTGTGCCGGCGGCATCATGGTCGGGGTCTACTTCACCTCATCGGCGGAGGAGGTCGGCTATTATCTCACCGACTCCGGAACGTCGTTCATGTTCGTCGGGAGTGAACTTCAGCTCGGTACTGTCCTTGCATCGGGCCGTGCTGACCAGCTGAAAAGAATCATCGTGCTCGATCCCGCGTGGAAGAAGGCAGGCGGGCCGGCGAATGTCGTCTCTCTTCATGACTTCTGGAGGGAAACATCGGTCGACGCCGACATCTTTCTGCGGGAGCAAGTCGCGAAGGCAAAGGCGAGCGATCTGACCAGCATCGGATACACGTCCGGCACGACGGGATTTCCGAAGGGAGCCATGCTGACCCATTTGTCGCTGCTCGCCGGTGCGCATAGCGTAACCCTGTTCACGTCGAAGTTGCGCTCCGATGTCCACCGTGTCGTCGTGCACCTGCCGATGTCACACACGGTGGCACGCGCGCAGGCAACGACACTGCCTCTACTCATCCGCCTGGTGCCGTATTTCGGCGAGAACAGCGCAGAGTTCGCTCAGACGGTCAAGGAAGTGAAGCCGACCTACTTCATGGCTCCGCCGCGGTTCTTCCAGCGTTATGCCACCCAGATCCTCAGCAAGGTTCACTCCGGGTCCGAGAAGCAGAAGCAGAACTATCAACTCGCGATGACCATCGCCCGCAAGGCTCTTGATGATCGCCAGGCCGGAGGCGTGCCAGACACGTTCGTTTCCGGCCTCTTTGCCGTGTGTCAGCAACAGGTTTTCCGTCCGCTGCTTTGTGAGGTCGGGTTCGAGGAACTCACGGTTACATACACCTCGTCTGCGGCGATGCCTCCCGAGCTCATGTCGCTGTGGCAGCTATGGGGATTGCAGCTGAAGGAATGTTACGGACAGACGGAGCTGGTCGGCGCCAATCTGGTGCAGATGGCGGAATGGCCGGAAGCCGGCACCGTGGGCGTACCTCTGCGGGATCCGGCTTGGGAGACCGCTGTTCTCGAAGACGGGGAAATGATTGTCAGGGGACCCGGACTCTTTGTCGGTTACTGGAATAAGCCGGAAGAGACCAAATCCGCTCTGAGCGATGGCTGGCTCTACACCGGAGACATCGTGGACGTCGATTCGGCAGGCCTTTTCAGGCTGGTCGATCGAAAAAAGGAGATCATCAACACTTCCAACGGAAAGTCTATCAGCCCGACGCAGATCGAAAACGAGCTCAGGCGCAGCCCGTTTATCTCTGAGGCGGCTGTGCTTGGAGAAGGAAAGAAGTACCTCACCGCGCTGATCGAGGTGAACGCGACCGCGACGATGGATTGGGCCAGATCGCATGGTCTGCGGATCGACCGGTACTCGGAACTGGCGAACTCCGAAACCGTGGTGCGGATGATCGAAGCAGAGATCGGCAAGGCGAATGGTCGGCTCGCCAGGGCCGAGCAGATCAAGGCGTTCCGGATATTGCCGGAAGAGCTTTCTCCCGAGAACGGCATGATGACGCCGACTCGGAAGAAGCGTCGGAAGCAGATCATGGAGAGGTATCGGTCGTTGATCGATACGCTTTACGACGAGAGCGAAGACAACCTCGTCAAGGCGGAAGTCAAACCCTGAGCCAAATCATGCGGGCGGCGCATCTCGTGAAGCGCCGAGCGCGAGCGCACGTCCCTGGCGCGATAGCGCCTCACCGTTCAGTGAGCGCTATCAGACCGCATCGATATTCTTGCAGCCAACCAAAGGGGGAATGAAATGAGAAAGCACAGCGAAAGCGGTTTGAGCCGCCGGTCCTTGATCGGTAGCGGAATTGGCGCCGCAGTCGGGTTCGCATCGTGGCAGTCAAGAGCGGCCACCCCGACCAAGGTGCGTGTCGGCGCAATCAATCCGAGCAGTGGCGTCCTGGCGTTTCCGGGGCAGGCTTGCGTGCGCGGCATCGATGTCGGTGCGAAGTTCGCAAAGGAGAAGTTCGGTATAGAGCTGCAAATCATCCATGCGGACACGCAAAGTCGGCCGGAAAACGGACGGATTGCCGCCGAAAACCTGATCAGACAGGGGTGCACGGTACTTATCGGCGCGTGGGATTCCGGAGCAACCATCTCCGCGCTTCAGGCCGCAGAGGCCGCAAAAGTGCCTATGGTCGTTCACATCGCGAGCGCGACCCAGGTGACCTCTCAGGGATTCACCGAGGTGTTCAGGTATTACCCGACGTCCCTGACAATCGTCAGGAAGTCCCTCATGGAGCTGAAGTCACTCCTGTCCTCGATCAAGGACGCGCCGACAAGCGCCGCCGTCATGCACCTCAACAATACGATGGGACAGTCGACCGCGGCGAGCATCGATCAAGCCTGGAAGGAGGTCGAAGTGCCCCTCAGGATTGCCGAGTATATTCCATACGATGAAAGAGCCAAGGATCTCTCGGTCGAAGTTGCAAAAGCCAAAGCTTCTGGCGCGGACGCGTTGGTCTCCGTGACGCGTGTCAACGACGCCATCATGATCATTCGGGAATGCACCAAGCAGGGGTGGAATCCAAAAATGATCTTCTCACCCAACTCGAATGGCGCGCAGGACAAGGCGTACTATGACGCGTTGGGCAAGTATGGCGACGGCGCGATACTCTCGACCCTGTGGTATAATCCGAAGGCGCCCGATGCCGCGGCGATCTTGAAGAGATTTGCATCCGATTATCCAAATGACTGGGTCGACGGGAATTCAGGGTGTGCCTTCGAAGCTGTTCAGATTGTTGCGGACGCCGTAAGCCGCGCCGGTTCTTCCGAGTCCGCTGCGATCCACGCCGCGCTTAAAGGAACGGACATGACGCCTATCCTGATGTCCAGCGGCAAGATCAAGTTCGACGCCAATGGCCAGAATACGGGCAGTGACGTGACCATCCTCCAAGGGCAGAACGGGAAGCCTCGCGTGGTGGCGCCGCAGTCGGTCGCCGAAGCTGCGCTCCAATACCCTCTGGTCCCATTCAATTCACGGTAGGAGAAGCCGTGAGCTGCGGCCCCAGCGGGCGGTGCTGGGGCCAGCGTTCCCCGCGCGAAGGTCTTCAAGCCAAGGGCTCACGGCCTACGAAGCTGGATCGCTCGGCAAGGAAGCGGCGCGGGCTCTTGCCCATTGCCTTCTTGAACATGGTTATGAAGGCGCTGGGGGTCTCATAGCCCAGATCGAGCGAGACGGCCTGAACGGAAGATCCCGCAGACAGCCTCTGCAGCGCGACCAGGATGTGAAGGCGCTGTCGCCAGCGTCCGAACGTCATCCCGGTTTCCTTCAGCACCAGGCGGGCGAAGGTCCGGACACTCATCGCATATCTGGTCGCCAGTTCGTCGATCGTGCTGCGATCGCCGGGGTCATTGAGCAGCGATGCCGCGAGATGCTGAAGCCGGCTGTCGGTGGAGATGGGCAAGTACATCTGTTCAGTGGACATCTGCACCAATTCGTCGAGCAGCACGCGTCCGAGCCGGCTGGTCGGCCCCTCGACCGGATACAGGGGAGGAAAAACGGAGAGCCGATGTATCAGTTCACGGACGAGCGATGATATCGTGAATGTGCAGCACGTGCTCGGAAGCGTACTCGCCTGCGGATCGATGAAGAC
Source organism: Bradyrhizobium sp. 33ap4 (assembly GCF_032654765.1). Taxonomy (NCBI): domain Bacteria; kingdom Pseudomonadati; phylum Pseudomonadota; class Alphaproteobacteria; order Hyphomicrobiales; family Nitrobacteraceae; genus Bradyrhizobium; species Bradyrhizobium sp. 33ap4. The sequence goes on along the minus strand of NZ_JAUMTJ010000053.1, from coordinate 52,766 downwards.
GACGTAGACCTTACCATTGTCCGAGACGCAATTGCTGTGCATGACGCCGGCCGGTATCCACACGGCACCCTGCGGCGGAACGATCCATAGTCCGCCGGGGGCACGACACATCACCGATCCATGTGAAGCGACAACGAGTTGCCCTTTCTTGTGTGAGTGGAGCGGAAGCTCGTCATTGTCTTCACCGGTTTCGATGCAGAATGAGGTGATCGGCCGATCGAACTGATCCGGATCAATCGGATCGTAGTTGATCCGAAGCTCGGGCAAATTCATTCTGGCAAAACCAGGATCCATTTCGGACGTGGATAACATGCTCATCGAATTCGCTCGTTATTGGCTACGGCTTCCGCAATTCAGGAGGCGGAGATAAGGGGCGCGCCTGGAGTCCGGGTGACGATAGCGCTCCGGGACATGCTCGTCACCGAAAAGTAACGCGAGGATGCAAGAATCCGATCCTGCGGGTTAGCCTCGTCCTTCCCCGGAGGATTTTGGTGACGGTCACGGCTGCGCATTGCCAGGCTCCGCGACGGTGAATGCAGCCGGAAGGCTCAACGCAGGAAGCTGCTGCGACAAGACGCGTCTCGGGGCGCCAGACCGGGTACCGCCCCGATGGTAGAAAATGCCGCGTTGCCGCGTCAACCGGCTCCATCGATCGCGCTTTCACGGTTCTCCGCGAGGGTTTTCGCCAGAAAATGCCGCGACCCCCGATGCTACCAAGGAACAATTTCGCGGAAAGCCGGCACGGACGTGTTGCCGATTGGAAGGCGAAAGCCAGGGCGCGCAGGCTGTGAGGTCGAAAGACGGAGGGGCGCGCCGGGCGAACGTTCGGGGGCAATTGAAGTGGCGGAGCATAGTCGAACAGTCTTCAGCATATCCTTGAGCGGTCAGGAGCAGGAGTTCGCGGCAGCATGCCGAGACTTTGTACTGCAGGAGAAACCCGAGCTCAGATCGTCCATCGTTGTAGCGAACAATATGCTTTCGATCGCCGACCAGCCACATGTCCGGCAGGCATTCATGGAATTGGGCCTGGCCAGACTGGTCCGCGTTCTGCGGCTCGCGATCGTGGGTAAAGCGATTGCGATCAGGAGAGCACCAAGATTGCTGTTTGATCTCGCGCGCTTCAGGACAAAAATTGTGCGGGCCCTGCGCAGACGCGCCGGATAGCCGCTCAGGGAACGGCGTCGATCGATCGTGCGACGAAAGCCGGCATTCGGTAGATGGCCAGTGATGGGCTCGTCAATTGGTGTGATCCTGTCGCATCGGCTATGGACCAACTGGCCTCCGGTCCATGCAGCATGGCGCCCGCCGATGTGGCTTATCCCGGCCTTGTCACGCGAAAATGCCGGAAACTAGTACAATTCCGTCTTCTTCAGCACAAAATGCCGGGCGGCATACCGGATAGTTCTGTCGCTGAGATCGTTCGTTGGGCTGTCTTCGATCGAGATCCGCGTTCGGCGTTTGCGAAGGATCCACATCCTTCGCTTCCTCCCTGGACTTGGCCCGGCTCGTGCCGGGCCATTTTTTTGCTCGGCGGCGGCTGAAGCGTTTGCGGGATCAGCTTGTCGGCCGGCTCAGCGCTGTGGGGCTCAGCGGCGTATGATTTTCTTGAGCATCTCGGTCAGAGTCCGAAATTCTTCCCTCGTCAAGGGGGCGAATGTCTCGCCGGAAATCTCGCCAATGGTCTCGATCGCAGCGTCCGCCGTCCGCCTCCCTTTGTCCGTTAATTCGATCTGCCGTCGTCGTGGATCCAAAGGATCCTTGGAGCTCTTGATTAGCCCGCGCGATTTGAGGCGATTGATGACGCCAGTAATCGTTGCTGAATCATAGTGGATCAGTCGTCCCAGGTGATTTTGAGAACATGATCCGACTTCCCTCAGTTTTGCCAGCGTCGAGAATTGGGGTGGGGTCAGTTCTTCGATCATTTTCGCGACAAAGATCGATGTGTGGGTACGGAGCGCTACGCGCAACAGGAATCCTGGTGCATCGTCCAACCTGTAAGACTGTGCGGCCTCTTTCGGCTTCTCCGTCGGAGCCGTCTTGGTTTTCGGTTGCACGATTTTCGTCCTCTTGCGGCACTTGGCCGTGGCTCGGCTTGAACAAAGCTGGATGGCTCGGCCTCGGAAGTCCCGAGTTGATCATTTGTGTACATTCGTTGCCCCCAAGAATCCATGCCGTCTGACCGCGAGCCCTATCAGCCCGGTGGGTCGGAACGTATCATTACTTGTGTGCTAGTGTATCGCTTGCATACAAGTGATAAATGCGATAGGGATTGAGGATTGCCCCCTGGGAGGAGCCGCGCAGGCTTCCTGGCCATCGGCGGCGACCTCGCACCCCGGATCCGAGCATGTCGGTGACTGACAGCAAGAGCGCCGTACGACCCGACCTCATCGAGAAGGTTACGGGGCGGGCAGAATACGTTACCGACCTCGTGATCCCCGGGATGCTGCACGGCTTTGTGGTTCGTTCGCCGGCTACTCACGCGCGCATCTCGTCGATTGACGCGAGCGTCGCCAGGTCCGTACCCGGCGTCGTCGACGTGCTCATCGGAGCAGATGTCGCCTCGTTCGGTTGCTGGGGTGTCGTGCTCAAGGACCGGCCGATCATGGCAATCGACCGGGTCCGGTATGTGGGCGAGCCGGTCGCCGTGGTGATCGCTGAGACCATCGAGATCGCCGAAGCCGCCGCGGAACTCGTCGACGTCGAATACGACGAGCTTCCGCATGCAACGACGATCCGGGAAGCCTTGGTGGCGGATGCGCCGCTCATCCATGAGCGCCACGAAAATCTCGAAGACTTCTACTTCAAGGGCGGCGCCAGGCCGACCCCGAACAGCAACATTTTTCACACTTACAGGAACAACGTCGGAGATGTCGACGCTGCGGAGGCGGTTGCGGCGTACATCCACGAGGACCACTTCACATTTCCGGCGATCTCGCATTTCGCGATGGAGCCGCATGCGGTCATCGCCGACTTCCAGGGGGACTCCCTGACGGTCTGGGCCGGTGCGCAGACGCCGACCGCGGTTCAGAAGGTCCTGTCCAGACTCTTTGGGCTGGCATTGGCCAAGGTCCGCGTAATCGTCCCGTTTGTTGGTGGGGGATTCGGCGGCAAGGCCTCCGTCAAGATCGAGCCGTTGGTCGCTGCCGCGTCCTGGAAGGTGCGGCGCCCGGTTCGTGTAGCTCAATCCATGGCCGAATCGATGCTCACCTGTCGAAGGCTTGGCGCAGACATCACGATTCGAACCGCGGTCGACGCCAACGGACGGATCCTCGCGAAGAGCGCCAGGCTTCTGCTCGACGGCGGAGCGTATTCAGATACGGGCTCGGCGGTCGCCACGAAATCGGCAAATCGCATCATGGGGCCATATGTGGCGCCGAATCTGCGGCTCGAGGCATGTGCGGTCTACACGAACACCGTCCCGGGCGCGGCATTTCGCTCAATCGGCGGCCCGCAGGCGGTTTGGGCCAAGGAATCGCACATGGACAATGTGGCTGCGGCAATCGGAATGGATCCGACAGAGTTCCGCTTGCTCAACTTGGTCCCGCGTGGCGAGCGCATCCGTCCCGATCTGCGCGCGCTCGACATGGACATGAGCGAGCTGATTGGCCGGGTAGCGCAATCGTTCGCATCCGAGACGAGGGCGTCCAACCGTCAGGCGCGCGGATTGGCCGTCGCCGCGACCGATCCGGCGAACACGCCGATCAGCAACGCGATCGTACGTCTCAAGATCGATGGGTCGGTCCTCGTTTCGGTTTCGAGTATCGAAGTCGGCCAGGGTGCGCACGCGACGATGGCCCAAATCGCGGCGCAAACCTTGAAGCAGCCGGTTTCTGCGGTCACCGTCCTGCGCTCCGATACAGCGGTCGCCCCATATGACTGGGGTACCGGCGCGAGCCGCTCGACCGTCGTCGTTGGCCTCTCCGTCGAGAGCGCCGCTCTCGACGCGGCCGATCAGATTCTCGAAATGGTTGCCGAGGTCTGGGAGCTTCCCCGCGTCAGCCTGTCACTCGTCGAGGGGGGCGTTTCGACTGGTTCGGAAGTTCTCACTTTCCATCAAATATTTCATCGCAGCCTGGGTGTCGATTCGGGAGAAGTCATCGGCCGCGGCGCCATAACGCCTCGTTCGAAGAAGGGCTCCCTGGCCGAGTCACCTTTATTCTGGGAGACATCCGCCGGTCTCGCAGAGATTGTCGTCGATGAGGAAACCGGCGAGATCCATGTTCCTCGGTACGCCAGCGCTGCCGACGTCGGTCGTGTGATCAATCGCGTCGCTGCGGAAGGTCAGGACGAGGGCGCCGCTGTCATGGGGCTCGGTCACGCGCTCTACGAGGCCCTCGAGTTCGAGGACGGGCAACCCGTCAACGCGACGCCTATCGAATATTCGATACCGCGGATCTCCGACGTGCCGTCCTCGTTCGACACGATACTTGTCGAAAACGGCGACGGCCCGGGGCCTGGCGGCGCCAAGGGAATGGGCGAGGGAGCAATCCTTCCAGTCGCACCGGCGATCGCCAACGCGCTGTTCTCCACCTACGGCATCCGAATCACCGATCTGCCAATGACACCCGAAAAAGTGTGGCGCGCGCTACAGAAGAGGAGCTGAATTCATGGAATTCAACATGTCGATGGCGGTGCCAGCGACGCCGGCGCAGCTTTGGAGCACGCTGCTCGACGTTCCACGCATATCAAGCTGCATCCCCGGGTGCGAAAGCGTCGAGGAAATCCAGCGGCTTGCAACCTACAAAGCGACCGTCAAGCAGAAGATCGGTCCATTCAAGCTCGAAGTGCCGGCTGACATCATCGTTGAATCGATCACCGAGCCGTCTCACGTGCGCACCCGCGCTACGGGCCGTGACAAGATCACAGGAACGCGGCTGGCGGTTGTCCTCGACGTGACCGTCACGCAAGAAGGGTCTGGGTCCACATTTGCCGTGGACGCGAAAGTCGACGTGCAGGGCCGCCTTGCGACCATGGGATTCGGCATCATCAAGCGCCGGGTCGATCAGAACTTCGAAGAGTTCGAGAAGCGGCTCAAAGAAATGCTGGGCGCGGCCTGACCATGCTGCCGTCACCCTTCCAATTCGAGCGGCCATCGACGATCGCCGACGCCGTGCGTGCCGTCGGCGATTCCGGCGACGGCATGTTCTATGCCGGCGGGACCGAGTTGCTGCTCGCGCTGAAAATGCGCGTCATCCGTGCAGACCGCCTCATCGACATCAAGGGTATTCCTGGGCTCGATTGCATCGCCGTCAACGACATGAACGAGATCGAGATCGGCGCGCGCTGCACGCACAGGAGGATCAGCGGCGATTCCGTCATCCGCGAGCACGTGCCGGCGCTGGCATCGCTCTGCGCGGAGGTGGCGAACATCAGGGTCCGGAACGTTGGAACAATCGGCGGCAATCTCTGCTTCGGAGAGCCCCACGCCGATCCGCCGACGATGCTCGCGGCCTTGAACGCACGACTGGTGCTCGAGGGATCCAAGGGCACGCGTGAAATTCACGCCGATGATTTCATTCGAAGCGAAATGGAAACTGTGCGCGAGCCTGACGAGCTGCTGAGAGTCATCGTGTTCCCGCGGCCCGCGGGACCGGTAACTTATCGCCGGTTCAAGCATGGTGAGAGGCCCTCAGTGAACGTCGCGATGGCCTGGTCACTGAACGCCGGCGGGAGCACGATCAGAAGCGCCCGTGTGCGGGTCGGCGCGCTTGGTTCGCGGCCACAGCCTTTGACGGCCGTCGAAGGTGCCCTCCGAAACGTAGCGGTGGCAGAGGCTCGTCGGGTGATTGAGACAGCTCTTCCCGCGGCGTTGGATCAGCTTGAGGTCAACGCGGATCGGCATGGCGGGGCCGATTACAAGCGTCACCTTGCAGGCGTGCTTCTTCTGCGTAACGCCGATGAGGCGATCATCGCCGGGACGAGCTGGCTGAAATGACACAGGTGTTGGCCATCTCGTTCTCGTTGAACGGCAAGACGATCGCCGTCGACGTCCCGGCTCATGTGCTCTTGATCGACCTCATTCGAGATCGTTTGGGCCTAAAGGGAACGAAACGTTCCTGCGACATGGAAGTATGCGGCGCTTGCACGGTCCTTATCGACGGTGAGCCGATCTCGAGCTGCACAACGCTCGCCGTCGATGTGAATCGGCGCGAGGTTACCACAATCGAGGGTGTGACGCCGCCGGACGGACTATCCCGGATCCAGGAGGCGTTCGTGCTTCATGGCGGTCTGCAGTGCGGCTTCTGCACGCCCGGCTTCATCATGGCGGTCACGGCGCTCTTGAAGGCCACGCCACACCCGACAGACGCGGAAATCCGCCACTACCTGCACGGCAATCTTTGCCGCTGCACCGGTTACACCAAGATTTTCGAAGCCGTGAAGAGCCTTGCGGTCCAGCAGGTCTCGCAGGATGCCGTTTGAATCCGCGCGAGACAGCGCAGCTACCTTCTGGAGATATCATGAGTATTGATCAGGTCAAAAGAACGAGTGTCCTTATCGCAGGCGCTGGCATCGGCGGTCTGGCGATGGCGCTATCGCTGCTTCGACGCGGCATCGATTGCGACGTTTTCGAGCAGGCGTCCGAGTTGCGCGAGGTGGGCGCCGGCCTTTGGGTCTCCATGAACGGTGTGCGTGTTCTTCGCGATCTCGGCCTCGCCGAGCAAGTCGAGCAGAACTGCATCGCGGCAGAGCGACGTTCCATCCGGCTCTGGAGCACGGGTGAAACGTGGTCCCTCTATAATCGGAGCTCCGACGCGGCCCGGAACCAACCCTATCTGCTGCTGCGCGCCCATCTGCTGAAGATCCTTGTCGACGGTGTGCGGCGATTAAAGGCGGACGCCATCCATCTGAACGCCCATGTTGTCGGGTTCAGCCAGAGCGACGAGGGAGTTCGGGCGCAGTTCGCAGATGGCCGTGAGATCGAAGGTCGCGCCTTGATCGGCGCCGACGGCTCCCATTCGAAGGTTCGTACCGGTCTGATCGGCCAGATCGAGAGCCAGTACACCAATGCAATCGCCTGGCGTGGTCTTGTGCCGGTCGACCGCCTCGAGCCGCATCAGCGCGAGCCCGTGGTGTCTACCTGGATCGGGCCGACCGCGCATGTCACGGCATATCCGGTCCGTTGGCAGAACACGGAATTGATGACGTTCTCGGGTCAGGTCGATCGCAACGACTGGCTCCTGGAATCGTGGTCGGAGAAGGGCTCTGTCGAGGAGTGCCTGAAAGACTTCCTGGGCTGGCATCCCGACATCATCGCGCTCGTCAGCAACGTCGATAGCCTTCACAAATGGGGCCTGTTCGTGCGGCCTACGCTGGCTGGCTGGTCGCAAGGACGGGTCACGCTTCTTGGAGATGCCTGCCATTCCATGCTGCCGTATCTCGGTCAGGGAGTAAACATGGCGTTGGAGGACGCGTCCGTTCTCGCCCGCTGCTTCGAGCAGCAGCCCGACGATCTCGCGAGAGCTTTCCAGACATACCAGAGTCTGCGACTTGATCGCACAACCAGGGTCGTGAAGTCCGCTGCCGGGATGCTGCCGATCTTCCATAACCCGGCGCTGTGCAAGGCCGAAACGGCGGGAGACTACATCAGGACCCAGTGGGCGCCGGAAGCGACCGCCGCTCGTTACGACTGGATCTACCAGTACGACGCGACCGCCGTTCCTCTTCATTGACATCTCTCCTCCACGAGCACCGGTGCACAACGATGATCGGCAAAGAGCAGCCCTGGGACGACGTAATACCGCTCGAAGAGCGCGAGACCTATGCCATCGCAGGGTTGGGTGGCGCGGCTGGATTCGGCAGGCGGCCCGCGCTCCTGGTGATTGACGTGCAGTACCGCTCGGTCGGTGACGCCCCGATGCCGATCCGCGACGCGATCAAGCAATATTCAACCAGCTGCGGTGAGGCTGGTTGGCAGGCCATAACGCAGATTTCCGAACTGATGCGGTTGTTTCGCGGGAGAGGATGGCCGGTGATATTTCCGCATGTCGCCTGCAAGGTCAGCCATGACCAGGGGGCATTCGCGGCAAAAATTCCGGGCATCATGCAGATTCCGCCCGAGGGCTACGACTTTGTTCGCGAGGTGGCTCCAGAGCCGGGGGAGCTGCTGCTGCCAAAGACGCAGGCGAGCGCATTCTTCGGTACCCCGCTGACGACGTATCTCGTCGGGGCCGGGATCGATTCACTGGTGGTGACCGGCTGCACGACCAGCGGCTGCGTCCGGGCATCGGTCGTCGATGCATGCGCGCTGAATTTCAAATCGATCGTGCCGAGCGACGCCGTCTATGATCGTTCGCCGACTTCGCACGCGGTCAACCTGTTCGATATAGCCAGCAAGTACGCAGACGTGATGCCCACCTCGGAAACCATCCAGCGGCTTCATGCGCTGCCGGCGGACCGTACGCAGGATCGCCCGACATGAGTGTCGCCCAGGTCCCCGGTCTGCTCTACGGCGCTCACGTGCGTGCGAACGGCATCCGCCAACATTACCTGCGGTTCGGCGGAGCCGGGCCCGCCATCGTCATCGTCCCGGGCATCTCGACGACGGCGGCACAATGGGGGTTCATCGCGGAACGTTTGTGCATCGGGCACGACGTCTATGTACTCGACGTCCGGGGGCGCGGCCTTTCCGAAGGCGGACCGCATCTCAATTATTCGCTGGATGCCTGCGCCTCCGATCTGGTCTCGTTCGCCGAGGCGCTGGAAATAGGCGCATATACCTTGCTCGGCCACTCCATGGGGGCCCGCATCGGAATTCGTGCCGCACGCTGGCGACCATCGTCCATAAGACAGTTGATCCTGGTCGATCCACCGGTCTCCGGCCCCGGACGTCGCGCCTACCCAAGTCCGATCGGACCTCTTCTCAAGCTGCTTCATAGCGCAAGCCTCGGAGAAGCGGACGCGGCGCTGCGAAGCCCGTCCGCGCCGCGCTGGCCTGAAAAGCACATTCGTGCTCGGGCCGAGTGGATGCACACCTGCGACGAGCGCGCCCTGGTCGAAAGCCACAAGGGCTTTCATCACGATGACATTCACAATGACCTCGCCAACCTCAACGTTCGCACTTCGCTGCTCGTTGCGGGCAAAGGCGATGTCATCCGTCCCGAAGATGAAAGAGAAATTCAAAGACTGCTGCCGTCCATCGTGATCAGGCGACTGGAGAGTGCAGGTCACCAAATGCACATCGACGACACGGAAGGCTTCCTTTCGATCGTCAATGACGTTCTCGCCTGACCCCTCGAAAGACCGGTCGGAGCGCTGCGAATACATGCCTGGCAAAGGAGATGACTGAAGATGACCCGGCAACGCATCGATGTTGAAATGCTCGAACTGTTCAAGGCCGAACTTGCACTCTGCAAGGTGAGGGAAGGCGAGGTCGTAGCTGTCCTGAGCGGCGGCGAGGATCAGTCGGAGTATGCCCAGACGTTCATGCTGGCCGCGCGGACCCTTGGCGCGACAACCTTCCACCTCAATGTTCCAAAGTACGGCCAGAGCAAGGTTGCGGGCCAGCAGGGCAGACACGCGCTGAGCGGTAACCAGCCGGCGATCGACACGCTCAAGCGCGTGGATATGGTGATTGATCTTCTGGGCCTGCTGTTCTCGCGCGAGCAGCTCGAAATTCAGGAAGCGGGCACGCGCATTCTGCGCGTAATGGAGCCGTTCCACATTCTCAAGAAGATGTTCCCGACCGAGGATCTCCGCCGGCGAACGGAGCTCTCACGAACGCTCCTGCAGTCAGCCAGAACCATGCGCATCACGTCGCCGGGCGGAACAGATGTGACCTACGGATTAAAGCAGTATCCGGTCATTTCCGAGTACGGATACACCGATGAACCGGGCCGCTGGGATCATTTCCCGTCAGGCTTCGCTTTCACCCAAGCCACGGATGGCGACGTCAACGGAACTGTCGTTCTGATGCCAGGCGACATTCTCTGCGCATTCAAGCGCTATATTCAGTCTCCGGTCACGCTGACCATCAAGGACGGCTTCATTGTCGACCTCAAGGGCGAGGGCACCGACGCGACGCTCATCAAGAACTATATCGACAGTTTCGGCGATCGGCGCGGATGGGCAATCTCGCATATCGGGTGGGGATCGAATGAGCGCGCCGACTGGCACCATATAGCTGCATCTCAGCAGCTTGCGTCGGAGCACATCATGAACGCGCTTTCCTTTTATGGAAACGTTCTGTTCTCGACGGGACCGAATACCGAGCTTGGCGGCACGAACGACACGCCGTGTCATCTCGACATCCCGCTCCGCGGCTGCAGCCTTTGGCTCGACGATGTCCATATCCTCGACAAGGGTGAGTTTGCCTATTCCGAGTTGAGGGCACCGGGCCGCTAGGCCTCGCCCGCCTGATCAAGACCTGGAGCCGCATCCGCGGTTCCCAATAACGCGGAAAGCGTTTCGGCAACGACCATCCACTGTCCAGCTCTTTCAACGGGAAACGCATTGCATGTCCAAAACCCTCTCAGGCGCGGAAGATTACACGGCCAGGCAACGGTATTCGATCATGATCTCGGCGATGCTGGGATACATTCTCGACTTCTATGATGTCCTGATCTTTCCGTTTCTCTTGCCCGCGATCCAGCGGTCGATGTCGCTATCGTTGACAGAGATCGGCTCCCTGCAGGCCCTGACACTATTCGGATCGGCGATCGGCGGGGCCCTGTTCGGCGTCATCGGTGATCGCCTTGGCCGGAAAACCTCGCTTCAGCTCACCATCGCGCTGTTCTCGGTCGCCGCGATCATTTCCGCCTTCGCATGGAATTACTGGTCGCTTGCGGTGCTTCGGTTCATCACCGGCATTGGTCTTGGCGGCGAGTACGGCGTTGGCATGGTGCTTTTCAATGAGGCCTGGAAAAAAGGCAGCCGAGGCTTGGGAGCAGCTGCGCTTCAGGGCTGCGCCGTGATCGCATCGTCCACGGCTTCGATCGTCGGAATCTGGCTTATCGCGACGTTCAGCGACGAGTGGAGCTGGCGCATCGGCTTGCTGAGCGGCGGAGTGCCGATCCTGCTGATCATCTTCATTCGCTTCTTCATGCCTGAGTCGAAGATCTGGCTGGAGTACGAGGCGCAACGCAAGGCCGGTCCGGTCGCGGCCGCGGCCCGCACTCTTCCCCTTGCAGACTTGTTCCGCAATGGTCTGGCGCGGCAGACCGTCACTGCCTTCGTGTGGCTGATGAGCTACATGCTTTGCTACTACAGCGTCGTCTCCTTCATTCCGACGCTGTTGCTCCGGGACATGCACACGCCGGGCGATGTCGTTCGCACCACGGCCGTTCTTCTTTCGGTGGTCAGCGGCATCTGCTACCTCGCCAATGGCTTTTTCAACGACAGGGCTGGCCGCCGGTTCGGTGCTCTCGTGCCGGCGTTGTTTTGGGTCGGATCCCTGGTTGGCATGGCGGTGTGGGGAAGTCAGCTCTACGCCGGCTCGAAGACCGAGTGGCCGATGTTCTGGCTCTATATCGGTTTCGGTATTGGCAATGTTGCGCTCGGCGTGACGGGCGTCTGGATCTCGGAGCTCTATCCGGTCAACCTGCGCGCAACGGCGGTGTCTACATTCTATATGGGCGGACGCGGCCTTGGCAGCATCGCGCCAGTGATCGTGCCCCTTGCGGCTGCTCATTTCGGCGGAAGCCTGCTGAACGGCATGGTCGCCGTGGCCCTTCCTGCCGCAGCTACTTTCATTCTGGCTTCTCTTCTGCTTCCTGAAACGCTCGGTCGCGATCTGTCCGCGAAGGGCTTCGAGGCCGACGCGGAATCGGAGCCTGCGATGAAGGCTGCGCCGGCCTCGAGCGTATGATGCACTTGTGAAATGACGCGCAGCCGGCGAGATGAGAGCTCATCGCGCTCATCTCGTCGGTCCGGCGCGGAAGGTAGCATCCGGTACTGGGCCGTCGATACGGACAAATGACGTCTGATCGAGACTAGCACTGCATCGGATCAAATGTTGGCCCGCACCGTCTTCATCATGCCTGCCGGTGCGCTGGTGGCAGGTGTTGTCGACCGGCCGATGCGCGGCGTCCTTGCCGACCTTGTTGCGGCCATGCAATAGAACCGCATCGGCAATCTGGATTTCCACAGCGTGGAGATAAAGACGTATCGTCCGGATTGGCGACGTCCGTGTCAGCCGCGACCTTCAGATCGGTAGGTCAAGTTGCGGCGCCGCATCGTCGCCTTGTAAGGACGAAAGCGAAACCCCCAACAGGCGGACTGACCTGGAAAAGGGTATCTCGTTCTGAAGCAGCGCGATCGACAGTCGTTCGAGTTCCGCGCGGCTCGAAACCGCGGCAGGTACCGACCTGCTGCGCGTAATGATTTCGAAGTCGTTGAACTTTACCTTGAGGGTCACCGTTCGGCCACGCGCTGCCTTGTCTTCACAGTGCCGCCAGACCTTGTCGATAAGTGGCTGCAGTTCGGCGGCCAACGTTTGGAATTCGGTCAAATCGCTTGAGAAAGTGGTCTCTGCGCCGACCGACTTCCGGATTCGATCCGCGCGGACCTCACGATTATCGACGCCCCTCGAGATCCAATAGTAGTACGCACCGGCCTTGCCGAAATTGGCTTGCATGAATGCGAGCGACTGATTGCGCATATCGAGCCCCGTGTAGAGGCCCAGGGCATTCATCCTGGCACCGGTCGCAGGACCAATGCCGTGGAATTTGCCGACGGGCAGGGTTTCCACAAATGCCGGGCCCATTTCAGGCGTGATGACGTACTGGCCATTCGGCTTGCGGTGATCCGATGCGAGTTTTGCCAGAAACTTGTTATAGGAGATGCCGGCCGAAGCATTGAGACCTGTCTCGGCCTTGATCTTGGCCCGGATAGCGAGCGCGACGTCGCGCGCCCACGGGATGCGTTGCAGGTTGTCGGTCACGTCGAGATACGCCTCGTCGAGTGACAGGGGCTCGATAATCGGCGTGTGTTCAGCGAAGATTTCACGGATTTGCTGCGAGATTGTCTTGTAGACCTCAAAGCGCGGCTTGACGAAGATCAGATCGGGGCATTGTCGTTTTGCCGTGACGGACGGCATGGCCGAACGAACTCCGAACTTTCTGGCTTCATAACTGGCCGCCGCCACGACGCCGCGCTCGCGGGACCCTCCAACGGCGACCGGCTTGCCACGCAGGTCTGGATTGTCCCGCTGCTCGACGGACGCATAGAATGCGTCCATGTCGTTGTGGATGATCTTGCGCTGCCGGACCGGCGCAACCGCCTGGTCGTCATCGATCTCGATGGTCACGTCCCGAGCCCGGCCATATCTTCCTTGACGCCGCGGGCGACGACCCGAAGTGTTCCGTCGGCAAGCGGCCGCTGCAATTTCAGTGCCTTGTCCGGAGGTGCCGTCATCCAGACGTCTACCTCCACCGGCGATGTGAGGATCACCGGCATCGCCTTCGGGTGAATGGCACCGACCTCTGCATTGGGCTCCGTCGTCAGGAACGCGTAGAGGTCATTGGTCGTCTCGCCTTCCCTGACCTTCCGGACGGACGTCCAGCTGGTCCAGATGCCGGCGAAGCAGGCGAGGGGACGGCTCTCGTCGAGCGCGAACCAGATATCGCCGCCCTCAGCCTTGTTGAACTCGCTGAAGGAGTTGAACGGCACCACGCAGCGGCTTTCAGGGCCGAGCCATCTCGTCCAGTGCCTGCTCTTCACGTTGCGGATGTTGGTCGTGCCGCCGTCCGGCTCCATCCGCAGCAATTCCTTGAAATCAACCGTTTTACCTTTCGCCTCGAGCTTTGCCGCGCGCTTCCTGGTTGCTTCCATCATGGCGTGCTGCGACGACGGCATTCCCCACCGTGCCGTCGCGAGTTCGCGGCCCTCGGCCCCATTGCGCACGATCGGCGCCTTGTAATCGGGAAAAACCCCCGGCATCGGCGCCAGATTGCCGACGTACCGGTTCACGACGCGGAACAGCGCGGCGATGGCAGCTTGATTGGTCGTGATCGAATAGAGATTGCACATCGGTCAGGCTTTGGTCGGAGAGTGGCGCGGCTGCCCCGCCAGTTGTAACAGAGTTGCGGAGGGACGCCGGCCCGCCGTGGTGCATTTTCGGCAGCGCAGCCGGCTGGCGAGATCATGTACGAAGGTGGCCCGCGGATTCTTCATGGCCGCGAGGTCAACGTCACTTGGCGTCTTGCAAGCTTCGCATCTGATTTCGAGCCAGGCGAAGCCTCCATTTAAGGCCTGGTCGATCGTCGGGGAGGGATCGATCGGCTCTCCGTCGGACCACATGCGTTCGTTCCAGCTCTCGCACAGCAGCTTGTCCGCCTGCTGGACGAGTGCTTCCCCCTTCGCCCGCATTTCTGCCGATCGGGTGGCCAGGATGCTCGCCATTGCGCGCGCCTTGCCAAGCTCCTTTTTCAGCGCCTTGCGGCCGCTGCCCGACAAGGGCGTGGGGTGGTATTTCGGGGTCATCCAGACACCGGCGCAAAGAGATCCGATCGGCGACCTGGTGCTGGCTACGGCGCCTCAAACGCCGGCCAGCACCCGTCTTCCTCATGCCTGCCGGTTCGTTGCCGGCAGGTGTTGTCGAGCAGCCGCTGCGCGACGTCCTTCCAGATCGCGTCGCGGCCATACAAGCGGACTGCATCGGCTGTCTGGATTTCGACGATCCGCTCGCAGCGGCGGCACGCCACGCGAAGGACGTGACGCCGAATCTCAGACAGACGCCGTTGCCGTATCTGGGCATCGGCCGCATCGGCGCGAGGATCCTTGAGCACCGATTCCCAGTATTTGGCGGGAAGCGGTGCATCCGGAGCCGGAGCGGGCGGAGCCGGTCTGCGGGCGGCCTCGGCGGCCAGCTTTTCCATCTGCTTCGGGGTCGGCATACGCCAGCTCGCGGGTCGGTCGGTCATGCCGAATTAGAACATAACAAGAACAAATGTCGAGTCCGCTCGGATGATCGCAGAGAAAAAATCGTCCTGATGGGAAGGCCGTGATGTCGGAACCAAGGCCTGCGGATCGTCTTGAATCCGGCATCAGTATCGGAGTTCCCATGGCCCCCCGCGCGAACTGGAAAGGCTTCCTGCGGCTCTCGCTCGTTACCTGTCCGGTCGCGCTGTATCCGGCGACGTCCGAATCCGAGAAGGTCTCGTTCAACCAGCTCAACCGCAAGACCGGCCACCGGATCAAATACGCCAAGGTCGATGCCGATACAGGCGAGGAGGTGGCCAATGAGGACATCGTCAAGGGCTACAAGGTCGACGACGACACATTCGTCGAGGTGACCAGGGAGGAGCTCGAGAACGTCGCGCTGGAATCGACGCGAACAATCGAGATCGACGAGTTCGTCGACCGCAGCGAGATCGATCCGCGATATCTGATCCGGCCCTACTATCTTTGTCCTGACGGCAAGGTGGGGCACGATGCGTTCGCCGTCATCCGCGAAACCATCCGCGAGATGAACAAGGTCGCGATCGGACGCGTGGTGCTGACCAATCGCGAGCACATCATTGCGCTCGAGGCCATGGATAAGGGCCTGATCGGAACATTGCTGCGCTATCCTTACGAGGTGCGTTCCGCGGCCGAGTATTTCGACGACATCCAGGATGTCAAAGTCACCAAGGACATGCTCGATCTCGCCAAGCATATCGTCAATCAAAAGTCGGGTCACTTCGAGCCGGACAAGTTCGAAGACCAGTATGAAACGGCCCTGATCGACCTCATCAACAGGAAGCGCGCCGGCAAGCCGATTGTCGCGAAAGCGCGGCCGCGTGGCGAGAACGTCGTCGATCTGATGGACGCGCTGCGCAAGAGCATCGGCAACGAAAAGGCCGCAAATGCATCCCGGCCGGCTAGGAAGCCGCGCAAGTCCGCAAGCGGTCAAAAGGAAATGCTGATGCCGATCGCCGGCAAGAAACCCGCGAAGGAAGCTGCCGCAAAGAAGCCGGCCGCGAAACCGCAGCGCAAGTCAGCCTAGGTCGTCTTGCCGATTTTTGCTGATATAGATACGGCATGGCATTTCGTGTCTTGATCATCGGCGGCACGGGGCAGGTGGGCGCCGCGGTGGTGCGAGCGCTGGCTGCGGAGCCCTCATGCGCCGAAGTTTTGATGGTCAATCGCCGGGCGATTTCTCTGAGCGCTGATCCCCGGGTGCGGCAGGTGGTTCTGGATACCGCAGCTGCCGAGTTTCCATTGGAGGTGACCGAGCTTGCCCAAAGCTTGATTGCGCGGGGCGATCCTGTCCTCGCGGCATGCTGTGTCGGTGTCGGTCAAGGCAGCCTGAAATGGAGCGAAGAGGAGCTAAGAGCCCTTGAGATCGGCGTGGTCGGTGGCTTTGCCCGCGGTTGCCGCTCTGGCGGCATCACACGGTTTGCTTTGCTCTCGGCCGTCGGAAGCACGTCGCAAAGCAGAATCCGCTATGTGCGGATCATGGGGCTCAAGGAAGAGACAGTTCAAGCGGCAGGCTTCCAACGTCTCGCGATTTTTCGGCCGGGAATCATCGCGGGTAACGCGCATACGCCGAGCTATGTCGCCTGGCTCGGACGCCTGATTCCGGGACGGTTTGGCGTGATCGAGCAGGACGATATCGCGCGCGCCTTTGTCGCGGAGTTCGTGGATAGCGGTGCCCAGGACGGTGTTGTGTATCTCGAGAACGGGGCCATGCGACGAATGTCCCGTACGCTTAAATAGCCCGCGTTTCCTGAATCAGGGGCATTCGGGGCAGGTATCGCCGATCGAATCCAGGACCTCTCGAACCTCGGCCACGGCTTCATCAGTGGAGAAGCCCGCCGGTGGATCCTTACGGGCGATATCGAAGGCCCGATCCCGCGCATGCGGATCGGCGCGATCCTGCATCCAGCCGTGCTCCTCGCACTCGCGGATCGCACCCGCTTCCTGAAGCACGTGGATCGCCCATCCACGCAGCGTCCGTATCGCTGGCCTTCGTTCCCTCGTTGTCAGCATCGAACTCGCTCCTGACAGACGAATCGCTCTG
This sequence comes from Bradyrhizobium sp. 33ap4, assembly GCF_032654765.1. Lineage (NCBI taxonomy): Bacteria > Pseudomonadati > Pseudomonadota > Alphaproteobacteria > Hyphomicrobiales > Nitrobacteraceae > Bradyrhizobium > Bradyrhizobium sp. 33ap4. The sequence goes on along the minus strand of NZ_JAUMTJ010000053.1, from coordinate 35,827 downwards.
CCCGCAATTCGTTCCCCTCCTAGCACATGCCTGGGATTCGCGAGGCTGCGAGCTCAATGATGACGTCCGATGCTCTTTGCTCGTCTCAGCCTTGCGCGTCTGTGCGAGATAACGATGGAAGACTGGGTTTGCGACTTCGAGAAGGCATCGGGGCAGGAGAAAGAAGAGTTGCAGAAAACTTCTCCAACGCGCAGATCAGTGACGCGGTGACAATGGCTCGCAGGAAGATCCAGGTTCGTCAAAGGTGGTCATCGTGTTCCTGTCCGGGTGCGTGCGGCGATGGCCGCACCGGGCTCTTGTGAACCGCGCCGTGTGTGACGTCTCGGCCCATCCGGCTGCGATCCCTCGCGCAAGCGCATATGACGCTCATCACGCTCGCAATATGTCGCAATATATTAATGTGTCGCTCGCCGGAGGCACTCGCTCGCGGGCCCCGCCGGCATTGCATGCCGGCGTCGCTATCGCTGTCCCGCGCTCGTGTGCCTTGTTAACCGGTCTCGCGACTGCAGTCGCCTCGGTGCCCGCGGTCATTGCATGACCGCGTCGCTATCACTGCCCTGTCGTCGGCTGCCTCCTTTGATTTTGTCACGCTTGGCTTGATTTCACTTCTTTCGGATTACGCAGGGTTCTCATCGTCGAAGCTATGGGGCGCTGCCCCTCGCGCGCGCCAGGGTGAAGCGCCGGCGCCGACTCGAGCGGTCTCCCCGGTCTTCCGCGCTGTTCTCGCTCTGACAACGTTGGACGACGTGGGCGCACGCTTGTGCAGACCCGCTTCTTGCGAAGCGGCCCTTCGGGCGGGCGAACCCCCTCCACTCGGGTCGCCCTGGCACTTGCTACCCCCGGTCTCGCCGACGGGCAGGGGCGCAGGCGCGGAGTGCGCCTGCACCCATGAAGCCAAAAAGGGAGATCGATCATGTCGGCCAAGTCAATTGGAATACCTGATGGAACAGAGGTTCGCATTCCGCTCGGCAAGCTCAAGAAGTCGCCGAAGAATGCCCGCAGGACGCCACACAGTGAGGCGGCGATCGAGGCCTTGGCGGCGAGCATCGCCGTCAAAGGCATCCTGCAGAATCTGGTCGTCGAGCCGGAGGTCGACGGCGAGGGGGCGGCGACGGGGTTCTTCTGTGTGACCATCGGGGAGGGCCGTCGGCTGGCCCAGCTGCTGCGGGTCAAGCGCAAGGAGATCAAGAAAAACGAGCTGATCCGCTGCGTCATCGATACCGCGAACGACCCCCACGAAATCAGCCTGGACGAGAATGTCACCCGGGAGAACATGCATCCGGCCGACGAGTTCGAGGCATTCCGGAAGCTCGCGGATGAGCGTGGCCTCGGTGTGGAGGAGATCGCGGCTCGCTTCGGTGTCACCGCGCATGTGGTGCGGCAGCGCCTGCGGCTTGGCGCGGTTTCGCCCAAATTGGTGCAGCTCTATCGCGACGGCGATCTGACCCTTGAGCAGCTGATGGCGTTTGCCATCACGGACGATCATGCCCGGCAGGAGGCCGTTTATGAGCGCCTGCCCTTCGACCCGGATGCCAGCACCATCCGCCGTCTGCTCACCGAAACCCACGTTCCTGCCACGGATCGGCGGGCGCGTTTCGTCGGGCTCGAGGCTTATACGGAAGCGGGCGGCACGGTGCTGCGCGACCTCTTTACCGAGGATCGTGGCGGCTATCTGGAGGACGTCTCGCTGCTCGATCTCTTGGCGACCGCAAGGCTCGACCGCGAGGCGGATACCTTGCGGGCGGCCGAGGGATGGAAGTGGACGGAAGCCCATCTCGACTTCCCGCATGCCCATGGCATGCGCAGGGTCTACCCGCATCCGGTCGAGCTTTCGGCGGAAGATCAGGCCGCCCTCCAGGCGGTTCAGACCGAGTTCGACCGGCTGACCGAGCAGCATCAGTCGGCCGAGGAACTGCCCGACGACGTGGACGCGCGGTTCGGCGAGCTGGAGGCCGAAATTGAGCGGCTGGAGGCGAAACAACAGGCCTACGATGCCACCGACGTCGCGCGCGGCGGCGCCTTCGTGGTCCTCAATCACGACGGTACGGTGCGGGTCGAGCGGGGTTTCATCCGCCCGGAGGACGAGAAACCCGAGTCCGAAGCCGGTCCGGAAGGCGGCGCCGAGGCGCGGGAGGAGGAGGGTCGGGACGGTGAGGAGGGCGCGCCGGATGGCGAAGACGGCGAGGAATCGAGCGACGAGGAAGACGAGGACCAGAAGCTATCCGACGCCCTTGTTCGCGACCTGACCGCGCACCGAACCTTGGGGCTGCGCCTCAATTTGAGCGAGCAGCCTGATGTTGCCATCGTGGCGGTCACCCATGCGCTCGCCGCGCAAATCTTCTATCTCGGAGCGAACGCGCATGTGGTCGGCATCCAGCCGGTGCGGACCGATCTGGCTGCGCATGCGGACGGGATCGAGGACACGCCGGCCGGCAAAACTTGGTCGGATCGCCATGGCAATTGGGCGCGGCAGGTGCCCAGAGACGTCGCCGGACTATGGGGGTTCGTGGCCGAGCTCGACCACGACAGCCGCATGGCGCTGTTCGCGCATTGCGTCGCTCTGACGGTCAATGCGGTCAAATTGCCGTTCGACCGGAGGCCGCGGGCGCTAGCGGCGGCCCGCCGTTTGGCCGAGGCCGTGGCTCTCGACATGACCGCCTACTGGCGTCCGACGGTGCGCAGTTATCTCGGCCGCGTCACCAAGGCGAACATCCTGGAAGCTGTCCGCGAAGGCGTCGGCGGGGAGGCGGCCGAGCGCCTGACGGCGCTGAAGAAGGCCGACATGGCGCAAGCTGCGGAGCAGCTGTTGGCGGCGACCGGCTGGCTGCCGACGTTGCTGCGGATGGCCGTGTCGCAGGGGCAAGCCGACGCGCAAAGCGAGGCGGAAAGCAGCAAATTCCGACCGGAAGCTGCGGAGTGAGACCGGTGCCGGGGCCGCTCAGGCGGCCCCGGCGTGATCAAAATTTTCGGCCGCGCACCTGACGGCGCGCGGCCGATTCCATGGATGCAAAGCGCCGACTCCCCACGCAAACGCCCGCTCCGATCAGGGGTACGATCCGCCTGATTAATACCCATTGCAGTAGCCAGGGTGGCTGTACCGCGTACCCGTCGACCCTCACCAGCGAGGCGCAGACCGGGGCCGGGAAGCACGGATCGTGCCTTCACCGTGCCTGTCGAGAGCGCATTCGGGCGGACAATAGCTCTGGCAGTGTGACCGGTTTTCTATGCGAACATGGGGCTGGTTCCCTTGCGTTCATCCGGCTGAATTTTCACTGCGAGTGATGTGCGGATATCGCCTTCTCCGAGCCGCTGTAGCCGTTGTCAATGCCGCGTAACCGGCCGTCGCCATGGAAATCTTCTTCAATTTCGTCATGGGCTCGCGTCCAACGCACCCTCGATTGGGCTGATCAAGCCCGGGGGACGGCAAGGGCCTCGATCGCCTTCCCGCAACGGCTCACGCCTGCTTTTTTCCCTGCCGCGAAGGGGGCGGCATTCCTCGCGGGGAGACAAAAAAGCGGGCTTTCGCCGTCCTCCGCTGGCGCTGCGGGCCTAAAGGCTGCGGGCCGATCGCTCCCCGGGCAAGGGATCGCCATCGAGGCTGCGATGGACGTGGCCCGAGCAAACAGACGGAGATTATCATGGCGACCATCGGCACTTTCACCGCTTCCGAGAACGGATACACCGGCTCGATCAAGACGCTGACGCTCAACATCAAGGCCAAGTTCACGGCATCCGAAAAGGACAACGACAAGGCGCCCGACTACCGCATCTTCGCGGGCGCGACCGAGTTCGGCGCCGCCTGGAAGAAGACCGTCCGCGACAGCGAGCGCGAATATCTCTCGGTCAAGCTCGACGATCCGAGCTTCCCGGCCCCGATCTACGCATCGCTGGTCAAGGTCGAAGGTGAGGAAGGTTTCAGCCTGATCTGGTCCCGCCGCAGCGGCGACTGATCCTGACGGATCATCGGCCCCGCCTCTTCGGAGGCGGGGCTTTTTTGCTTGCCTTGCGCGCCTTTGAGGGGAAGCGGAAGAGGATTTTGCGCTTGGAAGGGGGGCTTCCCGGCCTGAGAAAATGCGATCGATCGGATGGATTTTGGGACGGTATTTTGGGCCGAGCGACCGGCATTTCGCGTCGGACCTGGCTCCGATTTTCGATCGCCGGGCGCGTTATTTCGTCGGCTTCCAGGAGCGTCGACGCCTCGTTTTGCTGTAGCGAAACTGTGCCGTCGATGAACGTGGAACCCTGCACGGCACATCGGGATTTGCGCGATCGGTAACGCTACGTGACGTCGATGCAATGGCCTTGTCGCGGCAGAGAGAGGAAGCGTGAGCGGGGTGAACGTGAAGAATAGGAGAGCGCAAGATAAAAGCAATGGTGCCGAAGCACGGCTAAGTCGTTGTCTGGACATCCAAGAATTGTCGCCATAAGCGCGCTACGTATCGCCACAATGTGTTCAAGTGGCGCAGTGTCTTCGTGAAATTCGTCTGCATACTCCGTTCGGATGTGCTGTGCGGAGATTCCAACATCTCGCCGACAGCAGCGCATGCGAATTTTCGGAATGGGGTTCGTACCGACGGAACTGCCGCGTGACGGTCGCTTCCAAGTCACGCCCAACGTCGAGGTAATGTTTTCAACGCGACCACTCCTGTATGGCAGTCGTCGAAGCTGCTCGGAGTTAAGATGCTGGCGCGCGGGAAGAGGGACGAACGATATAGGTCGATAAGACGCGGGCTTGAATCGAGACTTGACCGCGCGTTCGATCCAGCCTGCAATGTGCCGCGGAACAGCCCGAAGGTCTCCCTCCGATAGGTTTCAAGCATCCATGTCAGACTGGCTCTCTTCTGCCCTCGATTACATCCCCACCTGGATTGATTATCAGCGGGAACTGTTCGATCAGCCGGGAGTCTCGCTGGCGATCGCTCACAAAGGTCAGGTGCTGCTTGAACACGCGAGCGGTTTGGCCGATCTCGCAACCCGCGAACCACTCACCCCCAGTCATCGCTTCCGCGTCGCCTCGCACTCGAAGACGTTCACGGCGGCTGGGATCATGTTGTTGCGTGAGCGCAATAAGATCTGGCTTGACGACCGCCTGGGTGAGTATCTGGCAGATCTTACGCCGCAGGTTTTTGATGTCACTATTTCGCAGCTGCTTTCGCATGCGGCCGGCCTGACCCGCGACGGGCCTGACGGCGGTCAGTTTTCGGACCGCCGTCCCTTCCTGAGCGAGGCGGAGTTTCGTGCCGATCTCTCCGCGCCACAGCCGCTCGGGCCCGGCGTCACGTTCAAATACTCCAATCACGGTTTCGCGTTGCTTGGTAAAGTCATCGAGAAGGTGACCGGTGAGCCGTATGGCCGGTGGATCCATGATCACGTCGTCGCCCCAGCCGGCCTCACAGAGACGACGCCCGATTTCGATCCGACCGTCTGTCGTCCATTCGCCCGTGGCCACTCGACGCGCCAACCCTATGGTCGGCGCTTCGTCATCCCCGGGGACAATGTGACGAACGATATGGCCTCGGCGACAGGCTTTACGGCTACCGCCGGCGACCTCGCGCGGTTTTTCGGCCAGCTTTCTCCCGGCGCCCAATCGAGCATATTGACGGCGGCAAGCCGCCGCGAGATGACGCGACGCCATTGGCGCGATGCCCACTCACAGCTGGAGCGCTACTACGGTCTAGGCACGATTTCAGGTCCGCCAGGTCCGTGGGGTTGGGTTGGTCATGCCGGTGCCTTCCAGGGAACGCTGACGCGCTCGGTGGTTCTGCCGGAGCAGGATATCGCGATCAGCATCCTCACCAACGCCATAGACGGTCTCGCGAATGTCTGGTTCGAGGGCGTGATCCACATACTAAAGACCATCCACGATGTCGGTGCCCCGGGACCCGAGACCGCTCACTGGCGCGGCCGCTGGTGGACCCTGTGGGGTCCGTTGGATCTTGTGCCCGGCAAAGACAGGGTGTTAGTTGCGACGCCGAGCCAGCTGTCCCCTTTCTTGGACGCGACCGAACTAAGTCCGTCCGGTATCGACAAGGCAGTCGTGACGTCGGCGCAGGCATTCGGGGATCTCGGTGAGGCCTGTCGTCTTTTCCGTGGCCCTGCCGGCATGGTCGAACAGGTCAGGATCGGCGGCAAACACTTGGTGACTGAAGACGCGATCCGGTCCGAAATACGACACCGGTACCAGCCGAGCTCAGGCGCAGTTTAGACGACGTTCTGTCTCGATAGATGTTAACGCGTCTTGAAGGCCAAGTTGGGTCAACTATTTGATGCCCGATCTATGGCGGTTCTTACCAAGGCGATCGCGCGTTCGAGTCGGCTGGACAGAAGTGCGAGGTCTTCCAGGGTTGCCTCCTCCATTCGTAGCGTTTCCGCGCTCAATGTGTCGCTCATAAGGTCATCAATCGAAAAGACGATCTCCGCTGCGTGGCCAACTTCACCAAGAACATTCGATAGTCCTGGGACAATCTCGCCACATGGCGTGATGCGCACCGACAGCCTCGTTTTCGAGATTAAGAGGTTCTCGACCGTCTCTGCCGGCAGATCGACGGCCGAAACGATTGCCCCGTCCAACCGATACCCAAACCGGTACACGCCGGCGTGGGGCGAGGCCACACCGGGTACTTCAATGAACGGCTCTAGGTCTGACGCTTGAGACTTCATGAGTTTTCGATAGCTGCGCGCTGTCCATATCGCAAAAAAGAGGCGATATGGACTATATTCCCTAGAGACTATATGCCCCATGGTGCCCGATCCTGCAATGCAGGATTGGTGCAGCATCGTAGGGGGAAACGTGCGACGGCTGCGGCAATCGAGGCGCATGACGCAAGAGGAGCTCGCATTCGAGGCGCAAATAGATCTAACTTACGTCGGTGGCATTGAGCGGGGCCGTCGAAATCCCAGTTTGTTAGTCATGGCGAGAATCGCACGGGCGCTTTCCGTGCCCATCACTAAACTATTTGTGGAATCCTGAAATCGGCAAAGGCGACGAGGCTACGTGCCCCTCCGCCAGACCTTGGTTAGCGCGCGCGCTTCTCGAAGGGCCAAGGGAGGCCTCCGAAAGCGCGGGAGCTCTATTGGGAGGTTTGGTAGGGACGGCCTGTCGCAGAACGCCTCACTCGTGCCAGCGCTGGCCCCTGGCTACGCCTCCTTGGCAGCGATAGCCTATCGGCGGCGCAACGGTTGACGCGGGTGAGGGTTACGATGGTCTGGTTTGGGGGCTCATTGTCTGTGGCGACTCGATCTGCGGCCCTTGGGCATGGTCGATCAGCCACAATGGTGCGGCGCGCGAGAAGCTTTTCGGCGCGCCGCTTCTACCGCCGCGCCCTAAATATCGCGAGGGAAAGCCGGCGAAGATCGTTTACATCCGAGGACCGATGTTCCCGAGATAGGCGAGAGAAGTGCGATGGCTGCGTCGATCCTAGTTGGGCGCCGGCGGCAGGCACTTGTTAATGCGGGCATCCTGTCTCGTCTTCACGAAGCGGCAGACACCGAGCAAGGATTCCTCGAAGAGCTGATCGACCGATGGCGTGACGCCGGTCGTATCGTACATCATGCCGAGGGGAATCCCTCGACTGCATTCATTCGCGTTGCGGGTCCGATAGACGAGGTCGTCGCAGCGCTGTTGGTGTGCACCAATATCCTGCAGCGCCTTAGCGCGCAGCTCTTTGTCGTAACGTTTTAGGTTTTCCTGTTCTGCGAGCGCATCAGCACGCAATTTTCGAATCTCTTCGTCCGACATCTGCGAGACGCGGTAGGCCCGCATCTCTGAGAGATCGGCAGCGGCCCAATCGTCGCGCTTTGCTTGATAGACGATGCCACCGCCAATGAAGCCAACGAGCGCGACCGCGACGGCAATTCCGAGAGCTGGCCAACTGATCAAACGGGCCATTGGTGGATTCCCCGGCTACGGCAGAAAAGCGCCGACCAAAGCTTTCATGAATCCCTCGAGCGATGTTCGGGCAAGAATGAGCGCTAGAAGCGCGAACGCAGCAGGAACGCAGACCTCCGCACCCTTGCGCACCTGCCTTAGAACGCGAGGTAATTGTCTGACCCCGATGCGGCGCTCCGCCTTTTCTACGGCAGCATTTGCGGCATCTTCCACTTTGCCATACGCATCCCACCAAGGTTCCGGGTCCGGTTCATAGTGGCCGTCGCGTATCTCGCGTTCCTGTTGGACCATGTCGTCATCGGCGGACTGAGCCGAGGCGAGAGCGGCCTTTGTGCGCTCTCCTTCGATATATCGAGTCACCAGCACACCGGTCTCACGATCACGCATCAAGTCGGTCGATGCACGGAGCATGAAACTAACCAGCAGCAAGAGGACGCCGAGTGCTAGCAGCATCGATAGCACGTCAGAGCGTCCTCCGAAGTCTAACGGGATAAGGTTCGTAGGTAGAAGACGGACATTGAAGAGAACAGCCGTCATGCAGATTGCCGATGTTACGACCAGATGTCGAGCCGTGCGCATGGTTTCTTCGCTGAGCGGGTCTCCGTAGAGGCTCTCCAAGAAAGTGCTCGCGGACACTGCGTCGGCGTTCGTATCGTTGTTATTTTTTTCGTCGGCCACTTAATGCAAAATTCCGAATAATGGGTCTGAGTCTTAAGATTGAGGATAGGTTGGCATCGCGGGATGACGACCTGCAGCATCACTTTCGCAGGGGCTCCTCTTCGGCCTTGCCGGCAATAAAATCAGCTATTCGGCGTGCCTCGGCTGGATTGCCAGCCATCCAGAGACCGATGAAGGCTGACGAGACTATCGCGACCGGGATCAATCCTGCCTTTTGCCCGACTTGGCTGAACAGCAAGTGAGGATCGCGATTTGTTTGATTTACCTCGATAACGATTCTCCGTACCTTTTCTTCCTGATCGGGCTGGAGATGCAGGGCAACGGCGAGCTTCATCGATAGCGTGTCGAGGTTTGAGGCTACGTAGTTGAAAACCTCGGCCTCGGGAGCTTGGCCCGGCAACTTGATGACGCCAGCGGCTTCATCGGCGGGCTTTGGGCTGTCACCGTCTAGGATGCAGGCCGATTTCAACTTCCCTGAAACTGCCGGATTGCGCTGGTGCGAGGTGTGGATGCCATAGGCCTGCCCATCGCCACTGACGGCATAAACTCCGATCTCGTCGATGTGCTCTGGGACGAGATTTCGGATTATGCTTTCGACCCATTCCTTGGCGAAGGAGTCCTCTACAAAGATCGCGAGCGACTCGTCGATCCGGCCCGTGATCGCGCGGAGAGCTTGGATTGAAATCCGTCCCTGTCGTACCTTGCCGTCAATCGATGACCAAATCGCTTCGGGTGGTAGCGGCAACAGAGCATCTTCCGAATGCGTCGTAAAAATTGACTGCGTCGATTTGCGTCCCGCCACGTCGATTAGGTATTCGACCATTCGGCGAACGGCCACAGGATGCAAGCCGTTCTCGATTTCTTCGATCAGGATGAGGGTATTGTCGGGCGCGGACTCGATTTCGCTCACCATGCGGATGACAGACGACTCTCCGGCACCAAAGTGGAATTCGGAATACGTGATCGTTCCGTCACCGCCAACGTAGAAGCTCTGCGAGTTGGATATCGCCGCATGCTCGAATCTCGAAACATCTTTGCCGAGTATTTTTGCGACCTGTTTTTGGACCTCTGCCGTTAGTTGGCTGCGTTTGCCAGAGAACTTGTAGTTCACAGTAGCCAGCTTCTTAAACTCCCGCCGTTCGCCAGCTGGAACTGTTCGTTGGATACCGAAGTACAAGACCGGCCTTTCAATCAGGTCGTCTCTCACCCACTTTGATCGCTTGAACTTTGCGCTGCGTTGAATGAGCTGAGTGGGGTTTTTGCTCTTTTGGACAATGTCGAAGCTGATGCCCCAATCCGACATGGTCTCGTCGCCTATGAAGCTTTTGGGAAAGAATAGTGCGGGGCGAATAGATTTATGAGCGATCGCCGCAGCGCCGAGGATCGTCGACTTTCCGCCTCCATTAGTGCCGATCAATGCAGTAACGGGGAACTCGAAATCGACGACCTCGCCCGCGAATGCCCTCGCTTTCGCGAGCTTCATCCGCCTGAGATACGAACCGTAGCTGTTTGATTTGACCTTTTGCAGCAGGGCGCGCACCTCGCTGTCTCGGATTTCTGATTGATATGGCCCCATTATTCCTCCAAACCCCGGCAGCGCGGCGCGTTCCACCTGACTTTGGCACAATAGTGTCAGGGTGCAATCGGGGATAGGTCGAACCGGCCGATGACGCTTTTGGCGGGTAGGAAATCCACAAGCCTAAAGTAGTGGGGCAGAATGCCGTCACACGGCCAACTTGTCCTCTTTGTCCGCGCCGGGCATCACGATCTTGAGCGCGTCATCCGGCAATGACCGCTGCAGCGCCTTGGCCTCATCCCAAGGCGCGCGCATCCACACGTCGCGCTCCTCATCGGTCGTCAGGATCACCGGCATGGCCTTCTCATGATCGGGGCGACCACCACGTTGGGCACGGTGGTCAGGAAGCCGTAGACCAGATGAGGCCCGGGGATGGGTTTGGATTTGGTGCCCCGGTCGCCCTTGAATTCGGTCCAGATGCCAGCGAACGCGGTGAGGGGCCGATCGTCCGCGAGCGCGAACCAAACGACATCCTTCTTTTTTGTCTCCAGGTTCGGCTCCGGCGCATACTCGGCGAAGCTGTTGAACGGGACAAGGCAACGGTTCTCCGGCTTGAGCCAGCCGCGCCAGTGCGGTGACGAGGTGTTGCGGATGTTCGTGACCGGTGGCCCGCCTGTGCGCGGCGGGGGCGGCGTGCCCCAGCGCATCATGATCATCTCGCGCTCTTCGGCGGCGGCATTCCGGTCACGGGGGCAGGGTAGTCAGGAAACACGCCGGGCATCGGCGCGAGGTTACCGACGTAACGGTTGACCACGCGGAAGAGGTTGAGGATCGCGGCTTGGTTTGTAGTTATTGAATATTGCACATGTCATCGAAAGACCCGGAACAACGCTGCGATGCTCTCCCAAATGGTCGCACGCACGACCGTTTCGGCGGCCACTTGAGCTAACCGACCGGTGGATCTCGATGAAGCGAGCTGAACGGTGGCGTGCGACGAGGGAGGCAGACCCAATCTGACTTTCAACGCTCCTCGGTCTAGCTCCGCGAGTTTGGTGTACTCTTCGCTTTTTGCGTAGACCAGCCAAAGCAGCGCGTCTTGTTCCGCTTTTGGCAGGTGAGAAACCTGATCTTGCATCCTCTTGATGAACGCGGTGTATCTCGTCTCGATGAACTTCCTATCGCGCCCGAGGATTTCGCGCCAGAACTCATCCACCTGCGGCGTAACGTCGATAGTTTCGACGGCAGCTTGAGCAAGACGATCAGCCGAGCCTGCGGTGGTAGGAGGACTCAAACCCAGCCTGACCTTCAGTCCTTCCGGGTCATTCTGCTGCAAACTTCCATAGATGGCCATCTGTCGCATGATCGGCTGAAGTGCCTCTGCCTGTTGCGCCGCTGGTAGGCGCGCAACCTGAGGTTCCAGCCTATCCATGAACTCTCCGAATTTCCTTTTCTTGGTTTCGGGATCGTCCTCCAGACTATCGCGCCAGACCTCATCCAGTTGCTCCAAAAAATTCATAGGTGATGCTCCAAAGTAAAAATCTGAAATTTCTATCTCTCTCCCGGCCACCACGTCGAAGGTGGGTCATTGGCGGAAATCGTCGTGGCCCGCAGCGCCACGAGGTGGCTGCGCTTGTAGGGATAGCCCTGGACCGCCGAGCAATCCTTGCAGCGCATGCGGCGCTCCAGCTCGTGCACGGCTGTCGATTTTGGTTTGCGGACGATGGTGAGGTCGATGGTCTGATGCGACTCGCAGCCGAGGCAATTCACCTCAAGGTACCGATAGCCCGCATTGAGCGCGTCGCCGAGGGCAGGGGACGGCTGCGCCGGTCCCTGAAAGCCGAGCATGCGTGCGTTCCACGCCTCGCAGGCCAGTCGGTCGGCTTTCCGGCGCGCCTCGGCGGCTTGCTCGGCCGCCGCGCGGACGGAGGCGCCGTAGATTCGTTCCCGGGATTTGCTGCCCATGCAGAGAACAATGCGCCGGGAGGAGCAGTGAGAGCAAGCCGCCAGCGGTTGGGGCCGTGCGTGCGGCTTGGCACACGGGCTTGGTCAACGGAGCAAAGCTAAGAGCCAGCTCACCACGTCGTCGCTTTTTGGTGTTACAACAATGCCTTGAGGTGCGCTGGAGGGGGCGATGCCAAAGCAATGGGGGGCCGTGCTTCAAGGGCACGAGTTCGATCTGCAAGACTGGCGTGACATGCTCAAGCCGCCGTTTGATCCGTGGGTCGAGGTGCATGGAGCCGATACAGTATTGCGATCAAACTCGTTTGGTGACCTCACATCTTCGAATGAGGTGCGCGACCGGGCAGTCACTCACATCGAGCGGTTGAACGGGGCTATGTTTGTCGCGATGCAGGGGCAGCCGCTTCAATTCGGCGGGGTTATCGAATTTGCATCCGATGGCAAGCATAGTAGGACGCTGTTCGCTGAGGGGTTTGTTGAGCGCGCTCGGTTGAGAATGCACGCAGTGGCCGTCGTGATAGGGCCGGACGGCGTGCCGAAGCCGAACCCGCCTCCTAAAGAGAGCGACGTCCAAAGATGGGCGGCCATCGCTGACACGGACGATCTCTTGGAAGATGCGTTGATCTTTTTCGGCCGGGCTTCTCCGTCCGATCACGGTTCTCCACCGACCTTTTGGTTCGACATTTACAAAGCCCTCGAATGCCTGATCGAGAAATTCGGCGGCGCGCACAAATTCTGCACTCTCAATTGGGCTCCCAAGGCACAGATTGAGAACCTAAAACGGACCGCCGATTGGGGCAGGCACGCCAGCCGGAGCCGGAGGCATCCCCCGCCGCCCAATCCGACAACCAAGCAAGAAGCCTACGAACTGATGGCAAAGCTGCTGCGAAAAGCGTTTGAGGCTGGCGACGCCTCACGGCCTTGAAAGCTGGGATGCGATACCCGACGAGCAGGCGTGCAGCTTACCGGGCCACGGTGGCAGTTAGGGTGCTGGCGCGCTCGGAGAGATTCCAACTCCCGACCCGCGGAATCGAAATCCATGAGTCAGCTGGCAGCCAGATCGCGTCAGGTCGTTGGGAAGACTGTCCAAAGGCATTTAGACGCCGGAAATGCACCCAAGCTCGTCATCTACCTCCGCAACCCGTTGAAATCACATATAATGCGAACTCCCTCCGAGCGCACCATAAGCCCAACAGGGATACGTTTTGCTGGCACAGCATGCCACCGAACGATTGGGAGGAGTTGACCAATGTTAGCGGAGGGCCAAGACGTGACTGATAAGGCCTGGCTGCAAACCTTGTCTGTTCACGGAATGCGCGAGCGTGCTCCGCGGTGCCCACAAAAGTCGGAAGTGCGGTTAGGGCTTGGCGAGGATCTCGTCGATCATCCTGTTGATCGCCTCGCGCGCATTCGTTCGCATTCTCGGACTAGACTTGACCAGTTGCAGAATGACATGACCATGTACCTCAACCAGCATCCGATCGACGGTTTCTTCGATCGGTATATCGCCGCGGATTTCGCCAAGCTCCTTGCCTTCCATGAAAAGCTTGACCCAGAACCGGCGCTGTTTGTCGAAGCGTTTGGCTTGAATTGATTGAATTTCAGCGTCGCGGGTGCTCATCGCGACATAGTTTATCCAGAAACGCCACCACCGCTCCTTGGGCGACTGCAATGCGTAGGATAAAGCGATGCGGCGAAGCTGGGCAACTGGCGACCCCTTGTATTGATCCCAGTCATCCGGCAATTCATAACCAGATTCCAGCGCCGCGGCGATCAACGCTTCCTTGCTACGAAAATGATAAGTGATGGTGCCGAGGCTTACCTTGGCAGCATCGGCAACTTGCCGCATCGTGAGATTTTCGATCCCTTGCTCCGCAATGAGATCATACACCACGCCTGCGATGTACTTCTGTTGCAGTTGTCCGCGGGTTTGGGGTTGGGGTACCCGCTCAAGGGAATTGGCAGTCATTTACGATGTTGCGCTCGTTCGTTAGGTAAGCACGCTTGGCCTATCAGTGTCGTGTGCTGAATAGTGTCCGCAATTGGTTCTTGATCACCTTGCCGGTACTATTTCTCGGCAATTCGCGCAAGAAAACCACGTGCTTCGGCTTTTTGTAGCTCGCAAGCACGGAGGCACACCATCGAATCAAGTCGTCTTCGGCGAGTATAACATCGACCTCTGGCTCGATGAACGCAGCAACAGCTTCCCCGTAAACGTCGTCGGGGACGCCTACGACGGCCGCGTCGGCAACCCCGCTATATCGGAGCAGCACTTGCTCGACCTCTTTGGAATAGATGTTGTATCCGCCAGACAGCACCATGTCTTTCTTGCGATCGACAATATGGAGAAACCCATCCTCGTCGAAACGGCCGATATCGCCTGTCTTGAACCAGCCTTCCTGGAAGGCGTCTTTCATCGCCTGCGGTTGATTGAAGTACGTCCGGAACAGCAGATATTGTCCGGGCAAGCCGCATCTCACCCAAATCTCTCCTGCTTCGCCGGTGTTGACCGTCTGCCCGTCTGCATCGACGAGGCGCATTTCGACACCGGGGGTGACGCGACCGACCGAAGTCCCATGGTCGAATTGTTCGTCCGGCTTGAGCATCGCCAGCGAGCCTGCCTCGGTCATCGCGAAAAATGAGAATATTTCAAGCTTCGGCAACGCCTTAAGCAAACGCCGCTTGATCTCGGTTGGAAAAGCCTCGCCCGTTGCGACCAGCACGCGCAATGAACTGAACCGCGTTGGTTCGGCCTCGATGACAGGCAACATCATTCGTCCGACGGTCGGAACGATCGAAATCAAGCTGATCTTTTCGGCCTCGATCAGCCGCGCCGCTTCATTTACGTCAAAGCGAGGCATAATATGCAGCGTCGCGCCCAACACGGCCATGTTGCCGACCCGTGCAAATGCCGTGCGATGCGCAAGCGGCGTCGTCACGACGATGCGATCATCGGACGATAGCTTCCAATACATCGCGTTCAAGAAGCCGTTTCCGACGATATAGTTCGCCTGCGTGGTTATGACCCCCTTTGGACGTCCAGTCGTACCGGACGTGTAGGAAATCATGCAATCATCGTGCTCGGGAGGCAGTTCAATTGGCTCCGGTTGACATGCGAGCATCGACGCAATGGAAAAATCAGCCGAGTCGTTGGAAGGCCCGACCACGAAGCGGCGGATGGCGTCTCCATTACAGATATTGTCTACCACTTCACGCTCGTCTTTGCTAAAGAAGACCGCAGCCGGCGCCGCGTCCGCAAAGATGATCGCAATCTCGTTGGTCGACAATCGCATGTTGATCGGCATCGCCAGCGCGCCACTCTTCACAATCGCGAAGAAGACTGTGACGAACTCGCAGCAGTTGGGCAGGCACACTGCCACGCGATCGCCGGTGGCGATCCCCGATTTGCGCAGGGCCGTTGCTATACGATCGCTGTCCTCGTGTAATTGACGAAATGTCACGCGGGTTTCGCCGCAGACGAGGGCGAATTTATCAGGGAACGCCTGCGCTTGCGCGGCCAGATAGGATGCAAGTTTCACGGCTCGACTCGTACAGGAGCGAAATCAGGATAGACGGTTTCGTCGTTCAGCCGGTCCCAACGAACTTCGACCGGCATGCCGATGGCAACTTCGTCCTCGGAACAACCGACGAGATTGCACAGAAACCGCACTCCCTCCGCGAGGTCGACGTAGGCGCAAAGGTAAGGGGCACGCGCCTCGTGACCGGGCCAGGGAGAGCGCGTGACCGTCCACGAATAAACCGTGCCCTTTCCCGAGGTCTCGCGCCATTCGATCGTATGTCGACCGGTATAGAGACTGATTGGCCGCGGATAATGCTGGTATCTTTGAGTCTGTGTGCAGAACTGCAGCATAAGCTTGCCGCGTTTGGCCCCACTCCAGAACTCCTTGGTATCCAGATAGGAGCCAATCTTCGGCAGCGGGCGCTGAGGCTTGATGGTGTCTTCGATCATATCATTGCTCCAGGATCATCACGCCGGACGTGCACCAGTTGCGCGCATAGGGAATGCCGCCGATACCGGTCACCATGGCATTCTGGGTTCTCTTGATTTGACGGGGACCACCGTCACCAAACATCTGCCGAACCGCTTCAACCAGATTGAGCCCGCCGCCCGCGAGACCTGGTTGACCGGCAGATATCTGACCGCCTCCGGTGTTGAGCGGCAAATCGCCGTTGAACGTCATGTCCCGGCCGAGGACAAAATCCGCACCCGCACCCTGTGGGCAAAAGCCGATCTGCTCAAGCTGCAACATGATGGCGATAATGAAGTCGTCGTATGGATGAAACGACTGGATGTCCGAGGCTTTGAGCCCGGCCTGCTTGAGCGCCCGCGGACCGGATTCGAGAAACCCGGAATCGATGATTTCAGTCATCGGCTCGGTCACCTTGTAGTGTGTCCTCTCCGCGTAGCCCGTCGGATAGACCGCCTTGAGGCCTCGCCTCGTCGCCTCTGCCGCCGACATCACCAGAACGGCATTCGCACCATCACAAACCATCACGCTGTCCAGCACACGCAGCGGGTCCGAGACCAACTTCGAATTCAGATAGTCGTGCTCGGTCATCGCCTTGCGCAGCCGCGGACAGGCATTGTCATTCAGGATCGCATGCTGCCGCTGAGTGACCGCCAGCTTTGCCAGTGCGTCTCTGTTCAGGCCATAAAGATGGTCATAGCGGCGCATGATCATGCCGAAGGCGCCGACAGGTCCGCGTAAGCCAGTTGGATATTGAAATTCGTGACGCTGTGCACCTTGCTCCGGCGTCGCGCCACTGGATTGCGCGTCCGCTGCAAGGACCAGCGCAATCGAGCACATACCGCTGCGGATCGCCATTGCCGCCCGGGCCACGCCGCCGATGCTCGATACACCGCCCAATCCCATCAGTTCGAGCCAGCTCGGCGAGATGCCTAGTACATCGGCCATGTATTGCGCCCAAAATGGATTGGCGCTCTCGCTCATGGTTTCCGAAACGGAGAGCCCATCGATTTCGGACTTATCGACGTTGGTCCGGGCCAGGATCTCGTCGAGGGCGTCTCCCGCAAGCTCATAGGATGTACGTCCGGTACGGACATCTATTTTTGTCTCAGAATACCCTACGATCGCAACGTCTCTCATGGCGCCCTCACATATCAATAATCAACCGTACATCTGTACGAATAGTCGTACAAGTGTACAAATCAAATGCGGACTGGTGGCGCCGGGGGATTGCTTCCGCGACATGCTCGATTGTCCGCCTCATCCTCCCGCCGGCGCAGGCGAGCATGCGGATCTCATTTTTCTGCGTTTGACGAGTGTCCGGCGCGGACGGTCGCGCGCAGCTCGGGCGGGCAACGGACGGCGAAAATGACCGAGATCGTATCCTCGGAAAGTGGGCGCCCTTTCGGAGGGCGGTTGAAAGCACAACTGATGAGACCTGCCGGAGGCAGGCGCATCGACCAATATCCGGCCGAACAGCAGCGATCTATTTTGAGGCCCGCGTGCCGAGTTCACCAAACTCCTTGAGGATGTCGGAAACTTCGGCACCTGCCGCTTCAGACAGGGGAGACTGCGGCTGAGCAGGCAATCCAACGTCGTATCCTTGCAAGCTAAGGCCACGTTTGATGCAGGCTGCTAGGTTAAACTTTGCGAAGACTTCGTTGACGCGCCATAGACGGCGTTGAAGAGCTGCCGCCTCTTCCCAGCGCCCGGCGACCGACAGATCATAGAGTTCGACGCTCGTGCGCGGCAGGATGCAGGCCGGACCTGCCATCCATCCCAACCCTCCCAACATCATGACGGCGATTGGAATGTGAGACGACGCGGCAAAGACGCCAAGTTCGGGACATCGGTTCATGATCGAGAGGAGGCGCCCCGTGTTGTTGGAGGCGTCCTTGACGTACTGAATTTGGGGATGGTTGGCAAGGCGCTCGATGAGGTCAATCGAAAGGTCGGTCTTCTGGAACTGGGGGTTTGTATAGATCAAGAGTGGCAAGGCGACCGAATCCGCAACGGCGAGAAAGTAGCTTTCGATTTGCCTCTCATCCAACGGGAAATATGACTCGAGTACCAGGAGGATGCAGTCCGCCCCCAATTCCTTGCAGCGCTTGGCTTGCCGGATAGCCTCGCGGGTCGTGGTGGCTGCGACACCAGCGATAACAGGTACCCGCCCTTGGGCCGCATCGGCGGTGTGTCGCACGACCTCGGCACGAGCGTCGGCATCGAGGTAGGCATATTCGCCCGTCGAACCAAGAGCTGCGAGACCATGCACGCCGGCCTTGATCAGATCATCGCAAATGGCCAGTAACACGGGACCATTGACGGTCCCGTCGCTTCGAAGGGGCGTCGGAAGATAGGGAAACACTCCTCGAAACTTCGTCATGAACCGCTCCCGGGCCAAGTGCATCTGTTGCCAGGTACATTCATGTTGACTGATTAGTCAACTGAAGACATCATGCGGCGGAAAGAATTTGCCCCTGGCTCCGCGGAGGGGTTGGCGAACAGAGGAGATAGTTTGTATGGCCATGATCATGAACGGCGAAGTCCAACTTCCGGCGTCGCGCGAGGCGGTATGGGCGAAGTTGAACGATCCCGAGGTGCTCAAGGCGTGCATTCCCGGCTGCGAGGAGCTTGAACCGACGGACGACGGCGGTTTTCGTGCGGTTGCCAAAATGAAGGTCGGCCCGGTGTCGGCCCGCTTCAAAGGACGTGTGACGCTTGGCGACCTCGACCCGCCCAACGGCTACAAAATCTCCGGTGAAGGAGAGGGCGGGGTTGCCGGCTTCGCCAAAGGCGGCGCAACGGTGGCCCTGGTCGACAAGGACGGCGGCACACTGCTGACTTACAACGTCGAAGCCCAAATCGGCGGGAAGCTTGCCCAGTTGGGGCAGCGCCTGATCCTTGGCTCAGCCAAAAAGCTGGCAGATCAGTTCTTCGGCAACTTTGCCAAAGAAGTGCAAATCTAAGTCATTCGGCCGGCCGCTCACCCGGTCCACGAGCTGACTTCCTCCGAGACGATCCCAGGGGGAGTGCGGAAAGGCGCGGTGATCAGGAGCTCAGATGAGGCTGCCGCTTTTGTGTTGACTAAATAGTCAACAATGAATACGCTCTGGATGATACGGGGTTTTCAGCTGCGGTCAGCTTGGCATCTAAGGCGATATGCCAGATGGTCGGGCCGGCGCCCGCCGACGCTGGGCGAAACCAGGTTGTTTAAGACAGGAGAACTAGATGGCTACGGCAAGGCACGCTCGCTCGAAGGAGCTTGAAACAGCTTCATTGGAGCAGATCATGGATCGCTACGTCGCGCGTTACGCCGACCGCCGCGCGGATTGGGCGGCGTTCGAAGACGCCAAGATCGAAGGCTTCAAGCGCGCGCAACACCGCTTCATCGGCGCTGGCGGTTCGGGCAAGCATAACGACGTTTCGGCAATCCCGCCGGGGAATTTCACGCTTTCGATCATGTTCGTGCCTCCCGGACAGGGCAATGCCGCTCACACCCATGAGGTCGAAGAAGTGTTCTTCGTCCTGCAAGGGCACCTCGACGTCTTCGTGCAAGACGAGGATGGCCGCAAGATCAGCAAGCGCCTCGGCCCATGGGAATGCATTTCCTGTCCGGCTGGCGTGATCCACGGCTACGATAACAACAGTCTGGAGCCCGTCTACTTCCAGGTCATGCTCGGTCGCGCCAAGCCCGAAACGATGGGATACGCGGATGATGAACTCTACAAGCGCCGAGATGAGCACTTGAAAGCATCATAGAAAACAAGTTTCTCCCGAGCGCCTGAGCCTTTCTGTGACGGAGGGGATGGCGCCAAGCTTGGGCCGGCGGATCACGCGAGGATCAAGCCGGCCCGCTTTTTGATTGCCTGGATCAAGCTGTGCGGCGCCAGCACGGATGTTTTCGGATTCGACGGTAAGGTTGCCGATCGAATCGAAGCCGAAATTTCACCGAACGGGCCGCGTGCTACAAACGAGTGATTATTGCCGTCGGCGGCAGGATCGACAATCAGGCGCACCTTCGTTTTCTCGAAGCCGAGCCCGGCGAGCGCCAGTGCCGCGACGACATTGGCATTTTGCGGAAACTGAAGCGCGGCCGTTCGTGCATCGCATTCGAGAAACGTGGTCGCCTGCGTGACGGAGGACAGATCAATCAACTGTTCCGCACGAGTACCCATCCAGGCCTTCGACGCCTTACGGCCGGAATATTCCACCGAATCAAGGCCGGCTTCGCGGGCAGCGCTGACCGCATCGATGCCGCCGAGTGCGCCACCCGGTATCAGCAGGCGGCCACCTCCATCCGCTGCGGCCTTTCGCAGCGCGCGCTCGAGCACGGAATCCGCTAACGCGCCGACTGAGGCGACCAAAAGATCCGTTCCATGCCGGAGGATGGCCTCGCCAGCGTCGCGCAGGCTCCCGTGACCCGCGCATTCAACCACCAGATCGGGGCCGGTCGCCAGGAGAGCTCCAAGGCTGTCGACGACGGGAACTGAACACGCCTCGGGGCGTGGGAGCGAAAACGCAGCGCTGACCTCGATGGAGGGGTCGGCTTTCAGATGCTCGATGACAAAGCTTCCGATCGCCCCGAAACCAATGACCGCAACCCTCACTATGGCCTCCCATTCCAGACGATCATGCGTATCGAAATCATGTTGACTATATAGTCAACATGGTGTCAAGCTCTTGGTGGTGCACGCAAGGCGTGCCGAGAACTCCGCGCCATCGAGGTCGCGCTCTGGGGCGGCTTCACTCAAACGGGAAGAAAAAGATGACCACGACTAATGTCGGTACCTCGGTTTCGACGGCGGCGTCCGCAATGGATCAGGTATTCCCTGTGAAAAACCCGCACACCGGCGGCGTGGCTTTCAACGTGCGGCCTGGCGGTCCGGCTCAGCTAGCAAGTAGTGTGCGCGCAGCGAAAACGGCGTTCCGAACGTACCTCAGGACTCCCGCGCATCAACGCGCCGCATGGCTCAGCGGGGCAGCGGCTGCCATGGAACGCATGGCCGCCGAGCTCGTCGAGATGACCATCGCTCATATCGGCAAGCCCCGTAAGGCAGCCGAAATGGAAGTCAACCGCAGTGTCGCGTTTGTCCGGGCCTGTGCAACCCATTTGCACGGTTTGAAAGGCGAGATGGTGCCGGTCGACATGGTGCCCAACGGTGCGGGGGTGTTCGGTTTTACTCGCCGCGTCCCGTACGGCGTCGTGGCCGCGGTCACGCCGTTCAACGCGCCTTCGAACCTCCTGGTGCAAAAGCTCGCTCCAGCGCTGATTACGGGGAACGCCGTCATCATCAAGCCATGTCTGGAAGGCACCGAGATCGCTCAAGCAATCGCCAAGGCTTTCATCGCTGGTGGTGTCCCGGAGGGGCTGGTGCAAGTCCTTCCCGGCGATCGCGAGGAGGCACTCGGTTTGGCCGCTCACCCCGATGTCGATGTCGTCACCTTGACTGGAGGTACTGCGGCAGGCGACGCGCTGGCCAAAGCAGCCGGCGCGAAGCGATTTATCGGCGAGCTAGGTGGAAACTCACCCAACATCGTTCTTGCCGATGCCGATATCGAGGATGCGGTGAGGCGCATCGTTCCGTCGTCGTTCGAAGCGAGTGGCCAGCAATGTATCTCGACGCAACGCATCATTGTGGAAGCGTCAGTATTCGATGAGTTCCTTCGACGCTTCGTTGATGGGGCAAAGCGCCTCAAAGTCGGCGATCCGACGCTGCCAGACACCGATCTCGGTCCTGTCGTCTCGTCGTGCGCGGCCGCGAGGATCATCGCAATGATCGATGACGCGCGTGGTCGCGGTTGTCGCGTCGAGACCTGCGGTGAGCTGGTCGATTGCATCATTCCGCCGACGATCGTGATCGACCCGCCTGTGGGCACTCGTTTGATCAGGGAAGAAGTGTTCGGACCTGTCGTTGTGGTGATGCGCGCTCGCGATATCGATGATGCGATCCGCATAGCGAACGATTGCGAGTTCGGTCTGCAGGGATCGTGCTTTACGTCGAGCCTCGCAAGCGCGTTGCGGATGTCCGAGGAAATCCACGTCGGCTCGCTCTGGATCAACGAGGCGAGCCGCTTCCGGCTGGATAACTATCCCTTTGGCGGCGTCGGCCGATCCGGTGTTGGACGTGAGGGGCTGCCCTACGCGTTTGAAGAATACACGCAGCCGAAATTCACCGGCATTCGGCTGCCTTGAGTAGATCGCGATCGTGCTCCGGCAGAGGCGGAAAGCTGGAAACCAGGTGAACGCGCCCAGAAAGGGATCCGCGATCTTGGTTCAGCCAAATTGAACCGAGGTCGCGTCGCTCGTTTCAGCGATAAAGTCGAGGCAGGCCTGGCCTAGAACGTCCTCGGCGGTGTCGAAGTGTGCGATGATCGAGGTGTGATTGTGGCCTTTCATCCAGACGAGCGGCGGCGCGCGACCCTTCGCTGCCGCTAGCCGGTGGGCAAGCTCGAAGCAGTAGACGTCGATCAACGGATTTTCGAACTCGGAGCACGCGACGAAGGTTGGGGGACTAGAACTGTCGACATGCGAGACGGGCGAGACATCATCATAGGTCGAAATATCAGGCCCGTAGTATTCGGTGACACGCTTGGCATTGGGGTTGTCCGCTCTCGCATCCGCCCGTACGCGTCCGCTGACGATCAGTACGCCCGCGAGGCCATGCCCCGTCGCGGGTTGATGCCGCTTATCATAGGCATAGCTTCCGACGTGGGCGCCGCCGGCGGAGTGTCCCATCAGGAATATCCGATTAGGGTCGACACCCAGGTCCGCCGCGTTGCTTTGCATCCAGTGCACGATGGCCGCGATGTCCCGGGTGGCCTCGGGGTACCGCGCTTCGGGAGCCAGGCGATAGCCGGCGTTGATGCCGACGATCCCGTGGCGGGCGAAATAATATAGTACATTGGCGTATATCTCCGTACTGCGATGACGGCTACCCTCGGTGAAGGCGCCGCCATGGACAAAGATCAGACCGGGCCGCGCTGTGGAGCTGCTGTCAGCTGGCTGGAATACCTCGAATGCCTGGCGTTCGTGATTTCCATATCTCACCGTCTCGGCTTGGATCCCGTCTTTCGGCGAGGACTTCAATACTCTGCTGAATTCCTCCACCATCAGCCTCACATGGCCTTTGGTGTCGCTCGCCCACTTTGGGCCGATTTCCGCCATCAGGACGCGGAGATGGGCAGGAATCGTGGGGCGCTTGGTCATAAGTCGGCTTGCCATCGTGTGTCGTCGCCGGTTCGGCAGTTACAGCTTGAGCAGTCGTCTGGCGTTATTGCCGACCAACTTGCGCTTGTCGTCGATCGAAAGCTGAAGGTCTCGGATCCAATTCATTCCATCCTTGTTGACCACGTACGGGTAATCTACGGCGAACATGATACGGTCGATGCCAAGCTCGAGCATGGTGCAGGTCAAGGCCGGCGTCGAGAAGAAGCCGCTGCAGGTCACATGGAAATGTTGGCTGAACTGTCTACGGAAGCTTAATCCTTCCTGACCAGGGCGGGCCAAGGCCTGGTCAATGCGCCAGAGCAAGAATGGCAAGGTCTCGCCAAAGTGGCCGAGAATGATCTGTAGCTTTGGATACTTTTCAAGCGCACGGCTCAAGACGAGCCGAATCGCGGCGGTCGCCGTTTCAACGGTAAATCCCCAAGCAGGCCGGATCACCGTGGGAAAGTCGCGCGCATAGTCTTCGTAGTAATGCTTGGTGACCTCGGAATGTGGCACCGATGGATGCAGATAGATCGGCACATCGAGCTTCTCGGCGACTTCGAAGATTGGCCAGAAGCGCCTATCGTCGATGAACAGGCCGTTGGTCAACCCGTGGATCATTGCGCCCTTGAACTTGAGGTCTTTGACGCAGCGCTCGAGTTCCCGTGCCGCCTGTTCGGGCACCGGTGTCGGTAGAGCAGCAAATGCGGCAAATCGGTCGGGATGTCTGGCGCACGCCTCTGCAAGGCGATCATTGACTCGTTTGGTCAAGTCGACCGCGATTTCAGGCGGGAGCTTCTGGGCCGCCGGTGCTCCATGGGAGAGCACCTGCACGTCGATTCCCGCCTCATCCATTGCACGCAACCTGGCGTCGCCGATCTCGGTGAGTTGGTCAGCTACATGAGATTTGTTCTCGCCGGCCGGAAAATGTCGCGCCATCTCGGGATCCCAATAGTGTTCCTCGATGGCGATTACAGGTGTATCGTTCAACATGGCAAATGCCTCTTTTCGAACCTCGAAGTCGGATCGTAGCCATGTCGTTCTGTGAGCCAAGGAGTTGAGTGTTATAGTTGTCTTCCTAAGACCGCTTGGCCTCCGACTTGCCGTGAAGCGCTGATCCGGCGATCGCTGGGCCGAGCGAATTACGGGCGCTTCTTTTGGTTCTTATTGGGTCGCGGTGAAGACCGTCAGTCGGCCCGTCGCGTATTGGTGGAGACAGAATGAAGCCGCCTGCTTTCGAATATGTCGCGCCCTCGACACTGGCTGAGGCTGTCAGTCTTCTCGCTTCGTGCAACGGAAATGCCAAGGTGATTTCCGGCGGTCAGAGCCTGATGCCGATGCTCGCGTATCGTCTGGCTGCGCCGGACCTCCTCGTGGATTTGAAGCATCTGAGAGATCTCGCTGCGATCCAGATCGGGGCGGACGGCGTCCGGCTGGGCGCAAAAGTGAGGTGGTGCGATATCGAAAATGACCGGCGGCTCGCGGTCAGCCATCCACTGCTTGCCGAAGCCATCAAGCACGTTGCGCACTACCAGATCCGCAATCGTGGGACCGTAGGCGGATCGGTGGCGCACGCCGATCCGTCGGCCGAGATGCCTGGCGTCGCCCTAACTTGCGATGCGCGCATGACGATCGTCGGCCCTGCCGGCTCGCGCGTCGAGGCGGCGGCCGACTTCTTCACGGGCCCGTTGGAGACCACCCTTGAGCCGGACGAAATTCTCACCGAGGTGCATTTGCCAGCGTGGCCGGCGGCAAGGCGATGGGCGTTTCTCGAGTTTGCGCGTCGCAAGGGCGATTTCGCGATGGCTGGCGTTGCTCTTCACTACGATCTCGATAGCGGCGGCCGCATCACCGATGCGCATATCGGTGCGATTGGGGTCGCCGACCGGCCAATTCGGTTGACCGAAGTCGAAGCGGTGCTGAACGGCAATAAGGTAACCGATAAGTTGATTGCGGCGGCTTCGGCAAAAGCACGGCAAACGGTCGATCCGCCGAGCGACATTCATGCGCCCGGCGCATATCGTGCAGCCCTCGTCGCGACACTGCTTAGTCGCGGCTTAAAGAAGTCGGCCGCTTAGGAGTTCTAGATGAAGATCGAATTCAGCCTCAACGGCAACCCCGTAAGTGCCGACGTTGAACCTCGTACCACGCTTGCCGATTGCATCCGGGACGATCTTGGTCAAACCGGAACCCACTTGGCATGCGAGCATGGCGTCTGCGGTGCTTGTACGGTCCTGGTGAACGACGAGGCCGTCCGCTCCTGTCTTATGCTCGCAGCCCAGGTACAAGGCGAGCGGGTTGTAACGATCGAGGGGCTCTCAGGCGATGAATTGACGCCATTGCAGACTGCGTTCCGCAAGCATCACGGTTTGCAGTGTGGTTTCTGTACCCCGGGCTTCATTACCACGGCGCATGCGCTCTTGAGCCACGAGCCGTATGCGGACGAGGAGCGGATACGCGAAGTGCTTTCAGGCAACCTCTGCCGATGCTCGGGATATGTTCCGATCATCGAGGCCGTGCTCGAAGCGCGCAGTTTTTACCAAGGTGCCGGGAGCAAGTGATGAAGGCCTCCAACTCGTATATTGGCCGCCCGATGGAGCGTGTCGAAGACCTGCGCCTCCTTCGCGGCAGGGGGACATACGTCGCAGACGTGAACCGGCCAAATCAGCTTTATGCGGTGATCCTGCGCAGTTCGACGGCGCACGGCCTGATCAAGTCGATCGATAGTAGCGCAGCGCTCGCGCTCCCGGGGGTGCATCGCGTCCTGACCAGCAAGGATCTAGGCGGCAAGGTTCCGCGGATTCCGCTGCGCCTGCAGCCGTTGCCGCAGCTCGAGCCGTTTCATCAACCGGTGATCGCCGATGGCAAGGTCCGCTATGTCGGTGAGCCCGTTGCGGTCGTAATTGCCCGCAGCGCGGCGGTGGCCGAGGATGCGCTCGAGCTTATCGCATTGGATATCGAGCCGCTGCCGGCCGTAGCCAATCGCGAGCATGCCGAAGCCAAGCGATCAGTCTTGTTCGACGATCATGGCTCCAACGTTGCGATCACTTGGAAGGCGTTTCGTGGTGATGCCGACGAGGCGTTCAAGAACGCAGACTACGTCCGCCGGGAGACGTTCAAGGTCCAACGCCACGCCGCAATGTTCATGGAGCCGCGTGGCTTCGTGGCTGAATGGGACGCGTTGGTCGGGAAATTGACGGTGTGGGGCGCAGCCAAGACCGCTTGGCATAACCGCCGCACGCTTGCCGCTCAACTCGAACTGCCGATCGAGGCGGTCGATCTCATCGAAGTCGACGTCGGTGGCGGCTTTGGTTCGCGGGGCGAGTTCTACCCGGAAGACTACCTCATCCCTGCAGCCGCGCGCATAGTGGGCCGGCCGGTGAAATGGACTGAGGATCGCCGCGAGCACCTCATGAGTGCCAACCACGCGCGCGATATGGAGTGCGACGTCGAATTCGCGGCTACGCGTGACGGTCGCTTCATCGGTCTGCGTGGGCAAATCTGGTCGGATATTGGCGCTTACGTACGCACCAACGGATCGGTCGGCCCACGGAATATCGCGCAATATATGTGTGGTCCATACTGCATGGAGCATGTCGACCTGAAAAGTTCGATGCTGACCACCAACAAGACGCCGTGCGGTACTTATCGCGGCCCGGGGCGCTATGAGACCGATTTCGTGCGCGAACGCATGATCGATCTGGCCGCTCAGGACTTAAAGATCGATCGGATTGAGCTGCGCCGTCGCAATCTGGTGGCGGACGCGCAAATGCCTTATCCCTTGCCATCAATCACGCCATACGACAGCTCGACCGAGCTCGATAGCGGCGACTATCACGCCGTGTTTGATCGCTGCCTGAAAGAATTCGACTGGGAGGAAAAGAAGAAGCTGAGCGGCAAGTTGATCGACGGGTACTACCACGGCATCGCGATCGGTAGCTTCATCGAAGGTGGCGCGGCTGGGCCGAAGGAAGAAGTGCGTTTGGTGCTGGAGACTGACGGCGCGTTGTCGGTGTATATGGGATCATCCTCGGTGGGGCAGGGCCTGGAAACCATCATGGCCCAGATCGCGGCCGACGCGATGGAGATGCCTTACCATAAGATAACGATCCTCCACGGATCGACCGCCTATGTAAAAGATGGTTACGGTGCGTATCACTCTCGCTCGACCGTGATGGGCGGCTCGGCCATTCTGTTGGGCGCCGAAAAGCTCAAGGAGCTGATCAGAAAAACGGCGGCAGAGCGGCTCGGATGCAAACCCGAGGAGGTGATCGTCGATAGCGAACGGGCTAGCTTCGATGGGAGCCAGCTTTCGTTTTCGGGTCTGTCGGAAGCGCCCCTGGAGGTCGAGGCCGAGTTTTTCAATAAGAAGTACACCTGGGCTTATGGCACGCAAGCCGCGCATGTCGCAGTCGATCCGGGGACGGGTCATGTCAAGGTGATGGAGATCATGTCGGTCGAGGATGTTGGCCGTATGATAAATCCGTTGACCTTGCATGGTCAGGCAATCGGCTCGATGGTTCAGGGCCTCGGCGGCGCTTTCCTCGAACATTTGGTGTATGACGACGAAGGGCAACTCCTGACCGGCTCCTTTGCCGACTATCTGTTGCCCTCAGCCTCTGACTTTCCCAAGCTGGACTCGGTGACGCTAGAGCTCAGGCCGTGTCCGAACAATCCGCTCGGCGCCAAGGGGGCCGGCGAGGGCGGGCTTATTCCGGTGGGGGGACTTATGGCTAACGCCGTGGCGGACGCGCTGTCGCATCTCAATGTTCAGCCGATGCAACTGCCACTGTCACCGCCGCGAATCTGGCAACTGGTCGAGGAAGCGGAGGCATCCCACGCGAGAACTTAGTCATTTTGCATTTGATTTTCGGGTGCGGTTGCGCTCTGTTCGTGCAGCAAAATGGGGGCGTTCCGCAGCCCGAGCGTCGGCGAACGCAAAGGCCGATGGCGAAGTGGACGCCTCCAATGTATCGCTCTTGTAGACGAAGGGAGCCCCGTTTTGGCGCGTCGTAGTAGTGATCCGGCTCGCGTACGCGAGAAGATCTTGAAGCTGGCGATCGAAGAATTCGCTCGCATCGGGTTCGAGGGCGCGCGAGTTGACCGTATCGCGGAGCGATGCGGCCTCAGCAAGAACATGCTGTATTACTACTTCAAATCCAAAGAGGGCTTGTTTGTTGCCGCTCTTGAGCGGATGTACGAGGATTTTCGTAATCAACAGCGCGACCTTTCCGTGCGCGCGAGTGACCCTGTGCTCGCGCTGAAGCAGCTGATCGAGCACACTTTCGTTGCGCTCGAGAGCAACCCGAATGCGATCCGCCTCCTGAACGAAGAGAACAAGCACCGCGGAAAGTATATTCGCAAGTCGAAGCGGATCCGGGAGCTCTACAATCCGCTCGTCGAAACTCTCAGTTTCGTCCTGGAACGCGGCAGTCGAGATGGAATCTTTCGCTCCGGTCTGGACCCCGCAGTCGTGTATCTGACACTCTCGTCGCTGTGCTATCACTACCTCTCCAACCAATACACGCTGGAAAATGCGCTCAATAAGGACTTGAGCTCAGCATCTTCGCGAGAACATTGGCTCAAGCACGTTACGAATCTCGTCCTGCAGTATTGCGTGTTGGATCCCGGCGCGGCGTTAGAACGGAAATCAAACGTCAAAGCGCTCGCAGAGACCGCTGGTTAAGTATTCGTTTCGCCCTGTTCGAAGGAAGATGAACTGCTTCTTCCAAGGCATTTCACGATCGCGCATCAAGCGAGACGCTTGAAAAGAGTGCAGCTGGCAGGGTCTACCTAGAGGTCCATCTCGGTCCAAGGCCCTCGATCCGCTCGCCATGATCTGCTCTTGAGCGGAACCAGCGAACTGTGGCGCGCCAGTTCGCCCGCAGCAGATCACCATGCTGGCAACATTGGAAGTTGAAGCTGCCCAACCGCTAGAGCGCAAGGCGCGGGCATTCCGGATGCCTCTTGCGGCAAACTCGAATGTACGTGCGATCACTGGCGGCGACCGGCTCCACGAGCATCTCAACATAAGCGCGCGATCGGGCGATCCTGTCGCGATTAAGGCAGCCCAAATTTCACGCTGGACAAATTCAAAAATCCAGTTAACTAGATAGTCAACAGAAATAGAAAACGGCGCATGTGGCGCCTTGGCGTAGTTCTTGCTCCCCTCGAGAGCCACTGTCAGCCCTGCGGGAAGGAAACAATGATTGCTTTGAAAGCTAAGGTGGAGGGTGGCGCATATGGCGCTCTGGTTCCGAACGCTGGCGGATCGAAGCCGCCGATGATTCACATCGCTGGTCTTGAGAAACGGTTCAGGACGCGTTCCGGCGAAACCGTAAACGCGCTCACAAACGTCGATCTCGATATTCAGGAGAACGAGTTCATTTCGGTGGTTGGTCCGAGTGGGTGCGGCAAGACGACGCTGCTACGCATCCTCGCGGGTCTCGAAGGCGCATCTTCAGGCGTCATTCAATGCGACCAGACGCAGATCACTGGGCCGCGCCCGGACGTCGGCGTGGTGTTCCAGCAAGCGACGCTCCTGCCATGGAACACCGTATTGGCCAATGTCCTGTTGTCGGCACACCTCAAGAGCGATCGATCGGAAGCGACGGTAAGGCGCGCCGAGCGCCTGCTGGCATTCATGGGGCTGAAGGACTTTGCGCAGAAGTATCCCTTCGAACTGTCCGGCGGCATGCAGCAACGTGTCTCGATCTGCCGGGCATTGATGCGTGAGCCGCGAATCTTGCTGATGGACGAGCCGTTCGGCGCGCTCGATGCGATGACGCGCGAAGCGATGAACATGGAATTGATGCGGGTCTGGTCGGAAGAAAAAAAGACCGTCATTTTCATCACCCACAGCATTCCGGAGGCGGTATTGCTCGGCGACCGTGTCGTTGTCATGTCGCCGCGACCGGGGCGGATATCCGAGATCATCGACGTCGATGTCGGTCGTCCTCGCACGCTGCAGACAATGGCAACCCCACGCTTCGGAGAGATCTGCGATCACATCCGGAATATCTTCGGAGCACAATCCTTGACGACGACATCGCTATGAGTAGTCCAATGAACCCGTCGCGAGCCCATCTATTGCAGTCGATCGCCGTCGCGGTGGCTGTGATTGCCCTTTGGGAAGGCATTTGCCGAGCATTTGCGGTCTCGCCCATCGTGCTCCCGACTCCGAGCTCGATAGTGGTCAGGCTGTATGCGCTGGTCACGAGCGGCATGCTCTGGCCGCATCTCTGGGCAACGTTGGTCGAGGTTCTGAGCGGCTTTGTGCTCGGCTGCGTCGCAGGTTTGATCATCGGTGCGATGATCTCGCTCATTCCGGTTTTCGAGCGGCTCGTCTATCCCTATCTCGTCGCGCTGCAAACCTTGCCGAAGGTTGCCATTGCGCCGCTTTTTATCATTTGGTTCGGCTATGGCTTGACGTCGAAAATCGTAATCACCGCGCTCGTCTGCTTCTTCCCTGTGCTGGTCAGCGTGATTGCTGGCTTTCATTCCACTGATAAGGATCAGCTCGACATGATGAAGGCATTCGGTGCCACCAAATTGCAGACATTGATGCGCCTGAGAGTTCCCTCGGCGTTGGTGTTGATCTTTGCCGGCCTCGAGATCGCTGCGGTTCTTGCCGTAATCGGCGCCATCGTCGGCGAGTTCGTCGGTGCGCAAGTTGGACTCGGCTATCTCGTGGTCACGCTCAACTTCAGCATGGACGTCTCCGGTGTCTTTGCCGTGTTGATTATCTTATCGGCGATCGGCCTGGTGATGCACGGGCTGATGCGGTATGCCGCACGCAAATACATCTTCTGGATCAGGCGTAGCGATGCGCCGGTCATGACGTGAAACAGTTCAGGAGATAACGATGTCGACGATATTGCGTAAGCACGGATTGTCGGGGCCGGCGGCTGCGATAGTCGTTTTCCTCGGCGGAATGCAGAATGCGAGTGCACTGGAAAAGGTGCGATTGCTGATTCCGGTTCGCAATATTGACGAGGCGTTCTCACCATTCGTCGTCGCCAAGGAAAAGGGCTATTTCGCATCCGAAGGCTACGACGTTACGTTGATCGCGGTTGGCGGCTCTAACGAATCGGCGATTCAAGTGTCGGCGGGCAATGCCGAAGTCGGCGCCGCCTCGCCAGGCGAAGCTCTGGTTGGGGTTCAGTCTGGAAAGCTCGACATTCGGTACTTCTACGGACTCTACTATTCGAATATCTGGTCGGTCGCCGTGCTACCTGACAGCCCGATCAAGGCGCTCGGCGACCTGAAAGGCAGGAAGCTGGGTGTCCAATCGATGGGGAGCGCCGGTACGACGTTTGGTCGCGCGTTTGTGCAGGCCGCCGGCCTGGATCCCGACAAGGATATTTCCTTTCTGCCGATAGGTGTGGGGGCGCAGGCCGTCACATCGGTCCGTCAGAAGTTTGTCGACGGGGCCGTCTACTGGGATGCCGCGCTCGCCAAGTTCAAGTTCTCAGGTCTCGGCCTTCGCGAGCTACCGGTGGCGGAAAATCTGCGCGCGCTGCCGGATGTGGGCTTGCTGGCCCGCACGCAGACGATCGAGAGAAATCCGAAGATGTTAACGGGAATTGGACGGGCCGTTGCAAAGGGCTACGACTACTCGATGGCAAATCCCAAAGCGGCGGTTCTGATCACTTGGAAAGCGTATCCCGAGGCTGCATCCAAAAACCCAGACAGCGCTGCAGCGCTTGAGGAAGGGATAACCGTCAATCAGGCACGGCTCGGCATCTGGAATACGCCTAAGATTGGTGACAAACACGGGACGCTTGTCTCCGACGATTGGAATCGGCTAATCAACTTCTTTGTCAACCAGAAGATCTTACCGGCTCCCATAGCCGTCGATCACGTTCTAACGAACCAGTTTATAGATAGTATCAACAACTACGATCGAACCGCCATCATCAACGATGCGAAGAAGGACGGAAGCTCCCAGCTCCAGGGCGATTGAGGATCGTCATGCTCGGCGCCATACTGATTGCGAGAGGCCTTGTACGGCTCCCCCTGCCAAACTGACTATAGCGCATCGGTTTCCCTCGAAACGGGATAGGGCGTGTTAGGGCGGAGACGGCGGATGTCGAGTATCGAGCCCTTGTGACGGCGCTCATCGGGAAGGTTATCCCCAACATGAGCAAGATCAAAGCAGTCTGCGTCTATTGCGGTTCCTCGCCCGGTCACGATGCTGCCTACGTCGAGGCAGGCGAGCGATTGGGACGCGCTCTTGCCGCGTCGGGATTAACGCTGATCTACGGCGGCGGAACCCATGGCGTGATGGGCGCGGTCGCTCGCGGCACATTGGATAACGGCGGCAAGGTCGGCGCCATCATTCCGCGATTTCTCACAAACTGGGAAACGACGACTGACGCGCTGAAGATGTTCGAAGACTTGACGATCACCGACACCATGCACGAGCGCAAGCACAGAATGTTCGAGCGTTCTGATGCCTTCGTGGCGCTTCCGGGGGGCATCGGCACCATCGAAGAAATCGTGGAAATCATGACGTGGGCCCAGCTTGGACAGCACCGCAAGCCGATGGTCCTGGTGAACGTCAAAGGCTTTTGGGCACCGATGATGGCCATGCTGGATCACATACGGAGCGCAGGTTTCCTTCATCGAGATCACCTGCTTGAACTCATTGTCGTCGATCGTGCCGAGGATGTCATCCCCGCGATTGTAGCTGCCGCCGCCAAAGATGCCGCGTCCGAAGCCGGTGGTTCGTCGGTCATCGACAAGATGTAGATTTCGGCGTCCTCAGACGTCATGGGGCCGGGTGCCGTTGGCTTCTGATGTTGGCCCATCGCGACATGCTGCGCTGCCGCACGAACTTGGTCGCTATAGGAGCAAAGCGGACGTAGTCACCACCAGCCACATGCCCCGCTGGTTTATAGGTACACGGCCTAGCTAGTGACCTATGTGTTCTCTAAAATAATATGGGCGAGTTCGGCCGGCCTAGAGAAGAAGGAAGAATGGCTGGTATCGATGCTAACGATCTTCGCACCGGGTACGTCAGCCGCCATTTGACGTTGGCTTTCAACTGGAATCGCTTTGTCCATTGTACATTCGATAAAAACGCGAGGGATTTTGCCGAACCGATCGGCCGTTATCTCTGACACTACAGCGTAGGGCACGGTGCTAGTGATCGGCACGCAATTCTTAATAGCTATATCGATGTCATGGTCGCTACAATCGCCGTAAAACGCAGCCTTCACGAGGTCGCGCCGGGTTGTATCGAGCTCGAGACCGCGACCATCGCCAACTAACTTAACTATGTCCAGGATTTCCTTTTTCTTAGGATTTGTGGCATCTGCTTTAGTATAATCCAAGACCGTTTTTCCTTGGGGGACCATGAACGCTGTAAGATAGATTAGCTTCGAAATCTTCTCCGGATACTTCTCCCCCAGATACGTCAATGTGGCGCCGCCCATGCTATGGCCGAGCAATATGACAGGCTCTCTTGAATCTTGCAGCATTTTCTCAACGGGCTGCACATACTCTCCCATAGTCGAAAAGCTATCATATCGGCTCTCGTCGTATCCATGTGACTTGAGGTCAGGCGTGGCCACAGCGTAGCCCGCTTCAGCCAGAAAATTGCTGACTTTTTCAAAACAAGCGCCCCAGTGCCATGATCCGTGGACCATAATTATCTTCTGCCTGGTCGGCGCAGACGCTTCTGCCGATACTGCAGAGGCGGAGATGGCAGAAAAAGCAGCTGCACCAGCAATTTTGAGCGCGTCACGTCGTTTCATAAATGTTTCCCCAAGTAGCTGTAGTACGGAAGTCGGTCGGGCGTCGGAAGGCAATCCGACGGGCCGCCGTGAGCGATTGAATGCTCTAATTCGCCACCGCGAGGTCGGCTGCGAAGCCGGCCGGTATGAGCGGCCCAAATGCTGCTCAGTATCTCGTATTCCGAGACGTCCATCGGGTGATCGATAGGCGGATATTGAGCTAAGTTGCGCTGCAACGCCTCCAGCTGCTTGGCCAGCCCGCACCTCAGTGCTTCAAATACTCGCCGAAGTTTTTGAGAAGTCATCTAGTGTCTCCGAAGCAATAGTCGCCAGAGGCGGCGGCTTGGACCATTCGTCGACGGGTCTGAGGAGGGTCTGTCCAACCGTCAAACACCAAACAGCCTCCGGTCTAAGCGCGGATTTCTCCGCTCTAAAACGGGTAACGTGGGCTCACTTCACCTCTCGGGATCGCGCGGCGCGTATATTGCTAGATTGTGTTGACGATATGGTCAACATGATTCGCGATAAATGCACCTCGGTTCAGTTTACCGAATGGTCGGCGGGTTGCTGGCACTCATTAGCGATGGCTCAAGTTGTGCGACAGGACTCGAATATGAAGCCGGAATTAAAGCGAGCGGCGTTGGTGTTGTTGGGGCGGCGCCGTGATGAAGTTCACGGGTGGCGCGTCGGCGGAAGGAGGAATACGGGCCGGCCTGATACGTAGATCAAATCGGTCAAATGATCCCTTGCAGATCCGCAACATCCAAGGGGCCGGTTGGCTTCGGCGTCTGTAGTCTGCATGGCAGCAAGTTGAAGCCCACTTGAACCAAGCCTCGATTGCGGACTTTGGGTGAAGAACGCCGAGGGGCTGTGCAGGGATGAGACCCAAGTGCGGTGGATCTGTCTACGTTCATAGAATCCGAGCGGAAATGATTGTCTACCATATCTGATCGTTGTGGGTTTCCTGGTGGGCTCAGCTCGCACCTATCGACGGCTTATCCGTGTGCGACAATCCGAACGTCACGCTATGCTCTGGCCTTGCGGGGAGGGCAGTGGCTTCGCACCTTGCCTTGGCGCCACCATACCTCGCCGTGGATTGACACGGTCTGATCTGGACGGGCGCGTCGTGTCGATCGGGAGCACCGTCTTGTACGAGATCTTTTTCAGGGCAAGATTGGATTTGATACTGAATACACCCGAAATTCGCGATAGCTTGTTTACGATGAGATCTTCGAGGTCCTCAATATCCGAAGCCATGACGCGGAGCACACCAGTTATGAGATAGCATTCCATCACTTGCTCCATGCGATCGATTGCCGGTGAAGTTATCGAGTGAGTTCTGTACTTACTTTTCGAGCCTCACCCGGATGAATGCGGTCACGCCAAGACCCAGCACGGAGGCATGAAGGATCGTAATTCTGCGATCAATCACGCCAAGCTTTTCGAGGTTTTTGACCCGGGGCGAGGCAGGGTGAAGGAGAGAGGTTAACTCGAGCGGCGAGTTCGACGTTGGTCAGGCTCGCGTTCGGCTGCAATTCATTCAGGATCTTGATATCGATTCTTGTCCAGCGCCACCACGGTCATACTGTAGTCCTCCCATGGGCAAACGATACGACTGTCGAGGCACCCCGCGCCCGGGGCGTCAGATTCACTGGCAGCTTCATGCATGGCCCATGGACGACTTGTCGTCAGGCGCCGCCGTCGCGTCGAGGTTCGCAGCAACTAACGGGCGGGTCTCGTCTGCAGTGCGTTGCTTAGAGATAGTCCCTAGATAGTCGTCCGTGAAGAATGCGGATTGACTTGAGAAATAAGCAGAATTGGTCTTGATGTAGTATTCGATTTTGCAGGAAA
>NZ_JAUMTJ010000052.1:0-68663 GCF_032654765.1 Bradyrhizobium sp. 33ap4 | reverse complement strand
GACAGGACGCCTCGTTGCGCTATCCTCTCAGCCGTGCTGCCAGCCGTCGTGCCCTACCGCGCGAGCGGTTTAGTCCTGTGGCCCTAATGCGAAGTCCGGCATGGTTCTGAAATCGTCCGCTTATCAGTGAATACCGGAAGAGGCCCAGAGATCTTCAAAACGATCGCTTTTGGACCATCAACAGAGATTTGCGTTTCCGAGCCGGGTGATTTGTCGCTTTCAATGGCTTAAAAATGAGCGCAAAAACAGGAACGCGCGCCCGCAGTGGACGTTCGAATCCAACGAAGCCACAATCGGAGGGGACGCCATGAAGTTGAGTACCCTCGGCGCAGTTGCGTGCGCGTTGGTTCTGTCGGGCGTGACGGCATCGGCGCAATCGAACTATCCGCCGGCCACCGCTCCCAGCGGGCAGAACTCTGGTGCTGGAATTCCAGGCCAGCCCGGTAATAAGAATGGGCCACCCGCGCAAAAGGGAACAGTTGGTTCGACGGCGACGACCAAACAGGGCGATATCACGACCCAGGAACAGGACTCCGCCCGCATCAAGGGGCTGCCCGGCAACAAGAGCGGAGAGCCGGAGAAGCGGCCACCGCCCCACTAGCGTGGGCCCAGGCGTCCCGGCATGTGGGCGCTGTCGACAACGCGGCGCGGCCAGTTGTGATAGCGGTCCATGTGCACCCGCATGGCCTTGCGAGTCGCGGCAGTGCTTGTTTCATAATTTCCAATGCGCATAAGCCAAAGTATCGCGACGGCACGCTGGCCGTAACCTTGCGCCGCTGCCGGCCGACGTCGACTTCACGCTGGGCGCTAGCTTGCCGATCTCGGGCCTGACTGCATGGCAAGGTCTGTTCCAGCACGGTCGCCTTCGGGCGGGCCAAAGCGTCCTCGCACACGGCGCGGCTGGCGCAGTCGGATCGATGGTGACGCAACTCGCGCAAGGCTGGTGCTTATGTCATCGGCACCGGACGCGCCGCCGACCGTCAGACGGTGCTCGATTTCGGCGCGAAGGAGTTCGTTGACCACTGCGAACGAACATCGGCAACGTCTCGACGCAACGCTCTCCTTGGAGTCCGGTCAGAGGATTCTCCAAGCGCGATACTTGAGCACGCTCTGGCGGCTCTACAGCATGATCGCGCGCGCCGTGACCGTGCTCTTCCTTCTTGGCTTCCTAAAGTTCGGAAGCGTCTGGCTGTTCGCGTAACCCTCGGATGCTCGGCTGAGTCCTCGGGGCGCGACAGCCTCGACCAAATTACGGGCCGCCCGTCCGTGCATCGAGATCATCCACCGCACCTGCCCCCGAACCCGATCGCGCTCGGCCGGCCTTCCTTTGGCTCGCCAGGCTATGTCCTTGATCCTGCCGTCGCCATCACGCCGGAGCGATGAGAGGGCGCTTGTTTGAGCGCGCGGTGAACATCAGCCGGCCTTTTGCCATCCCCAACTCGCGGCTCGAGGGCAGCGACCAATCTCCTCGCCCAGGCCTCAGATTTTGCGCCCCATTCTGCTCTGCCGCTCCTGACCGCACCTCGAGATGACGTGCGCAACCCGC
Organism: Bradyrhizobium sp. 33ap4; assembly: GCF_032654765.1. Lineage (NCBI taxonomy): Bacteria > Pseudomonadati > Pseudomonadota > Alphaproteobacteria > Hyphomicrobiales > Nitrobacteraceae > Bradyrhizobium > Bradyrhizobium sp. 33ap4. The sequence continues at coordinate 67,117 of NZ_JAUMTJ010000052.1, read as the reverse complement.
TCACCCGGTCCCGCTTGTTCCCTTTTCCCCGTTGACCCGCCGTTCCGGCGCCGAGACCTGCTGGAGTTCAAGCCCGCCTCGACCAAGCCGACGACAATCGGTTCTTCTCAGGAAACGCCGGGCCTTTTCTCTGCATCGCCTGGAGTGCCATGCACCGTTGCAACGATGGCCTGGTCTAGCGCCGTCGAAGCGACTTCGGCCCCTGCGACGAAGAATTGTCCCCTTGACGCCTGCGGCGGCAATTCCCCGCGGCCGTTCGCTACGCTCACTCCAAAATTCCCCGTCGCGGGCGGGGCGCAGCGCTGCGCTCGCCCGCGGCGGCCTTCTTCACAGGCGCGCCCGAGATGCGGCTGCGCAAGCTGCTGGAAACCTCGCGCGAGGCGCAGAACGCTGTCTCCGAAAAGCTGTCAGGCCAGGTGCTCGGCGCGCTCTATGAGCTGCTACGTGGCCTGCACCGCGCCGCGCCCGGCGAAATCGAGGCGCTCGCCGCCCGTGATCCGCATCATCTCTATGCGGGCCTGCTAACGCTTCTGATGCGGCTGGTGTTCCTGCTCTATGCCGAGGACCGCGACCTCTTGCCGTCCTCGACCGATCTGCATCTGAAGCAGCTGTGGGACACCGGCTATTCGATCAAGACGCTGTATGCGCGGCTGCTGGTCGACGAGGCGCTTAACCCGGACACGATGGATGAGCGCCGCGGCGGCTGGGGTCAGTTGCTTGCGGTGTTCAGGCTGATACATGGTGGGCATCGCGACTGGATCACCGGGCGTGGCGGCAAGCTGTTCGATCCCGACACCTTTCCCTTTCTCGAAGGCCGCGAGGTTGGCAGCGCGCGCAGCGCAGCGACCGTCCTGCAGGTGTCCGACGGCACTATCCTGCGCATCCTGCACGGGCTGATGACCATCGAGGGCAGGGGCCTGTCGGGTGAGAAGATCCGCGAGCGGCTGTCTTATCGCTCGCTAGATGTCGAATCGATCGGCTCGGTCTACGAGACCGTGATGGGTTTTACCGCCGCGCGAGCCACCGAGCGCATGATCGCGCTGCGCGACGAGAAGAAGCTGCCGAATTTCATCGGGCTTGACACCCTTCTGGCCGAGAAGCCGGCCGATCGCCAGAAATGGCTAAAGGAACGCGGCATCAAGCTCTCGGCCAAGCAGGCCACGGGAAAGCACAATTCCTGATATCGGGTCATTGACATCTCGCCGATAGTGCAGCGCAACCATGTGGCCACAGATCAGCTGGCGGGCCTCGCCCGTTGCGATCGTGGCGAGAAGGCGATTTCCTTGAAAGATCCCGGCATACTCGCTGCAAAACGAACGCAGCGTCGCGCGAAACGCCGGATGTCGCCGGATCGCGGCCCGCCGTACTCCGGACATCATCAGACAGCCGCGACAGATCGAGTCGATTGCTTCCGGCCGTCGATGCCAACTACCGCCCCAAGGGTTGCGACGATGCGCTGATGTTCGCGATTAGATTATCTGGTTTTGAGATAATCTGTAAATCGCATTATTTGAACGACCCTCGATTCCGAGCGGTCGGTCATGTCTCGCACACTGCACTCTTCAAGACATCAAGCCTTGAAGATCTTCCTGATCATGAAAAGGAAAAAGGCGGGCCTAACTCAGGCGGAGGTCGCGAAGAAGCTCCGCCGATATCAATCCTTTGTCGCCACAGTTGAAGGAGGACAAAGAAAGATCGACGTCGTTGAGCTTCTTGCTTTTGCCGAAGCTATTGGCTTCGACCCGCGCGAGGCGATCAAGTACCTCCTCAGCGTCAAGCCCGACTAGTGGCCGAAACTCAATATACGACGGACCCGCGATCTTGCCTTTTCAACCTTGCGATCGACAGCAAGTTGTGTGGTTCGACCCCTTGGGGGTCGAAGATTTCGGTCCGAATGGCTATGCAGTTGATCGTGCGACCGTCGGGCAGAAGAAGACCGGGAGACATCAGCTCGACACGACTTCCCCCTGGATGAATAGTGGTTCAGGGCCGCGTTCATGAGCCGTGCGGGGTGGCTCGGCGGAACCACGGGACATGCCCGGCTGCGCAGCGGCGTTGTCTAAATTAAGTGTGTTGGCACTCCGCTTGTGTTGATGAAAGGCTCTTGGGGCGAGGATGGGAGCGGTAGACGCCTTCCTTAGGCCTCGTTACCTTGGTCGGCTTACCTCTCGGAAGCGGAATTAGCGGCGCTCTGGCCCTAGGGCAGCCACGGGCCAACACGGGAAGTAGGCAGCAACCGAATTGGAGTGTTATTAATACTCGGGAAGCCCGGCCTTCCGAAGCGCTTGATGATATTTCTGCCAGCCCGATGCATCACGGGTTCCTCGCGCTATCACTTCGAGAGATATCTTAGGTGTAATTCGTAGGGCGAGTTCAACTTGCTTTGTTGCCCGCACGGTATCGCCCATTTCTGCGAGCGCCGCCGCCATGTAAAGGTGATTATCGAGAGAATTTGGGTTTATGTGAAGGCCTCTTTCTGCAGAGGAAATCGCCCTCGTGAAGTCGCCGGCAACAAAATTGCAAAGCGTCTGAGCTGCGAAGAATTGACAAGCCATGGGATCGCGAGGGCTCAATCGAAACGCAATGTCAACTTGTGCCAATCCCTCATTTGGGCGATCCAAACTTGCATAACCTAAGCTTAGCAAAGCGCGTCCCATGGCGAGATTCGGGTTCAGCTCTATTGCCCGCTCAAGCAGACCGACACCCGACATCACTCGGCCCATAAACCACGATGCGCCGCCCGCGAGAAATAGCGCTGTCGGATCGTCACCTTGCTGCGCAAGTACGGTCTTAATATCGAGCGATGCCTGTCTTGCGTCCTGCTTCCAATCTTCCCCCCATTGCATATAGGCCCGATAACCCAGCCCGAATGCACGAACACCGTAGGATAGAGCGAAATCAGGGGCCATGGCGATTGCTTGGGTCGCAAGCTCGCCGGCTACGGTCACATTCTCCCGTGTAAACGTAATCAGCGCCATCATTCCACGCGCAACAAGCCCCCACGCATCCAGGCTGCTGGCAGAAAGCCGCCGGGATGAACCTGCCTCAGCGGCCAACACCTCTGGGTGGAGAGCGCCGACGATCCCGCTTGTCACGTCATCTTGTACGGCAAACAAATCGGTAAGCTCCCGATCGAAACGGTCCGCCCACAGTTGGTTTTCTGTTCGACCTTCCACGAGTTGGGCGGTAACTCGAATTCGATTTGCAGCTTTCCGTACGCTACCTTCCAGGACATAACGGACATCAAGCTGTGCCGCGATTTCTGAAACGCCCATCGACTTGGATTTATAATCGAACGTTGAGCTCTTTGCGATTACGAGGAAGTCCCGGGTACGGGACAAAAGGGTAATAATGTCTTCGGTCATACCGTCTGCAAAATATTCTTGCTCGGGGTCACCACTCATGTTCTGGAACGGCAGCACTGCGATGGACGGCTTGTCGAGAAGTGCAAGCGCCGGAGCGCGGCCCGCAAGCGAACCAGATTGCGCCTTCAAACCAGTCTGGCCACCAAGTTGAACCCGCCACGCGCGCATTGGTTCGGCGATGTTTTTCAGCACTTGCGGTCCCATATCATCGAAGATGACATCGACTTTGCCGCGGATCTGCCGTTGAGCGTCGTCCGAGATGCAGACCCCGCCCGGCTCTGCAATGCCCTCGAGCCGCGCGGCGATATTGACGCCGTCTCCGAAAATATCATTGTCGTCAATGATAATATCGCCGACATGAATGCCGATGCGGAAATCGATCCTGACATCTTGTGGCACTTCCGCATTCTTAGCAAACATGTTGCGCTGGACTTCAGCCGCGCAACGGGCAGCATCCACCGCGCTGGCAAATTCAACCAGCATGCCGTCACCAGTCGTCTTGACGATGCGACCTCGATGGGAGCCTATAGCTGGGTCAACGATGGCCTTTCTGGCAGCCTTTAGTCGGGCCAGTGTGCCTTCCTCATCCAAACCCATAAGACGGCTGTAACCGGCGACATCCGCCGCCAGAACCGCTGCTAGACGCCTTTCCACCCGTTCGCCGGTCAAATGCTGCTCCATCGTCGACCATTGCCGTCCCACATATCAAAGCACGGCCCTCCGGTACCGGCTAGAGCCGACTTCTGAAATGGGTCACAAGCGGCGACCTCGGCGCTACCCGGCCTGGTCCGCTCTCAATCAGGAGGCCGACATTCATGCGCTCGGGGCAAAGGACAGCAACGGGTCCATGAACCGACATGTCGGGGTCGAATCGACAGCGGTTGTGCAATGATCCCTATACCGCGAATTCGGACAGTGAAGCCTGCGCGCGGCGCTCGAACATGAGGGCTCCCTGGCGCCTAGCGATGTCGGCGGCGGTTGCGAAGGCCGATCGCGCCTCAGTCTTGTTGCCGCGGTCGAGCGCCAGCAAGCACGCACCACGCAGGCGGTAGATTTCGGGCATGTAGATGCCGACGCCAACCTCGTCGACTCCTGCGATTGCGCGGTCGAGATGACCGAGCGCGTCCGCCGCCCGACCAGCGGCAAGCAGCACCTCGGCTGCAAGGCCGAGATAATATTGGGGCAGCGGACCGGCCGCCGTGGCCTTGCCGATCTCGGCATCGATCAGCCGTACGGCATCCGCAGCGGCGGCGCCGGTTGCGGTCGCCCATCCGACCAGGATCAGGCTGCTGGCGCGCCATGGCGGTAGGCCGAATTTGTCGGCCAGCGCGGCCGCGCGATGCGCCGCCGCGTACGTTGCGTCGCGGTCTCCCCCGAGCTGGTAGCCGATGCCGGCGTTGTGTAGCCCGTGCGCAAGACTGTTCGGGTGGTCGAGCATTTCGGCCAGCGCAATGCCTTGCATGAAGTGCGACTTTGCCTGTTGTTCGTCGCCCGATAGCCGCAATGAATTGCCGCACTGGATGTGGGCGCAGACGGCGGGATCGTGGCCACCAAAGGTGTGTGCGAGATGACGATGCTGTGTCATGTCGTAAAGCGCGATGACGTGCCTGCAGCCGTCCAACGCGCCGCCGACATCGCCGCGAAAATAGGCTGTTGAAAACTGGCAATGATAGGCTTCGAGCAACAACTCGCGATCGCCGGACTGCTGCGCGAGCGACACCAGTTCGCCCGCACGGTCGCGCGCCAGCGCGGTCTTGCGCCTGAGGTTGGCGTTGATCCAGAGCCCCCATTTGGCCTGGAAGGAGGCTGAGCCGTCGCCGAGCTGGTCGCCGATCTCGCTGGCCCTGGTATAGGCTGCTTCGGCCTCGGCGCTTTGCAGGCCGTGCGCGACCACCGATGCTGCGCCGAGCTTGAGCCAGAATTCCAACTGCCGGTGCCGGCCGTCTTGCGGCGACATGGTTTCGGCGAGCCTGAGACCCGCCGTGAAATGCGCGATCGCCTCCACGTAGGCCGAGCGGCTAACGGATTGGTTGCCAGCGCGCATGCGATAATCGCAAGCAAGAGAGAACTGTCCCGCCTCACCGAAATGATAGGCCAGCAACTCTGGTTCCTTCGCGGCGACGTCGCCAAAACGCTGCTCCAGCGCCAGAGCGATGCGCCCGTGCCATTCGCGGCGGCGCATCAGCAACAGGCTTTCATAGGCGGCGTCGCGCACCAGCGCGTGCTTGAAGTTGAAGCTCCGCTCGAGGCCACGGTCCTCAGGAAAGACAATTCCCGCGGCAACCAGCTTTGCCAGCATGTCTTCCAGTTCGTCGTTGTCTTTACCGGCTACCGCTTCCAGCAAGGCAAAGGTGAATTGCCGGCCGATCACTGCGGCAATTTGGGCCACCTCGCGGGCCCCGCCTAGACGGTCGAGGCGGGCCATCAGCGAGTCCTTCAGCGTCGCAGGCACCGAATCCTCGCCCGCCGATTCCATCACGCTTCGGGTCAGTTCTTCGACAAACAGCGGCACGCCGTCAGTCTTGGCGATGATCGCGGCAATCGTGTCCGCCGTCAGTCCATGCGCGGCAGCGACGCTCGCGACCACCAGCATGCATTCGGGGCGGCCGAGTCGTCCGAGCGTGATCAGCGTGGCGTGTGGCCTTGACAGCCATGGCGGCGTGAAATCCGGTCGCGCCGACACCACGACAAGGAGCCGCGAGCGGGCGATGCTGTCGGCCAATCGCGTCATCAATTCGATTGTGGTCGCATCGATCCAGTGCGCGTCTTCCAATACGGTCAGCACCGGATCGTTGTCGCTGGTCCGCTTCATGATCTCGACGATCAGCGCCAGCGTTGCGGCCTTGCGCTGCGCCGGCGGCGCGGCGGGAGCTGCCTCAGCCAGCGGGATCGACAACAGCTCGGCCAACAGCGGCAGCGCAGACGGATCGGTGATGTGCCGCGCGCCAAGAAGCGAGCGGAGTTTCTCGGTGCGAGCATCCGATGGATCGCCAGGCGCAAGGCCGGCGACGCGGTTGAGATATTGGATCACCGGGTAGAGGGCGCTGTCGCTGTGATAGGGAGAGCATTGAAGATTGATGCGCGCATGAGCTTCGGCCGCAAGCTCTTGCTGCAGCGCCTCGATCACGCGCGATTTGCCGATTCCGGCTTCGCCCGTCACGGTCACGATCTGACCTTCGCCTTGCTGCGCCAAACGCCAGCGTTCGCGCATCAGGCCCGTTTCGTGCGCTCGACCGACCAGCGGAAGGCGTTTCGCGCGGATCGCAGCAAATCGGCTTTCGACCGAGGCTTCGCCGCACACGCGCCAAGCTGGCACCGGGCGGGAGAAGCCCTTGAGCTCGTGCACGCCGGTATGGGTGAGTTCGAAAAGGCCGCCCAACAATTTTTGGGTGGACTCGCTGATAATGATGCAGTCTGCATCCGCAAGCGCCTGCAGCCTTGCCGCTAGGTTTGGCGTTTCACCGACGATGGTCCGCTCCTGAGCCGAGCCGGTACCGATGATTTCGCCGACCACGACCAGGCCAGTTGCGATGCCAATCCGCGTCTGCACGCGGGCCCCGTCGGGCAATTCAATTGCACTAACTTCCGATAGAATTCCAATGGCGGCGCGAACCGCGCGTTCCGCCGCATCCTCGAAGGCCCGGGGAAAACCGAAATAGGCCAATACGCCATCGCCCATGAACTTCGCGACGAAACCACCGTAACGTCCAATCGCGCCCGCCACCGCGTCTTGGTACCGCCGGATCAGGCCGCCGAGCAGCTCCGGATCGAGCTTCGCCGAGAGCGCCGTAGAGCCGACCATATCGGCGAACATGACCGAAACCTGCCGCCGCTCGGCATCGCCAGAGCCGGACGCCTCAGCCGGAACTTTGCCGGGCGAAGGAGCCTTCTCCTGGCCGGCAATCGGGGCTGCTGCGGTCTTACCCGCCGCGATCGCCTTCAAAAGCCTGCGGCGATTGCCTAGTGAGAGACCCAATTGCGCGAGATCATCGTCATCGAGGTCGGGGAGAATATCGAGGCCGATGTCATTCGCCTCAAACGCATCGGCGTATTGCTCCAGATTGTGCTCACGCAACCAGTCGCGTAGATCGCTCATGCCATTGATTCCCCCCACACCCGGCTCCCCAAAGGTAGATTGGCACATCTACAGGATCTTGGGGTACAAGACTTTGGGTGCGGGATTTCGAGCGACTGAAGGAACGACCCCTCGCCTTGGGTCACGAACGTCCCTCTCTGCAATAGACGGCGCCTGTCGATTTCCGCTATACCGCCGTTGGCTACCGAGGTAGTGTGGCAGTGCACTAGACGCGATGGGCCATGTGCGAACATCGCTCAATCGTCCTCCGTTGGTCCGATTGCCCATTGGTTGTGGCCGCCCCTCACTCCATCACTATAGCGTGGTCGCTGTCTGCCGGTGCTACCGTGGAGCGCAGCGGAGGGGACCCTGGATGCCGACGGAGAGGCTTGCGATGCGCCGTGTGCGCGATGTGATCAGGATGAAGGCGGCTGGGCTATAGAGCACCTATTCTCGAATCAGGTGCTCATCAAAAAATCACAAGTGATTCTGACGACTCAAGTTTTCGGTTGGGCCGGGCCTCAAAAATGTGGGTAATCGTAAGCTTTCTCGGAGCTATCCGCACAGCTCGCTACAGGAGTAATTCCGGCTTTGACGGTCAGGGCGTCAAGCGATGGCTCGAAGGCGATCACGAAGTTCTTCGATGGAGCCAAGCTGCCGGCAAACTTTCCCACCGTTCGCATCAAGCACGAGTTCGGCTCGAAGGTGGCCATCAAGTACGCAAACCTTCAATTCGACGGCCTCTCGGAAGCGAAGACAGCGCTCTTTCAGCTTGGATTGCTGGAGAGACTCGGGATTCTCCCTGGAGGTTTCAGGCAAGGCTCTGTTCGTTCGAAAGGCGACGCCAGGCATCGACGCTACGGCCGCCTTCGAATCGCAGCGCGGGAAAGACCTGGAAGGGCTTCACGCCATCCGGGACCTTACGGCTCGGCTGGAAAACAATGCCGACGGCCTATTGAGGGTCCTGCAGTCGTGCTGTTCTACCATCAGCCGATCGACTTTGACCTTTCGTGCCCAAAGTGAGAGAGTCCGTCGCGCTTTAGCCAAGAAGCCGATTTCGTCGGAACATGAAGCCGGTCGGAGCGAACCTTCTGGCCACCTCGAGCGCGCGGCTTTCGCAACTTTCCAGCGCAATCTTCTGGGAGAGCATGACGTCTCCGATCGGCAGCTCGCCCAACGGCAGGAAACATAGCCCATGTGTCGGGCGGCCCCGTTTGTCGACCTCGCAGACGTTAGTCATGGCGCCCGCGTAGATCCTGTACTGCTTGCCGGTGTCACAGCCGACGGCCTCGAAATACCCCTTTGCCGCGAACTGGCTCCGTTGCGCCGGCGACAGCCACTCCCGCAGGAGCCGCAGCGAGCGGCCCTCCGGAGTTTTTTCGGCGCCGTGTCGTATGAGGAGAGCCCGGATGGCTTTTTTGCGCGAGCGTTGCCCCGGGCGAAACGGCCTGAATCCCAACATGGCGTGGACCGATCACCCGCCGGTCAGCCGGGGGAAGAAGATGGTTTCTTCCGCGTTCGGGTCGAATGACTGGATATGCGTGACCTGACCCGGACCCGTCCGGACCCCTGCGGTGAAGCCAGCATTGGTTAGTTCGTAGAACCGCCGCTCGGCCTTCGCCAACTCACGTGCGTCGTCGGGATTGAAAAGATGACGGCTGTCGCCGGTACGGTCCATTACGATCTGGATTGCCATGATCGTCCTCCTCGGAATGCTGATGGCCAAGGACCTGATCCATTATCCGGCCGATGCCGCGGAGTTTCAAGAGAAGAAGATGTGGTCGCAAAGCTCAACTTGATCAGTCAAAAGGCCTCCGTCGGAGTGATCCGTCGCGGAGTCTATTTGATCAGGCGGGAAAACGAGAAACCGTCACCGCGAGTTGCCGAGCCAGTGCATCGGGCAGGATCACATCGAAAGTCTCACTGAGCTTGCGGTAATACCAAATGTCCCGTCGCGCCCACCTTTGGAGCGGCGCCACAATTCGTCGCCGATGTTGCGATACAATATGAAACGGGTCATAGCGATTCCGGGTTGCCGAACACTGCTGGTGGCGATGCAGACGTAAGGGATATTTATACGCCAGATCGGCGGCCTTCAGGGTTCAGAAGCCTCTCGTCGCCCATCGGACCGCCCAAATCGGGCCGATGCCGGACTTCCGACCTGCCAAAAGAGGTTCTTAGTTCTGGAGCCTTCAGGCGCGAAATGACTTCTGTCGTCTGCATGCGCCTCATTCATTCTGCGGCTTGGCTTTTCAGTTCCGCAAATTTCGCTGCCATTGTGGGATTGCCCCTGGTCAGCTTCTTGATTGTCACGTCCTGCGCCTTGTCGTTCGCAAGGCGCAGATTGCGGTCAGCACCGATCAACGCATCCTTTGTCTTCTGCAGGTGATCGATAGACTTATCAATCTCATTGATTGCCGTCTGGAAGTGCCTGGAGGCGAGATCGTAGTTCTTCGCAAAGCCGTTCTTGAACGCCTCAAGCTGGTTTTCAAACTGTGTGATGTCGATATTCTGCGCCTTTACGAGCGCCAACTCCGTCCTGTACTTCAGTGAGTTGAGAGAAGCATTCCGCAGAAGCGTAATCATGGGAAGAAAGAACTGCGGCCGGATGACGTACATCTTCGGATAGCGGTGGAAGACGTCGACGATGCCCGCGTTGTAGAGTTCGCTGTCAGGTTCGAGCAATGAGACCAGGATGGCATACTCGCAGCCCTTCTCGTTGCGGTCCCGGTCGAGTTCCTTCAGGAAATCTTCATTCTTGCTCTTTGTCGCGGTTTTATCGCTCTCATTCTTCATTTCGAACATGATCGAAATGATCTCGGTGCCGGCCTCGTCGAAATCCCGAAAGACGTAATCGCCCTTGCTGCCGGTCCGCGCGTCGTTGTCTTTCTCGAAGTATGCCCGCGGAAAGGCCATCGACCGCACTCGGTTGAACTCAGTCTCGCAGTGCTGTTCGAGGGTCTCGCCAACCATCTTGGTCGAGAGGCGGGCCTTCATATCCTTGAGGCGATCGATCGCGTCATCACGATCCTTAATTTGCGTCTCGTACTTGTCCTTGAGCGACTGTTCAGCGAGCTGTTTTTCAAGCTGTGCCTGCCTGATGCCGTTTTTGAGCTCATCGCGCTCCTTTTCGATGGCGCCGACCGCTTCGGTCACGGCGAGCTTTTTCTCAAGCTCGACAGCCTGGAGCTTGGCCTTCAGCTCTCGGATTTCTTCTTCCTTGACGGCAGAGACTTTGCGGAGCTCGCTGGTCAAAAGCGCTTCAGCAAGCTCCGAGGCAGCCTTCTTCTCGCGTTCAGCCTGGGCAAGCGCGTTCGCGAGCGTGTCACGCTCTTTTTCCACGGCACTGAGCGCTTCCGTGACAGCGAGCTTCTGAGTAACCTCGCTGGCCTCAAGCTTGGACTTCAGATCCTGGATTTCGGCATCCTTGGCGGCCGCGGTCTTTTGCAGATCGTTGCTAAGCTTGGTCTTGGCCAACTCCACAGCGCTTTGCTTGTCGCGCTCGGCCAATTCCAGGCGCTCGTGCAATTGTTTTTCGAAATCAGCGTCACGGACCTGCTTCAGAATCTCGGCATAGCCGGATTCATCGACCTTGAAAGCCTTGTCACAGTGGGGACAGATGATCTCGTACATGTTTGTCCGAAGGTTTGGGGCAGCTGCTATCATTCAAGGGAGTTTTGGCGCCCGAAAGCGGCCTCTGCTCACCATGAGAACAAAATTAGAACGGGCCCGTTTAGAGGGTCAAGCCAGAAGCGGCGGTTTTGCGCATTTTGCGTTGGCAATCCCCCGCTTTCCGAAGCTCCAACGCTGTCGGTGGCTCCGGTGAGGCGTGGGAGATATGTCCACTTCCCCGCCGCGCCACAGAACGCTAACCGAGTGGCCCTTGCCGATAGCGTACTGACGGACGACGAACTGATACTCGGGCTTGAAGTTCGCCAGCTCCCATTGCTCCAGCATGGCAACCAGGTCTTCCATCTCCCAAAGCTTGTCAGTCACGCCAGCCGCCATCGCAGGCGTCACCTTGAGCGTCTGATGGATACGCACGAAGTTGTAGTACATCGTATGCAGAGCAATCGCTGCGGCGTGGTTCCCGACCTTCTTTGAGAAGGCGTTCGTCAATCGCGTGAAGCGGCGCATGCTGTATTACGCCTTCGATCTTTGTGGCTTGATGGGCAAGACCTGCAGAAGCTGCCGCAGATTGAACGCAAGTCGATGTTGCGGGGGCTGTTTGACGCCTATGAACTCGAACCTCCGGTTCGGTACAGCGAGCATCTTGAGGGCGATGGACAGGAATTGTTCGAGCACGCGAGCAAGCTGAAATATGAAAGCATCGTCTCGAAGAAGGCCGATGCACCTTACCGCTCGGACCGCAATGAAGGTTGGCTGAAGGTCAAAACCTTCCAACGTGAGAACTTTCCGGTGGTCGGGTTCGTCAAAGACCCGACGGGCGTCGTGGCGGCGCTCTATCTCGGCAAGCAGGAAGGCCGGGAGTTGGTCTATATGGGCAAAGTCGGCACCGGATGGTCCCGTACCGTCTCCAGCCAAATTCGCGAGCAACTCGACACGGTCGTTAGTCCGAAGTCGAAGCTGACCAAGCCGGTCAAGAAGCCAAAGGCGACATGGGTTGAGCCGAAGTTCTGCGCGGATGTTGAGTACCGGGATATTACGGCCGAAGGACTGCTCCGACCTAGCTCGTTCAAGGGGCTGTCGAAGCGATAGGAACGCGCATCCGGCAACTTCCTTGTGCCACTTCAGCTTCCGAAGCGAACAGCATTTCATTGAAGCCGGTTGAAAGTCAGCGCAATTTCCAGGATAATTGGCATTTATTGCGAGAAAATGGGGCTGATTATGGCTGAGCTACCATTGCCGGAAACTCAATACGCCCAGAGTGGGGAATTCAATATTGCTTATCAAGTTATGGGGGACGGACCTATCGATGTGGTTTTGGTTCCGGGCATCATCTCGCACATCGAGTATCAGCACGAATTGCCGGGCTACACGCGCTTTCTTAAGCGGCTCGCTAAATTCGCCCGTGTCGTAACCTTTGACAAAAGAGGGCAAGGTCTATCGGATCGCTTGGCGGACGTGCCATCGCTCGAAGAACGGATTGACGATGTTCGCGCTATTATGGACGCGATCAATTCGCGAAAAGCCGCTCTGATTGGTTTTTCAGAGGGAGCAGCTATGAGCACCATGTTCGCAACCGCTTACCCTGATCGCGTCACTCACCTAGTCCTTTTTGGAGGGCTGGCTCGCATTTTCCGACTTGCTGCCGCCAAACCTCAGCCCGGAGGTTATGCAAGAGCGCTTGGCGAACCTAGTGAAACGTTGGGGAAATGGCGATTTTTTGAGAAATGTCTTCGCCAGTGAAGCGAACAATCCCGACGCGATCGCGCGGATAGCCAAGTTCGAAAAGTTTGGTTGCAGTCCGGGCGCATTGAAATCCTATCTCCTTTCAAATAGGCGGATAGACATAACCCCTATCCTTCCCGCCGTTCGCACTCCGACGCTCGTATTACACCGAGCAACTGATGCTCAAGTTCCTGTAAGGCTCGGGCGTCAATTGGCCGATGGCATTCCGGGCGCGAAATACATTGAGTATCCCTCCGGTGATCACGCGTTTTGGACCGGAAGTATTGACCAAGTTGTAAGAGATATCGAAGAATTTCTCATCGGGCACCGCGTCGGTGACGACTACGATTTGGAGCGCGTTCTTGCGACAGTACTGTTCACAGACATCGTTGATTCAACGAACCGCGCTTCACAAGCCGGCGATCATCGTTGGCGCGACCTCCTAGACAGCCATGACGACGTTTCGAGCAGGCTTATTAGCAAGCACCGCGGAAATTTGGTGAAGAGCACGGGCGACGGCGTTCTTGCAACTTTTGACGGTCCTGGTAGAGCCGTGCGGTGCGCTCTGGCACTCAGCGAGGAAGCCGAAAATATCGGCTTGCCTGTTCGAGCGGGTCTTCATTGTGGAGAGGTCGAGATCAGAGGTAACGATATTGGTGGCATCGCCGTGCATGCCGCCGCTCGCGTTATGTCTCAATCATCGAGAAGCGAGGTTCTCGTATCCCGCGTCGTTACCGATCTCGTCGCGGGTACGGACCTAAAGTTTGCTGGGCGTGGATCGTATCAGTTGAAAGGACTTCCGGGAAAATGGGAGCTTTTCGCCGCCAGCAGATGACGGAACCCGCGCGAAGTGCAGACCAGCACAGAAATATGGCCATCGCAGCCCATGCTCATCTCGCGAGGGGGCGGGCATTCTCAAAAGCGAAGGCCCCGGCGCTTTCACGCCGGAGCCCATCTGAGATCATGAGGCACGAGTACATCCGTCGCGGCCCTCCGATCAACTAGGGCTGATTTACTATCCGATCTTGCGCAAGATGTGACACCGGCGCGGCATTGAGATGATCAAGTTCAGCGCGAAACCGGCTCGCCGCCATTTCGCGTTTGCGCCAATCAGCCCGCCGCCGATGCTCAACCGCCAACGCTTTGCGCGCGGCCACGTCCCGGAAATCTCATCGATCTCGGCGCCGCATAAAGGTCATTCTGCCTTTTAAAGCACTTTAGCATGAACCTGGACCACGCCACGATCCGTAATGCCCAAGCTGCGCGCAGCGCCAAGTGAAAGGTCGAGGACGCGACCGCGAACCCTTGGTCCGCGGTCGGTGATACGAACCACCACAGATTTTCTGCTCGTAAGATCAGTGACGTGAACTCTGGTGCCGAACGGCAGGCTGCGATGCGCTGCTGTCAGCGCATCCCGATTGAACGGAGAACCACTGGCTGTCTTTCCTTTCGTGTATGAGTAGAACGAGGCTTTTCCGGAAAGCACTCGATTGAAAGATCGAGTCCCCGAGCGAACTCCCGTCTCACTTGTCGGCTCTTGTCCGCTCGGTGGTTGCAGTTGTGGCTCATCCTTCTTTGTCTGGTCAGGTCTCTCAGGAGCGGGCTCTGCATGAGCCTTTGGAATGACGGACCACCTGTCGTCGAAGGACTGCGCGACAGCAGGGGGCGCCTGAATTGCGATCAACGTCGGGACTGTTGCAATCGCGATCATTCCAGAAAGCGGACGCATGATCGGCCTCACTCAATATTTAAAACAACAACAGATCAATGCAAACTTATGAAGTGTGTTCCTGCACACGCAGAGGGTCACGGGCCGGAAAGTGAGTGCATACCGATATTTCCGAATTGTGACGCACTGCAGCACGCATTTATCCGCCGCAGCGCATCACGTTGAGCGGCCTGACAGGGCTGGCGTCTCTGGCGACGCGGGCACCAAGAGCCGTCATCGGCGCGCCAATGAGGACGCCCCGATTGCTGCACTTGATCTAGTGCACTTCCTGGCAAGGCTACGGCACACATGCGGCTCGAAAGCGTTTGGCCGCCTCCTCGCGCTTACGCCAGTCGGCCCGACGCCGACGCTCAACCGCCAGCGCCTTCTGCGCCTCCACATCCCGAATGATCTGATCGATCTCCGCGCCATCCAGCGTCCGCTTGATGCGCAGAACCACAGACAACGCCATCACGACATCGCCGTATGGCATTAGCAAATCAAACATAACCGCGAGCGTTCGGCCAAGTTGGCTGACCGACCGCAAAACAGCCACAACGCTAAAGCGGACATCGGCCCGGCTGGGCATCCCATACGATCCGTCGTACAATAGCATTGAGGTTGGATCGCGGGGCCATGGTGCAAGAGAGGCCAGGTCGGATAGAGCGCAGGCTGTCGGCCATAATGGCCGCCGATGTCGCCGGTTATTCGCGGCTCATGCACAGCAACGAAGAGGCGACGCATGCAAAATTGGCGAGTCTTCTTGCCGACGGCGTCGCGCCTGCGATCTCAGAGCACGGTGGCCGTATTGTGAAGAATACCGGCGACGGGTTCTTGGCAGAGTTTCCGAGCGCGGTCGAAGCGGTTCGAGCCGCATTGCGGTTTCAATCCCGCATCCACGAACTTACGGCTGCCGATCCGGAAGAAGGCCGTATCGCCTTCCGCGTGGGCGTCAATATCGGCGACGTAATCGTCGAGCCCCACGACATATTCGGAGACGGCGTCAATATTGCTGCGCGCCTTGAAAGCATCTCAGAGCCGGGCGGCATTTGCATCTCGTCTTCCGCCTATGATCAGGTCCGAGGAAAAGTCCGCGTTGAATTCATCGACCTCGGTGAGCAAAACCTCAAAAACATTGCCCGACCGGTCCGAGCGTACGCAGCCGTTCTGGATGCGCGCAGTTCGAAGGCGCGGGGTGACGCGATCAGATCGCGTTCTTTATCGCCACCGCGCCTTTCAATCATTGTACTGCCTTTCGCCAATCTTAGCGGCGATCCGGAGCAGGACTATTTCGCGGACGGCGTAACCGAGAACCTAACCACCGATCTATCGCGCATTGGCGGATCGTTCGTTATCGGCCGACACACAGCATTCACCTACAAGAATAAAGCACTCGATCTCAGGAAGATTGGCCGCGAGTTGAAAGTCCGGTACGTCCTCGAAGGCTCCGTGCAACGTAGCGGTAGCCGCGTTCGCGTAAACGTACAGCTAGTTGATGCTGAAACGAGCAATCATCTGTGGGCTGACCGCTTCGACAAGTCTGTAGCCGATTTGTTCGACATGCAGGACGAGATCGTATCAAGGCTCGCGAACGCAATAAGCGCACAACTCGTTGTGGCGGAGGCACGGCGGGCGGAGCGCTCGCCGCATCCGGATGCAACGGATCTAATCTTTCAGGGCCGCGCTTGCTTTTACAAAGGGCCGACGCCCAAGCGTATGGCACAGGCGCGCGACCTTTTCGAGCGTGCGCTAGCGATTAACCAGCGAAGTGTGGGAGCACTGCTTGGCTTGGCAAGCGTTGATCTAGCTGCTGGAGCCGCCCTACTAACTGACGACAGAGCCACGCGCCTACTGGCAGCCGAAGCATCTGCAATTAAGGCGCTTGCACTGGCGCCCGAATATGCGGAAGCGCATTTAGCATTAGGTTTGGCTTATGTTCTCACAAATCGCGCACTCCCTGGCATTGCCGAATGTCAGCAAGCGCTGCTGCTCAACCGTAATCTGGCTGATGCTCATACGGCTATAGGTCTGGGCAAGCTGTTTTCCGGGCAAGCTGGCGACACAGAAGGCCATATACTGGAAGCGCTTCGGCTGTCGCCGCGTGACCTGAGCGTGTATTGGTGGACCTATTGCGTAGGTAGAGCCAAAGTGCAACTCAGCGCAGATGCTGAAGCCGCAACCTGGCTTCGACGAAGCATCGAAAGCAATCGGAACTTTCCCCTCGCCCATTTTGTGTTGGCCGCCGCTTTCGCGTTGATGGACGTTAAAGCTGAGGCGCAGAGCGCCGCAAAAGCCGGCCTTGCAATCGATCCCAGCTTTACCATCCGGCGCATGCTCGCGGGCTCATCGAGCGATGATCCCGCATACATCGCGGGGCGGGAACGACTACTCAAAGGTATGCGGCTGGCCGGTGTTCCTGAGGGCTAATGAGATATAAAAGGCCCCGCGCTTTACGCACGGGGCCTTTCGAGACCATCAGGCGCAGGTACGTCCGCCACGCCCTTCGATCAAGCCTATCGCTGACTAAACCACCCGATCATAAGCCGGCCGGGACAGCGACAGGGCACTAGTGCGTTCACATTCCGCGCGAAATCAACTAGCCGCCAGCTCACGCTCACGCCAGTTAGCCCGCTGCAGACGCTCAACCGCCAGCGCCTTCTGTGCCTCCATATCCCGGATGATCTGATCGATCTCCGCGCCATCCAGCGTCCGCTTGATTCGGCATGGAGCAAAATCGACGTTCTTGACCCGAAGCAGTCCTCACGTTTTGCGATGCGGCGCTCACCCGTGCTAAGCTTTAGAGCTATCAAAAAGGGCAGAGTAAGAAGGGGTCGCATCATGCGCAAAGTACATACTCTTGCTTTCGTCGTTGCATGGTTTCTTGCGGCCCAGCCGTGCTTTGCCGATGACCGCGAGAAAGTGGTCGGCATCTGGAAGCTAATGTCCCAAGAGATCGAAATTCAGGCCACCGGGGGAGAAAGAACCCGTCATGGGGAATTCCCCAACGGGATCGGCCAAGGCGTGATCGTGGTGGTGCTGTCGCTGTTGCTGTTTGCGCCGCGGCGCGGACAAACCCCGGAGGCCTCGACCAGCAAGTTCGTCCAGCTAGGTCGCATTCAATACAAACCGCTGCAGGTACTTAGAGAGCCGACGTTTTAGGTCATGTATGTGATGTTTGTGCTAATGGCGGCGGGCGGGTTGATGGCAACGGCACAACTCAAGCCTATTGCCAAGGACATTCAGCTCGACACCGCCAGTCTCATTAATCGGCATCACACTCCCGGCGCTGACGTTTGCGCTGACGATCGATCGCGTTCTCAACGGCCTTACACGAGCCAATCGCAGAGCCCTTGCGTCCAGGCGGCCTTGGCGTAAGTGAAGCTAGAGGCGCCCATCACCGCGACGAAGATTTGCGCCGGCCGGGTCTCGCCCGAAAGCCGATCGACGATCACCGGCACGGTGTCGCCGGCGTAAGGGGCTGGTCGGCACGCTGCTGCGCAACATCTATGAGGTGCGCGGCGAGCAGGAATATTTCGATCAAGAGGCGAAGCTGACGAAGGACATGCTCGACCTCTCCAGGCAGATCGTGAACAAGGCGGTCCGGTTCGAGCCGGAGAAGTTCGAGAACCACTACGAGACCGCTTTGATCGACCTCATCAACTAGAGCGCGCCGGCAAGCCGATCACGCAACGTCGTGGACCTGATGGAAGCGCTACTACGAAGCGTCTGCCAGGGGGCCTCGTCGGCGAAGGCGGGCAAGCCCGCCAAGAAGCCGCGCAAGGCAACCAGCGGCCAGAAAGAGATGCTGATGCCGATCGAAGGAGCCGGCGAAGGAAGCTCGAAGAAGCCTGCGGCCAGACCGGACAGGAAGTCGGCCTAGCTAGCGTGTATTAAGGGCGCTGATGCAGTGCGACGATCGTCGGCACGTCGGTCGTCGGGGTGGGCGTGAAAGTCGCCTTTATGGGCTCGACCGCTGCTCGGCCGCGGACCACCTGAATTCGCATTGACGCCGGCGAGTCCCGAGCGTTGAATGGGTCTTTGAACTGCGGCCGGAGGAGTAGCGGCGTTTGTCGCCCTCAAACGCTCGGGCAGCCGCTCCTGATCTTTGCCTTCGGAAACAACAGTCTGGCTTCACCGACGCGCGCGGGGGCGAGAGCCATGAGATTTTCGACTGCGCTTTTGGTGTTTTCGTTCGCTTCGCTCGCTGCGGCAGGAGCGCGTGCGCAAAGCCAGGACGGCCCACCGGCATGGGCCTATCCAGTGAACCCTCCCAATTTTCAGCGCGCGCCTGACGATGGCACGATCAGGCGGGTTCCGGACAGCGCCGCCGGTTTTACGCTCACGCAAGTGCGCGATCTGTTCGCCGCGCCCGACTGGCATCCAGACGATCATCCGCCAATGCCTGAAATCGTCGCAACGGGGAGAAAGCCAGATGTGTTCGCGTGCGGAGTCTGTCACCGGGCAGACGGACCCGGCGGTCCAGAGAATGCCAGTCTGTTTGGCCTTTCCGCGGAATACATCATTCAGCAGACGGCGGAATTCAAGGCGGGTCTGCGCACGAACTCGGTGCCTCGGGTCGCCACCGATCTGATGATCAAGTTGTCTAAAGCGGTGACCGATCAGGAGCTCAGAGAGGCTGGGGCCTACTTTGCATCGATCAAGCCGAGAGCGAACATTGCGGTCGTAGAGACCGACGCCGTGCCGAAAACGCATGTCAGAGACTTGTTCTTGGCTTCGGTGGATGGCACCGAGAAAGAGCCCATCGGTCAGCGCATCATAGAGATCCCAGAAAACGTCGAACACTTTGTCAGCCGGGACTCGCTCGCTCGTTTCATCGCCTACGTCCCGGTCGGCAGCGTTCAGAAAGGGCGGGCTCTGGCAACCAACAGCGATCTGCGCGTCCAGTGCGCGGCCTGTCACGGCGCTGACCTCAAAGGGACCGTTGCCGCGCCTGGGATTGCGGCGCGTTCGCCGACTTACATGTTCCGGCAACTCTATGACTTGAGATCCGGCGCGCGGAAGGGCGCCAAGAGCGAACTTATGAAACCGGTTGTTGAAAATCTCAGCATCGGGGACATGATCGCACTAGCCGCCTATTCGGCGTCGCTCATGCCCTAATGCTCGGTGTGCGGGCTGTCAGACGCTAGTGCGTTCGGCACCCCAACGTCTCCGCCGTGGTTGGAGAGCGTTTTCGCATGATGCCTTTCGGCAGCGAAGGCGGCGCAAGGGGAGGACTTGATCATGTTAACTTGCCAGTGCAACGCAATTCATCGTCGCGATGTGGTGTGTGGCGGCGGCGCTGCCCTGTTCAGCGCCCTTGTGGCGGCGTTGATCGGTAGCACGAAGCCAGTGCGCGCAGAGACGATAACCGGCAAGGTTCCGGAGATTGATAGCGTCGCAGTGCGCGTGGTCGTCGACAGCTATCAATTTGCCGTGGCGCCGAGCCGGAAGCTTCCCGATGTCGAGATCGAGCACTTCGGCTGGGGCATCGGGGCGGGCAAGCCGCCCGGCAAGACGCTGATCAGCGAGTTCGGCCTGTCGATGCACGTCGAGACCCGGCGCGGCACCGAGACGCGAAATGTCCTGATGGATTTTGGCTTCACACCGGACGCGCTGGTCAACAACGCCAACCTCGTTGGCATCGATCCGGCCGAGTTCAACGCCCTTGTCTTGAGCCACGGTCACTACGATCATTTTGGCGGTCTCGCCGGCTTCCTGAAGCAAAACAGCGGCAAGCTCAAAGCCGGGCTACCGATTTACATCGGCGGCGAGGAGGCATTCTGCTCGCGTGAATGGACGGCGCCGCCGGTGCGCGGCGACTTCGGAGCCCTGGATCGCAAAGCGCTGGAGGCGGCCAATTTGGCGGTGGCCTATGCAGACGGACCGGCACTGGTTGCCGATCACGGCTTCACCACGGGGCACATCGGCCAGACGAGCTTTGAGAAGCTGCTGTCCCCCAGCGCCATGAAGATCGGCGTGGACCACGGCATTGGATGCTATGCCGACCAGCTTCCGGAGGACGAACGGACGAAAGCGGTCATCCCGGACCAGTTCCGGCATGAGATCGCCATCGCGTTCAATCTAATAGGCCGCGGGTTGATCGTGTTGACCTCCTGCAGCCATCGCGGGGTGATCAACGCAATCAAACAGGCTCAAGCGGCTTCGGCCGTCAACAAGGTTCATGCGGTGATCGGCGGCTTCCACCTCGCGCCCTATAAGGAAGTCTATGTGCGCGACACGATCGCAGCGCTCAAGGGTATGGACATCGACTACGTCATTCCACTGCACTGCACTGGCGAGCCGTTCTATGAGATAGCCAAGGCCGAGATTCCGAACAAGCTTCTGCGCTCCTACACGGGTACACGCTTCATCTTTGCTGCTTGAGCGAGTACTCCAGATGGAGTTGACGGGAATGGACGACGACGATCTGCAAGCCCGCGCTGAGCAAGCCCTTGTCGTGGCGACCCTGAGCACCGCAACCCTCATTGCGTGTGTCGGGTTGTTAGTGTCTACGTTGCAGTGATTGGCAAGTCCTTTTGAGACTGCCAGCGCCGGGCCATCATCGCGGCGTCGGAGATCACTAGGCGGCGGTTGAGGAAGTGTGCGAGAATATTTCCGTGTACGAAACCGGCGAAAGAGCGCACGTTGCCTCCAAGATCCTCGAAGCCGCCGCAAGCGGATAGCTCTCGATAGATGATTTGAAGGCAGCGGGTCACAACGCTCTGCATGCGCCTGCGATGTGGCGCTGAATTTCATCGGCAATTGCGGCTTCCAGCTTTGCCAAATGTCACCGCATGGCCGATCCGGCCATGCCAGTGCGGCACGCTGTTCACAGATCCAGCGGCACCGCAGACCGTGCGCCGCCGGCAGGCCGAATGGTTCGTGCCGGAAGGTCTAAAGCGTTGAAATACCCTTCGAGCTCTGCAACTGCTCGGCGCTCCCATTCGTCCGCCTGCGTCAGCAATGAGCATCGTTGATTCGGCCGGAATGCCGCGGCCTGGCGGCACAACGATGCTATTGCGCGGTAGCGGCGCACGTCTTCCATAACGGCCAACCCGGTCATGTCTGGATCTCCCGATTCCCTCCCGGGCGCGAATTAGCAGCAGAACGATTTTCGATCCGTTAGCGGCCAGAGTGGAAAGCGAGAATGGTTGGCAAGACCTTGCGAGTGGATCGCCGGCTTTGGTTAAGAAGCTCGAAACCAATTCCAAATCCGCATCCAGACGTTGAGAACGCGATCAATGTTGGGTTCTTGGAATGGCGGGCCGTGCCCGCCGGCACCTTCATCGATGCATCAATGCAAATACGGCGAACCGGCATCGAGCCGCCCGCGCCACCACAGCCTGTATGGCAGGCTACCTTTCGGACGACACGTGGGGCTATTTGCAGCGCGCCTAGCTATCTGCGGTTTGATAGCCGGCAAATGGCCCGAAAGACCGCCTGCCCGCTCTCTGGGGCGACCGCAAGGCGTTGGCGCAGCAGCTCGACAGTAATACCGCGCCTCACTTCTGATACCGATGCGTCATCTCGACGATGCGCCGTCCCGCAGCCACCGCTGCGGCATGCTCTTGAGAGAAATTCAGCCGGATACAGTTCGGATAAGCCCGGACGAATAGCATGCGGCTGTGGCAGATGCGTTCGCGCCCGCCACCTCATTGTGCCTATAGACAGGGTGGAAAGGTAGAGTTGCCAAAGGCGGCTTGCGAGGTAGCTCTGTTCACTATATGTTCCGACACGTATCCTGACCAAAAAGCGCATCATGGCTGACCAAATCGTCATCACGGAGAAATCAAGCCAGGCGAAAGACGTCCGCGCAGCCGTTGGTTCTCGCTACGGAAACGTTCTCCCGGCCGAGGGTCATTTGTTCGACCTGCTCGAACCGGAAGATGTGGTGCCGGAATGGAAGCGCTGGTCACCGACCCTGCTTCGGCCGGAAGGTCTTTACGGTACGCGGGCGGCAGAGGGCGGCAATAAAGCCGCCAAGCTCAAAGCCATTCGCGAAGCCCTGCGGACCGCCAAGCAGGTTTGGCTCGCCACAGACTGCGACCGGGAAGGTCAGCTTATCGGTCAGGAAATTCTCGAGCATTACAGTTACCGCGGCCGCGTCCTGCGGGTGCTGTTCACTGCGCAGGACGCGCAGACCATCCGTGACGCTTTCGACCGGGCAAAACCCAATGCCGAATATGCCAGGCTTTACGCCGCGGCCGTCGCGCGCCGGCAGGCGGACCAGATCTATAACCTGTCGCTCACCCGCACCGCGACCGTCATCCTGGGTCAAGGCGCTCGGCGGGTGATCGGGGTTGGTCGCGTGAAGACGCCGACGTTGGCGATTGTCTGCAAGCGCGAACTGGAAATCCGTAACTTCGTGCCAATTGCCTATTTTGAGGTTGTTGCGACCGCAAAGGTTGCCGGAGGGCAATTCCAGGTGCGCCACGCGCCGCAGGAGCGGATTGTCCGGCGCGAGGTTGCGCAGGATGTCGTCAATGCGGCTCGGGGCTTCGAGGGGGCGCTTGCCGTGCGCGTCGAAGACAAGCGGCAGGGCCCGCCCAAGCTGCACGATTTGCCGTCGCTGCAGAAACTATGTGGCTCGCGCTTCGGCTGGCCGGCCAACAAAACGCTCGAGGTGGCGCAGCAACTCTATGACGGTCAGGGCAAGAAGATCATCACCTATCCACGTGCGGAGGTACGCTACCTGCCGCAGAGCTTGATATCGGACGTGCCGAAGATCGTGGCCGGACTGCAGGTAGGCCAATCGTTCAGCGTAATCCCCGTGCCTGAGCCGCCGATGATCCGCAAGGGTGCTGGCGGCAGTTTCTACGATAAGGGACTGGAGGGCGCGAGCCATCACGCTGTCATTCCCAACGTCAACACGATCGACAAGGTGCGCGAGGTCTGGCCCCGTTTGTCGTCCGATGAGAAGAACCTGTTTGACGTCATCTCGCGGGCCTATCTGGCCGCGTTGATGCCCGATTTTCATTATCGGCAGACAACCGCGTTTCTTGACGTGCGCGGCTTCGAATTCCGGGCCTCCGGCCGCCAGCCCATCGAACTCGGCTGGCGCGCGGCATTCCCGGACTGGCAGCCCGCCGACGAAAAAGGCGACGAAGCACAATTGCTTCCGGCGCTGCGTAACGGGGAGACCGCACAACTGCAGGATCCAAAAATTGAGGACAAGGAGACCCGGCCACCTTCGCGTTACAACGAAGGCACTCTGATCGATGCGATGCAAAACGCCTGGCGCTTCATCGACGACGAGGTTCTTCGGGAACGCCTGAAGGAAGCCAAGGGTATCGGCACGCCGGCGACCCGAGCAGAGATCATCGGTGGGCTCAAGAAACAGAGCCTTCTGATCACCCAGGGGAAGCACATCGTGCCGACCGAGATCGGCCTCTCACTGTTCGAGGTTTTGAGACAGGCCGACCCGGCGCTTGTCGACCCCGGTCTAACCGCGCAATTGGAGTGTTTGCTGGACGATGTCGTTGTGGGCAAGCAGGAGATGGTTGGTGCCATCGATGCCGTGTGCGATGTCGCCCAGCGCATCATCGGCAAGTTGAAGGAGGGTGCGGCGGCCGGAGGGCTACCCTCGTTGGGTGTTGCGGTCGGCGACGGCGTTGCGGCGTATCCGCCTACGCCTGCAATGAAGCGCTTTGCCGACGGCATCATCCGGCAGAAGGGCATCAAGCCTCCGCCCGGCTACAAGACATCAATATCGATCTGCCGCAAATTCCTCAGCGAACACGCGCCGAAGAAAGCCAACAGTGAAACGCCTGGGACGCATGAACCCAAGGCGGTTAGCCCGGCGCAATTAATGTACGCTAAAAAAATTGCACAGGAGAAAGGTGTTGTCATTCCGGACGAGGCCAAGGCCAATTCGGCCGCTATGTCCGTATGGATTGCATCGAACCGGGACACGAAGCGGCGGAAACACCGTCGCAAGACCGCCTACAAGTCGACAAAATCAATTGCGCCCGGATCGATGGCGTCGAAGAAGATATCCCGGACTCGCAAAGCTACTGCTGCGGCCGCCGCATTGGCGATCGAACAGGCCAAGTCCGTAAAGGGGACGCCGCTACGGATTCCTTATGGCAACAAGGATGTCGCTCTGAAACTTGGCGCCCGCTATGGCTCGGGCGGATGGTATGCCCCGCCAGGAGTTGATCTTGCCGCATTTGGCGAGCGCGGCTGGCTATAACGATCGGCGGCTATAGCGTGCGTTGGAGAACGCATCGGCACAACGCGGTTCCACCGGGCAAAAAAGTAGAACCCTCTCCCCGCTAAGACGATGCTCGATGCTGGTCGGATCTCTGCCTTGTGCTGCCAACAGTGGACCATGCTCCGCAGCAGATTACGCAATATTCGATCAAGGGTCGGCGCGGTCCTCGACATGCCCTGCTGCATTGGCCGGCCATTTATCAGCCTACTACTAGGGCGCGCCCTCGATCGTGATGATGATGCGGAACGCGCCGTACTTCTCACCGACGGCGCGGGCCCGCATGCATTCCGGGGAGCGGCGCCATTCCATGAGTTGATCGATGCTGTCCCACTGGACGAGGACGACGCGCCGCCCCTTCGGCGGTTCGCCGTTGATCGAAATCCCGTTTCCGCCCGCGAGGTAGCGCCCACCGTAAGTCTTGACGCTGTCACGTGCCAACGGCGCGAATTCCTTCGCAAATCCCATCGTCGCTAACCGTAATCGAGTTTTACGATTTACTTAGCGTTTGCTGCTTCCGCCCTCCGTTGCTCGGCTCTTCCTATCCGCCATGTGACCCAAATATGCCAAGATCAGCCTGAGTTCCTCATCGCTCAGGTCCTGTTCGGCAAAGCTGGGCATCCGCTGCTCGGGCCAAACCCGTACCGAGCGCGGATCTCGGATCAGCGCGCGCAAACCGGCATCGGTGAAGTACTCCGTCGGATTCATCGGCAAATTCAGATCGGGGCCAGCCGACGCCGATCCTGCCTGGTTCATCGTATGGCATGTGAAGCATTTGTTCACGAAGATGGTTTGCCCGTCTCGCGCCGGATGGAGCGCAGGGAGCACGGGATCAACCGCGAGCGAGGGCCACCGCTTGGCTGGCGCGTCTTGCACCGACAAACTGACAACTTGGTAGGGCCACTTCATGATTGGGACGGATGATGCTTGATCGCCGAGCCATACGATATAGAAGGGGCCTGCGCTCTTATCCTTACCTGGAATTGGCGGCCACGGCGTGTCGGCGACTTCGATTGCCATATACGCGACGATGCCGTCATTGGCGTAGACCAGATCGCGAGGGAGTTGCGTCACGAAGCCGTCTTGCGCTGCCACTTCCACCACGGCGTCGGGCGGAATGGCAACTCCTTCAAGTAATTTCGCGAGCGCCACGGCTCGATACGTCCGAGGAGTACGGTACGCCACATCACGCGACGTGGTGATCTCGACGACATCCGTGCGCGCAAGCAGCGCGTCCCGATCGAAGATAAGGACGCCGCCATCGGCTGACACCGTCAACGTCGGACCAGCTGCCCAAACCGATGTTGGCATTGTGAAGGCAACCAGCGGGAAAGCTAACGTGACAGCGAGCCTGATCATCGTTATAGGCATATCCGAAGCGTCCCTCGAACGCGGCAATGGGTAGACGCACAATGCGACTATCGCAAAGTTACACCTATTCCCAACTCCCTCCAGCAGCGAAGCCGACTTAAAATGAAACGCCGCCAATTCAGGCGCCGAAAATGCGCGACCCCAGACGAATGAAAAACTCAAAGCAATGGCCGGGTCATGCGGGTCACTGCGTAAGGGCTCTTGACCAAAAGCACGCCGTTCGAGGAGGCCCAGCTCTGTCTAAATACGAGGGCAAACAAGGCGTTGTGAAGCCTATTCGCTCCGCTTTGTGATAGCTTGCCGGATGTCCATACCTTGAACAAAGCGAAAGCAAAATAGGAGGATGGGCGCGACACACATAATCAATCAGATCCTACGGTGCAGTCTGCGGTTTCTCAGCGAGGGCAGTTTTGCCTGAGACCGTGCAAGGGATCTCCCAGAAAAGATTTTCTTGCTCACCTCGAAAACACGCTCATGACGGCTCCTGTAGGAAGAGGGAGAGACGATCATGATCAAGGTGAAGATTAACGGCCAGGAACAGAACTGGGATGGCGATCCCGCTCTTCCGCTGCTCTGGTTTATCCGTGACGAGGTCGGGCTGACCGGCACCAAGTTCGGCTGTGGCCAGGCGCTGTGCGGCTCATGCACCGTCATCGTCGACAAGCAGGCGGTGCGCGCCTGCATCACCTCCGTGTCCGACGTCAGCGGACGCGAGGTCACCACCATCGAGGGCTTGCACCCGACCGGCGATCACCCGGTGCAAAAGGCCTGGCGCCAGCTCAACGTGCCGCAATGCGGCTTTTGCCAGACCGGCCAGATCATGCAGGCGGCGGCGCTGTTGATGGATAATCCAAAGCCGTCGCACAAACAGATCCGCGAATCTCTCTCCGGCAATATCTGTCGCTGTGGCTGCTATCAGCGGATCGAGAACGCGGTCCATCTCGCATCGACGGGAGTGTGACATGAATATCTTCACTTATCAGAACAAGCTTCGTGGCTTTGAGAAACACATCAAGGTCGAGAACGTTTCGCGTCGCAGCATCCTGAAAGGCCTCGGCCTCGCCGGCGGTTTCGTGCTCGCCGCGCCTGTCATGATGCGCCCGAGCTTTGCCTACGAGACCGGCGCCAGCAAGATGCCGCACGGCACTGTGGTTGACCCGCGCGTGTTCGTATCGATCGCACCTGATGGCATCGTCACGATCGTCGCGCACCGCGCTGAGATGGGAACCGGCGTGCGCACCAGCCTGCCCATGATTGTCGCCGAAGAACTGGAAGCCGACTGGAAGCGGGTCCGCGTCCAGCAGGCCCATGGCGACGAGGTCAAGTACGGCAACCAGGATACCGACGGCTCGCGCAGCACGCGGCACTATCTGATGCCGATGCGCCAGATTGGCGCCTCCGCCCGCACGATGCTTGAGCAGGCCGCGGCAAAACGCTGGGGCGTGCCCGCGACCGAGGTGAAAGCTTCCAACCACGAGGTCATCCACAGCGCGAGCGGGCGCAAGCTCGGCTTTGGCGAACTGGCCGCCGATGCCGCGAAGGAATCGGTGCCCAGCATCGAAGGCTTGAAGCTGAAGGATCCAAAGGATTTCCGCTACCTCGGCAAGGGTGAGATCGGAATCGTCGACCTGCACGACATCACCACCGGCGCTGCGCGTTACGGCGCCGACGTGCGGCTGCCCGGCATGAAGTATGCCGTGATCGCGCGCCCACCGGTCACCGGCGGCAAGGTGGTGTCGTTCGATGGGTCGGAAGCAATGAAGGTTTCCGGCGTCGAGAAGGTCATGGAGGTCAAGGGCTGGCCGTGGCCGTCCAAATTCCAGCCGCTCGGTGGCGTCGCCGTGATCGCGCGCAACACCGGCGCGGCGATCAAGGGCCGCGATGCGCTGAAAATCACCTGGGATGACGGCGCCAACGCCAAATACGACTCGGTCGCCTATCGGGCCGAGCTGGAGGAGGCGGCTCGGAAGCCCGGCTTGGTGGTGCGCAAGGAAGGCGACGTCGAGGCCGCGTTGAAGGGCGCCGACAAGGTGATCATCGGCGAGTACTACCTGCCGCATCTTGCCCACGTCGCCATGGAGCCGCCGGTCGCGGTCGCCGACGTCAAGGGCGACAAGGCCGAGATCTGGGCGCCGGCGCAAAGCGCCGGCGGAACACGCGAAGACGCGGCCAAGACGCTGGACATTCCCGAGGAGAACGTGACCGTCAATGTCACGCTGCTCGGCGGCGGCTTTGGGCGCAAGTCGAAATGCGATTTCGCGCTCGAGGCTGCGCTGCTCTCCAAGGAGCTCGCCGCGCCGGTCAAGGTGCAGTGGACGCGGGAAGACGACATTCGCAACGGTTTCCTGCACACCGTCTCGGTCGAGCGGATCGAGGCGGGCCTCGATAAGGGCGGCAAGGTAATCGCCTGGCGGCATCGCAGCGTCGCGCCCAGCATCGCCTCGACCTTTGCCGCCCAAACAGTGCACCAGGCACCGTTCGAACTCGGCATGGGGCTGGTCGACATGCCCTTCGAGATCGCCAACGTCCAGTGCGAGAACCCGGAGGCGGCCGCGCATACCCGAATCGGCTGGTTCCGCTCGGTGTCCAACATCCCGCACGCCTTTGCGGTGCAGTCCATGGTCGCCGAGATCGCGCAAGCGACCAATCGCGACCCGAAGGAGATGCTGCTGGAGCTGATCGGCGCGCCAAGAATCCTCAACCTCACCTCAGTGAAGGATCTGTGGAACTATGGCGAGCCGTATGACAGCTATCCGATCGACACCGGACGGCTGCGCAAGGTGGTCGAGCTGGTAGCCGACAAAGGTGGCTGGGGCCGGTCCGTACCTAAGGGAAATGGACTCGGCATTGCGGCGCACCGCAGCTTCGTCAGCTATATCGCGACCATTGTCGAGGTAGCCGTCGACGAAAAGGGCAAGCTGACCGTGCCGCGGGTCGATACCGCCGTTGATTGCGGGACCTACGTCAACCCGGAGCGGATCCAGTCGCAGATCGAGGGCGCCGCGATCATGGGGCTCAGTCTCGCCAAACATGGCGCGATCACCTTCAAGGACGGCCGGGTGCAGCAGGGCAATTACGACGACTTCCCGGTGATCCGGATCGACGAATCCCCTGCGGTAACCAACGTCTATATCGTACCGCCCGGACCCGACACGCCGCCGAGCGGCGTCGGCGAACCTGGCGTGCCGCCGTTCGCGCCGGCCCTGATCAACGCGATCTTCGCTGCAACCGGCAAGCGCATCCGCGCCCTCCCGATCGGCAAGCAGCTGGAGACGTGAGGCGGAACGCAAGATCGTATGGACCGTTTCATTGTTCTGAACAGGAGATGGATCAATGAAAACGAACCCCACGGCGCTCGCGGTATCGCTTCTGTCGGGCGCCCTCCTTCTGACCGTGCAGGCGACGAGCGCGCAGACGAACTCGCCGCCGGCCACCGCCACGCGGCCGGCCAAGAATCCTGCCGAGCAAAGCTCAACGCCCAGCAACGCTCCGCCGGCCACCACGACCCAGACCACCGGCGAATCCAGCCGCGATCCGACGGTGAAGAAGATGAACGAGGACGAGAAAGCGAAGGTCGAGACCAAGGGCAAATAGCCCAAACAGAAGCGGCGGACCTTTCGATCCGCCGCTCCGGGCCTTGCAGCGTGGTCGCGCCGCTACTTCTTGACCGCGAACACCCCAGACCACACCGCCCTGCGGCTCCGCGGCTCGGTTCACGTTCTCCCTTGGCCATGCTTGGGCTTCATTGCTCATAGCGATTCCAGCTGCTGGCTTTCTCTTGCGCCTGTTCGTGATTCAGCACGACTGCGGCCATGGCACCTTTTTCGCCGACCGTCTGGCGAACGACTGGGTCGGCCGCGTCATTGGCGTGCTCACGCTGACGCCATACGACTGGTGGCGCCGCACGCATCGTGGCGGCTGGCATTCGATAGGCAGGACGCGCGGATGATGGCGGTCATCGGGCGGGCCATCGATGCTGTAGCTGCGGGCGATAGACCCTCCAGCGAACCGAGTTCCGCGTTTGAAACCTTCTCCGACAAAAATCGTTAACTCCCACTCGCAACAGCGAGGGAGTAGGAGAACGCAGAAGCGCCGTCGTTTCAAACAGACCGTAAAGAGCATCTCGCCACGGAGGCCACCGAACTACGGGAGGAGGCGAAACACCTTCCGCCCTGTCCCGAGCGCGAGGCCTTACTTCGTAAGGCCCGGCAAGATGAGACAGCCTCACATATGACCGAATGGCTGACTTCGCCCGGCCTTTGGCGCCGACCTGCTAGTTCACTTTGGCACGCTTCGAAATCTCTATCGATTGATAGGCTACACGGGCAACCAAGACCGCTTCGACAAGCTTGACGCGCACAGAAAATGGGTCAATTTCCACCTCGAAAATGCCAGCCGTCTTCGCGAAGCCTTTGAGGATGCGGGTAGGCGCGCCACACTTGATCAGTCGACCGAATGTTTGCGAATAGATAACGCTGTGAATATCTGCTTCCGATTGGCCAAATGGCGCAAGTATGGGCGCCAGCCGCTGCGCTGGGCGATGGTTGGTCGCGTGGCATTGCAGAAGGGATGGGTCGTCGCGCTAAGGATGGGTGAGAACAACGAGGCGGTCCTGGATTATCTATTATTGCCGTCGGCGTTACTTTCGTTCAAAGGCCACGTATTCTCTTTTTCTGAGGACACACGCGCGGCCTACAAAATCGAGCCCTTTCAGACTTTCGGAGCGCTGTCTCGGTCGCTGGTAGAACGCGTCTGAGCTGGCTAAACAAAGCAGGCCAAAAAAAAGAGCTGGAGCGCCAGGTAGCGCTCGACTGAGCAATGTTGTGCGCACCTACACTCACCACGATGATGACTAAGAGCAGCGGTCTCGCTTACGAGACCACTGCTCGGGCATGTGCGCTCGCAAGCCCCCCGAATCTTTTGCCTAGATAGTCCGAAGGTTCATTGTGATCGACGTCAGTAACAATGCTCGGTTTGCCGCGCATGAATCCGGCACGGCAGCAACTCACGACATGACTGTGCCTTGCCTCACACTGAACTCATTCCTTGTGTGCGGTCGGGATTGGGCCCTGCCAGGCTGTGTCAAAGATGGTCGACAGCGGCGCGGACTCTCATGTAACTTCCGTCGCGTCGACGACCTGCCTGCATTCGAGGCCTCTGGCGCAAGGAAGGGTCTGGTACGTCCACGTAAGGGAGTTCGCCGCGGCTACGCACCTGTCCACATTCTCTGCATCACGAACACCACGGGCAACGTGGATCGATGCCGACGCGGAGCCCAATCAAAATAACCAAGGGAGAAACGACCGATGAATCACACTGGAAACTGCTTTTGTGGCGCCGTCGAGCTCAAGGTCAACGGGGAGCCCGAGGCAATGGGCTATTGCCACTGCCGTTCATGCCGTTCCTGGTCCGGCGGTCCGGTGAATGCGTTCAGCCTCTGGAAGCCCGAGGCGGTCGAGGTCACCAAGGGCGCCGACCACATCGCGACATTCGAGAAGACCGCGATGAGCCAGCGCAAATATTGCACAAAATGCGGCGGTCACCTGATGACCAACCACCCGACGCTCGGGCTCGTCGACGTGTTCACCGCAACGATCCCGACGCTGAAATTCAGCCCAGGGGTTCACGTCAACTATTCCGAGGCAGTGCTGCACATACGCGATGGCCTGCCGAAGTTGAAGGATTTTCCGGCTGAGTTCGGCGGCTCCGGCGAAATGATCGCCGAATAGCTCGAAGGCTCCCCATCACGAAAGCGGGCGGCGGCGTGCCGCCACCCGCCTGCGTATGGGCTCCGCGCCCCACAAATCGGTATCCGGCAGGCTTGCTTCGCATGCGAGGCGTCCGACCATGTCGGCGGCCGCCGGCGCCGCCGGGGCGCTCTGGCCATTGACAGCCATGTCGGACGAAGGTCCCGCCCTGCAAAATCCGGGTTTGGTTTTGCTGACGAGCTTCCGCTAAAAGGCGAGCAGTGCCGGTCTTGGCAGGGACCGTCGTATTTCGCCTGATAAAATAACAGAGGAAGCGTCAGATCATGACCAGACCAGAATTGCCGGGGCGCACGCCGCGCGGGGAGGGAGTTCCGACGGCGCTCGACGGCCTGCTGGTCGTCGACTTCACCCGCGTCGTGGCCGGCCCGGCCTGCACGCAAACGCTGGCCGACTTCGGGGCCGAAGTCATCAAGATCGAGAATCCGGACGGCGGTGATGACACGCGCGCCTATGAGCACGCCGAAATCGGCGGGGAGAGCGCGGCGTATCTGAGCCTCAACCGCAACAAGCGCGGCATTGCGCTCGATTTCAACAATCCGGCCGCGCTCGAGGTGGCGCGCGCGCTGATTGCCAAGGCCGACGTCGTGGTGGAGAATTTCTCCGGCGGCGTGATGAAGAAATTCGGCCTCGATTATGCGTCGGTGGCGCCGACCAACCCGCGGCTGATTTACTGCTCGATCTCCGCCTACGGCCGCAAAGGCGATTTCGCGCTGCGCCCGGGCTTCGACCCGATCACGCAGGCCGAAAGCGGCTTCATGTCGCTCAACGGCTTTCCGGATGGCGAGCCGGTGCGCACCGGGCCGCCGATCGTCGACATGGCAACAGGCATGTCGGCCTGCAACGCCATCCTGCTGGCGCTGATTGCGCGCGATCGGCTCGGTCGCGGTCAGCAGGTTGAGGTCGCCTTGATCGACACCGCGGTGTCAATGACCGGCTTCTACGGCATGGCCTATCTCATCAATGGCAACAATCCCGGCCGTTTCGGCAACTCTCCGAACGGTTCGCCGACTGTCGGCGTCTATCGGGCGTCCGATGGTCCGCTCTACATGGCCTGCGCCAATGACCGGCTCTATCGCCGGCTGGTCACCGACGTGCTGGAACGTCCGGATCTCGTCACCGATCCCGAGTTTGCTCACCGCAAGGCGCGCACGGCTAACAAGGAGAAGCTGCGCGCGATCATTGCCAGCGTGTTTGCGGGCGACACGCTCGAGAACTGGATGGCGAAGATGAAGAAGGCCAACATTCCGGTTGGCTATCTGCGGACGGTCGAGGAGGGGTTCAACGCGCCCGAGGTGCGCGACCGGCATCGCCTGAGCAGGATTGCGCATCCAACCGCCGGCTTGGTTCCGAACATCGAGTCGCCGGTCAATATGAGCCTGACGCCGTCCGTTGATCCTGTTGCTGCCCCGCTGCTCGGTCAGCATACCAAGGACGTGTTGAGCAAGACGCTCGGCTACGACGATCGGCGCATCGCCGCGCTGGCCGAGGCCGGCGCGTTCGGCAAGGCAGGCAACACCGGCTAGGGTCTTTTCCGTTCCGATGGAATCGGAATGGGGCTCTAGATTCCAGTTTGACGCGCTTCCTTGACACGAACCGGTATCCGCTTCGCTCGAAAACGCTCCAGCGTGCTCAGCCTGCACAAAAGATCAACTATTCGCAAAACAACCTGACAGCAGGCGAGAGGAAAGCCTCTCGCCTGGCGAGATGTCTTTCAGGCGTCGCAGGCCCCGGCGCGTCGCCGGCGGCCTTGAAGCTGGTCCGTTTCGGGAACTCAGTTCGGCTTGCTGCGCAAGTTGTTCCTTGGCATACTTTCAACTTCCTCGGGCTCCGCCCGATCGATCTCGAGGCGTGCCATCCGGAGGATGAGGGTTGCCGTGGTGAGGCCGAGGCGTTCGGCCTCTTGTGCTGCGGTGTCGACCTTCTGGGCCAAGCCTTCACGTTTACCTGGGTATGCCATTCGTAATCCTCACTTAAGGTGCGAGATGAAAAATCCCACTTACGTTGCGGAGCTGCAGAAGAAGCTCGGAGCTCCATCGAGCGAAACACTGGAAAGCCTGCGACTGTTGAAGGCTTTCCTTCGACTTGCGCCCGACCAGCGTTCCGAGGTCATCGAGCTGATCGAACGTTTGGCGGTTGAGCCGCCGCGCGATCCCTCACTGTCCTGAGGTGCTCGCAAATCTTTCCTGTGCGTCAGCTGTTCATTGGCTTGGCGGGCGCTTGCGTCGCGATCACGTAGATCGCGCCGCCCTCGAGCGCTTCGGATTGGTGACGGGTGCCGGCTGGCAGCAGGATGGTGTCGCCGGCGCCGACCACCCGCTCGCCGCCATCCCAGATGAAGTTCAGCCGGCCGCTGACGATCATCAGGATCTCGTCCACCGGATGGGCATGGAACTGATGCACCTTGCCGGCCGCATCATGCTGCAGCTCGACCGAGCCCTGGGCCGGGAGCAGGTTCAGGATCTCCGGGGCGATGGCAAATTCAGTCTTCGTGCCTGCGATGATCTGGGTCATGCTGCCTGCTCCTTGTTCGCGATCGGTTGAGCCTTGTTCTGCGCGAGCTTGGCGAAGGGGCAGCCCGAGCTCGCATGGTTGTCGTCGTGCAGGAAGTACTGCAGATACTCGCGGCCGTCGGTTGCGCCGTAGCGGCCAAGAAGCGGAGAGGGGCTTGCGCTGTCGTACGGGATCAGGCGCTTGCGCACCGCCGCGAACGCAGCGTTCGCGGCCTTCTCCGTCCCGAGGATCTTGTCGAACACCCAGCGCGGCTGGAACGTGAGCATGAAGGCGCTGGACCGGCGGCTCTGCCGCATCACATGCGCGGGCGTCGTGCAGACCACGAAGATCGGCTCGCCCGCAAACGAGAACTCCCACATCGGATGGTCGATCTGTTCCGGAATCTCTGATGGCCATGGGTTCTTGTCCAGCCGCGCGAGCTGATCAAGCGTCAGCCACATCTTGCGATAATAGGCATCGAGCGTCTGCACCGGGCGGGGCCGCGTGAACACGATCAACGAGGTGTTGGGACCGAACGAGCGCGCCTGCGAGACATATTGCCCGAGTTGCTCGCCCAGCACCGCCACGTCATATGGATCGAGGAAAAGGTAGCGGAGCTGATCCTGGCGATGTCCGGTCACGCCGAACACGCAAGGGAACGGCCTTGCCTCGCTGCTCATCTGCGCTTCAAACTCGGAGAACATCACGCTCTGCCAGCTGCTGACCGGAAAGTTTGCCGAAGTCGGATCGTAGCCATGTCGTTCTGTGAGCCAAGGAGTTGAGTGTTATAGTTGTCTTCCTAAGACCGCTTGGCCTCCGACTTAATGCCCGGCAGCGACATAAGAAGCAGAATGACAATCAAGGCGCTGTAGCCGCCGTCGCCGATCGCGGCCGTGTTGTGTACGGCGTCGGTCCCCGAGGCGTTGCTGGCGGCGAGCATCGCGAAGCCGATGATGGGCTGCGAGATGCCGGCGAAAATTCCGGCGGCTGTGGTGTTCACGGATGCGCCCACACCGATCAGATCGGCGGTGTAGAGCTTCTTGACGCATTTCAGCACCAGCGGGACGGTGCCGCCGGCGACGAGCCCCAAGGCAGTGAACACGACGGTGACGTAGGCGAGACCAAATGTCTGGGCGATCGGCGGCAGCAGCATCGCGATCAGCAGCATGCGCAGCACGCAAATGCCGATCAGCGCGCGCTCAAGCGCCGCCGCGGCGCGATCGGCGGCGTGACCCAGGAAGATCGAGCCGAGCGCATTGCCGATCATGAAGGCGAGCAGGGGCGTGCCGGCCGCCGTCGGGGAGATGTGGAAGAAGTGCGCGACCATCGGAATGCCCCAGACGCCCGACAGCGTCGTCACCACCGCGAAGTGCGACGCAAACGTCATTGCGCAACCCCAGTTCGCGACATGGGCCAGCGATTGCCGCGCGGCGATCACCACGCCCTTCAGCGTCTTGTTGCTGTGGGAGGCCGGATCGGGCTTGAGCGCGAGCTGGGCGAAAGCGAGGTTGGCCAATCCAATGCAGGCGATGAACAGGAAGCAGGCCCGCCAGCCAAAGCCCGAGACCGCAGCTGCAAGCGGCGTGGTCGCGATCACGCCTCCTATATAGCCCGAGACCTGCGAAATACCCGACATCATGCCGAACCGTTCATCCGCGAAGCTCTGTGCCACGAGCTTCAGGAGTGCGGTGAAGACCAGCGCATCACCGCAGGCGACGATCAGGCGCGCAACAAAAACGTCGAGCAGGTTCGGCGCCAGCGCGAACGCGGCGCTGCCGAGCGAGGAGGCGATCATGCTGACGAGGACGACGCGCTTGACGCCGTAATGGTCGACCAGAAGGCCTGCCGGAATCTGCATCAAGGTGTAGCCCCAGAAGTAGCTTGAGGCGAGCATCGCAACGCCGGCCGCGTCGGTGTTGAAGTCGTGCATGAAGCTGAAGCTGACCGACTGCGGCGACACGCGCTGCAGGAAGGCAATGGCGTAGGCGATGGCCACCGCAGTCCACGCGAGATAGGCGCGATCGGTGAAGCGCGACGTCGGGGCATAAACAGCTTGTTGTCCGAGCATCGACATCACACCCTCGCGTAACCCACCGAGAAAAGGGCATCCGCTGAATTCGGAATCTTCCGCGACATCGCGGCATCGACCAGCGACGCGGTGCCATGATAGGCCTGCCGATGGTGCTTAATGTGGCCGTAAGCGCCGCGCATGATCATGTCGGGCAGTTCGAGCGGCTTGCCCGGATAGAGCGAGGTGCACATCTCGATACAGGCCGCCTGCAGGGCGAGATCCTGCGTATCGTCGAGCAAAGATGGAGTCACTTTTTCGCAAATCTTAGCGTTCGCTGCCCAGACGATCGGGTTGCGGGTTCGCCAGCCGTAGAGCACGTTGCCCTCGGCTCTCGCGGCGGCGCCGGAGCATTTCAGGACTTCCGATGTGAAGAAGCCGTAGAAGCCGCGGCCCTGGTGCGCCGGGAGCACTTCCGTGCCGCTGCGATAGATTCCAAGTCCGGCCGACATCTCCAGGATGCGGTAGACCGAGAAGGCAATGAGGCCGGACCGATCATAGACGAGGATCAGGCTATACTTCTTGTCGAAGGGCGAGGAGGTTGCTGTCCAGTGCGGCTCGGTGGCCTGCCAGTTGACGGCAATGATGCCGTTCATGGCATCCATCAGCGGCTGACGGTCGCAGGCTTCGACCCGGGAGGCATCGGGTAGACTGTAGATCGCGTAATCCGTCCAAGGCGATTTGATCGCCTCGTATCCGCTGCCCAGATTTCGCGACATGGCAGAACTCCAGAATTCCATTGCGAGCTATACAGGGCAGCCTCGAATGGCTTAAAGGACAATATGCCCTCGAAAACTGCCAAAGCGCCCCGGCCTGAGCCGCGCGACAAGAAAGCGACGCGGCGGATCGCGATCGTTGCCTTTCCGGGTGTGACCTTGCTCGACATCTCGGGACCGGCGCAGGTGTTTGCAGAACTGGAAGCGATCGAGCTGCCGGGACCGGATTACTCGCTGTCCTACCTGTCGACCTCCGGCGGCTTGGTGCCGACCGATGTCGGCATGATGATCGATACGGCGCCGATCGACAGTATTGCGCCTGCCGAGGTCGACACGCTGGTGATCCCCGGCGGGCCCGGCATCTGGAAGATTCGCTACGACGCGAAGTTGATGAACTGGATCGCGGAGGCGCTGCCCAAGGCGCGCCGTATCGCGTCGGTTTGCCTTGGCGCATTTGCGCTGGCCTGGACCGGGATTCTGGACGGCAAGCGGGCGGCAACGCACTGGCGTTATTGTCCCCGTCTGCAGGATGGCTTTCCCAATATCCGGGTTGAGCCCAACGCGATCTTCGTCAAGGACGGCCGGGTCTGGTCATCGGCCGGGGTCAGCGCCGGCATCGATCTGGCGCTCGCCATGATCGAGGAGGATTTCGGCCACACCATCGCGCTCGATGTTGCGCGCAGACTTGTGGTGTTTCTGAAACGGCCGGGCGGTCAGAGCCAGTTCTCCACCGTCCTTGCCGCACAGGCATCGGACGTCGAGGGACGCTTCAGCGCGCTGCACGCCTGGATCATCGAGAACATCACGAGCGACCTCAAGGTCGAGACCCTCGCGGAAAAGGCGGGGATGACGCCACGCACCTTTGCCCGGACCTATGTCAGCCGCACCGGCATGACGCCCGCAAGCGGCGTCGAGGCGCTGCGCGTGGAGACGGCGCGCTTGCTGCTCGAAAGCCGCCAGATCGGCGGCGTGGTCGAGGTCGCCAAGCGCGCGGGATTTGGCGATGACGAGCGAATGCGGCGGGCCTTCCTGCGCCACCTCGGCGTATCGCCGACCGAGTACCGAAACCGGTTTTCGGGCAGCTAGCTCGCCTCGGCGAGGCCGTCTGGATGCGGACCGCTTCGCGTCGAAAGCCGATCTATCTTACGAGCGAATAGCTGGCCTTCGCTGGCAGGATTCGTGGCGCAAGGTGGTAGCTTTTCCGGTTTGTCTGCGGCTAATGTGCCGGCCAAATCGGGAGAAGAAACACCATGAATGACGGGACCCCCATTCGACAGGCGCGCAATGTCGAACTCGGCGCCAGCGGCGAGGAAATCCAGAACCTGCACGAATTCGCGCGAAAGGCCCGCGCCAAGCTGAACCAGAACGCCTGGGACTACATCGTCGGCGCCTCGGAGACCGAGACCACGATGCGCCGCAACAGAATGGCGCTTGACGAGATCGCGTTCCGGCCGCGCGTCCTGCGCAACGTCATCAACGTCGATCCTTCCACCGACGTATTCGGACGCAAGCTCCGGCTTCCCGTGATGATCGCCCCGGTCGGCGCGCTCGAGATCTTCGATCCGGATGCGGGCGCGGCCGTCGCGCGTGGAGCGGGAACGTTCGGCGCGGCGCACATGCTGAGTTCGGTGTCCGAGCCCGGGCTGGAGGACACCGCCAGGGCGGCACCGGATGCGCTTCGCATCTTCCAGCTCTATGTGCGTGGCGACGATGCCTTTGTCGAGGATGTGGTGAGCCGCAGCATCGACAACGGTTATGCCGCGTTCTGCCTCACGGTGGACACTGCCCATTACAGCCGGCGCGAGCGCGATATAGCCAAGCGCTATGTCCGCGAGAGCCGCATCCGCGCCACCGGCGGCGATTTCCAGAAGGGGCTGGAATGGCGGACGGTGAAGCTGATCAAGGACAAGTTCAAGATTCCACTTATCCTCAAGGGGATCGCCACCGCCGAAGATGCCAAGATCGCCCTCGACCACGGGGTCGACTGGATTTACGTCTCAAATCATGGCGGCCGACAGCTCGACCATGGCCGTGGGTCCATGCATGTCCTGCCCGAGATCGTTCAGGCGGTCGCCGGCCGTGCCAAGATCATGGTCGATGGCTCGTTCTGCCGCGGCACCGACATTGTGAAGGCTATCATTTCGGGCGCTGATCTTGTCGGCATCGGCCGGTTGCAGTGCTGGGCGCTCGCCGCGGCCGGCGAGGCCGGCATTGTCCGGATGCTTGAACTGCTGGAGGACGAGGTGATCCGCTGCCTCGGTCTGCTCGGCGTCACCAGCTTTGCCGAACTGGACAAATCCTACCTGCATCCGGCGATGCCGACCAATCTGCCGAGCGTGTTCAGTGCATTCCCGCTTCTCGATATCGATCCCTACCGCTACTGAGCCGCTGCGAGCAATGTATGAAGCGTTGGCGTGGTCGAGGCATTGTGCGCCTCGATCGTGCCAGCCGCGATCAATCTGTGGTGTCCATGAAGCCGCCGCGGCAACGACAAAGTCTGATCCAAATGCCGCACTAGTCGAGGCGGATGGCAAATAATCCATTCGCGGAATTTTCACTCGAGCGCGCCATCGGCTTGCGCTGGACCTTGCGGGATATTCAGGCCGGCAGGCTCAAATTGTCACCGGTCAGCGACGAGGATCTGCACATCCTCGCTGAGCTCGGTCTCGTCGAACTGCATGACGACGAGCCCGGGCTGACGGAGGCGGGAGCCGCCGTGGTGAGGGACTGAATAGGCGCGCAGCCTAGCGCGCGTTCAGGAAGCTTTCACCGGAATTGCAAGGCGTGCACTGATAGGTCAGCACGTCGTAGACTTGGTCGCGCGGCTCGATCAAGGCAAGCCGCATTTGCGTGCCGCACCTCATGCACGGCATTTCTATACTGGTCTTGAACCGGGTGCAGGTCGGTGTCGGACGAACGGCGCGCAGCATCGGATCCCCTTATTCCCCAGAGACGCGAACGCGACCGACGAAGAAGCCGAATCACTATGCCACAGTGCTGACATGATTGGAATCGGCTGTCGGTCGCGGCTAGGTAATTTTTCCTCAATCGGCCGGAGCGGGTGGGGTCTTTATAGCTCGCGATCCGGCGCTGACGCCGTCACAATCTATGCTAACCTCGCCGGACGCTTATTTCAGGGGGCGCGATCATGATTGAGCCGAAGCTTGAAGTTCCCGCCGAGTTGCGCGATCTCGCGGAAAAGACCATCGATCAGGCCGAACAGGCCTTCAGCCTGTTCTTTGATGCCGCGAGCAAGTCGATGACGTCGATGCCGGGCGCCGGTACCGAGATCTCCAAACAGGCGCTGTCGTTCACCGAGCAGAACATGAAGGCGGCGTTCGAGCATGCGCGCAAGCTCGTGCACGCAACGGATCTGCAGGAGGCGATGCGGATCCAGTCGGAATTCCTGCGCAGCCAGTTCACCAATGCCGGCGAACACATGCGCCAGATCAGCGGTAGCGTGATGTCGGCGACCAAGGACGCGACGAAGGGCAAGTTCTAGGACACGGCGTTCGCGGCCCCATCGACGCTTTAGCGCCGGCGCGCGACGGCGACGCCGAGCAGAAAGGCGACGAACAGGCTTGCGAGCGGCGCTTCGCGCGTGACCGCACTCACGATGGCCAGGGCTCCGCCCGGTCGGCGCGAGGTCGCGATGGCATCGCTGAGGCGATCGGCGGCGGCTCGAAGTCCGTCCGACACCTCCGTGATCGTACGCGAGACGTCCGTCGCGGTATCGATCGCTCGTTCACCGAGTGTGGGTTGAAGCGGGAACTCGGGTGTTTCGGAGCTCATGTGCCGTGCCGCGATTTATTGAAAGTCAGGTGACCAACGCCTTTGCCATCCGCACGTATTGAACGGCGATGGCGGTCACATATCCCAGAAATTCCGCAGCGGCGGATTGGTTCCACCGACATGTCTCGCTTTCACATCGGGGAACCGGAAACTTACGCGCGGGTCGCGGCTTGTTTCCGTGGAGGAGACGATGATGACAATGCAGGCGCATGGCATTGCAGATGGCGGTTCGGTCAAGCATCGAAATCGGCATGGTGGCACACCGCTGTTGGTGGCGGCCGTGGTTGCGATCCTCGGCGTGCTCGGCATGCTGATCGTGGATCACGGCCCGTGGAACAAGCCGAACGTGCAGCCGGCCGCTTCGGCTAACTACTCAACGACCGGCGAGGCGGCGCGAGCCGCTGGCGCAAAGGTCATACCGACCGAGCCCAAGGCACCGATCGAGCCTGATCCACCCGGCCCAAAGCCCGCTCATCCGGCAAACCCGACCACGCCGCAATAGCTGCGGGCGTTCGTGGAATCACATCCCGACGCAGGGCGCGGGAATTGACACGTCGGGCAAATCAGCGGCACAAAATCATCGTCGGAATGTCGCGGGATGATCAGCGAATGCTGACCAGCATGCCCCACGCTGCTGCAAATCCTGCACCAACGAGAACCAGCACCGGGCTGTCGCAGAACATGCCGCCATACTTGCACATGGTGACGCCGAGAGAGCCGATCTGATGATGGCCCGCGGCGTAGAACAGGCCGGACAGGACCGCGAGCACGGCAGCAACGAAATACATCGACGCTTCCTTCTTGCAATCAAATGCGGCGCGGGTCAGTTCGACCGACGCAGGCCAAAAACTGCATTGATGTCGATCCAAATATTGTGAGATGTCCGCTTGACGCGTCGGGCACACTGACATCATCGCAGCAAGCATAGGCGCTTGGCACCGGCCTGCGCTGCGATTCCGGATCAATGCCCAAACTTTCGCTCAAGGCGGTTTCTCACCATCGAAGCCGACGCATCGCATTTTACCGATCGCATTCAGCCCGAAATAGGTTTGACACGTCGGGCAACTCAGGGTCGTAATCCGAAAATCAGAAATTGTTGAGCCCGCGCGGAGCAATCCGCGGCGGGCTTTTCCTTTGCCGTTTCACCAATCGGACGGCGACCGCACCGTGACAACGCTACATCCTCCCAGCCCGTCGCCTGAGTGTCGCAAACGCGCCGCCGTCCGGACCCCTCGAAAAGAGAACGAATTGGCTGGTGCGCGCGAACGCGCCGGTCCTGCGGCACGGCGAAAGCCGGCGCCGCCCGCGGCCCCACTCGTCAGGGCTAAGGTTCGCGCCCCAAAGATCGCCGCCCGCTGCGCGATCTGCCGCACATTCATGCCATGGCCGCATCGCGCGCTGACGGCCGATCAACGAGGTTTGCATGACCGCCTATCTGATATCGCTCGCGCTCGCGGGATCTGGTTGCCATCGCGTTGTGGGAGCTTTGCATGAGCGCCGAGATCATCCAGTTCATTTAGAGCGCCCGCATTCCAAACGCGAGCAGACGGACGTTCCCACGGTCGCATTTTCGTGCGGTGTTGCCTGATCCTGATCCGGATTGCGACACGGCTCCGAGCGAGTCCGTCTTCTTGGCCAATGATTTTATCCGGCGAGGATATCGGCTCTTCGAACCTGTCTCGCCCTGGGCATGGCAGCACACGCTGTATTGGAGGAAGGAGCTCGTCTAGATCCTGCGACGTGGGTTCGGGTTGTCGCGAACAATTCGATGACGTTGAGCGCCCGGTGGCTTCGGCGATCGGGTTTTTTGCGTTTCTGGCCATGGGTAACATCCTTCGGCAAGCCGCGGTCGTAGCCGGCATCGAATTTTGGGCGTGGGGATGCTAGAATGGGCCTCTGCAGTGCGAACGAAGCATCGCTGGAAGCGTTTCCTCAAATGGGCGCCCGGCGGCAGTCGTGGATCCTGAGCGCTGAATTCGCGGAATGCAGGCTTGCGCGCCTTGATCTCTGGTGATCGATCGATAAACTGAGTTGACGGCTCGATCGCGCGCGCAAATGTCTTGGAGATCGAACGAAGGAAGAGACCATGGTTGAGGTTGGCCGCGGGCTCGACACGAAGGTACAGCCAGGCCCGGATATGGATCGTTATTCGGTCATGGTCGCACGAGCCAAAGCGCTTGTTCCGGCATTGCGCGAACGGGCATCGCGGACCGAAGAGCTGCGCAGATTGCCGCCGGAGACCGAGCGGGATTTGCTTGACAGCGGCCTTTTCCGGATCCTGCAGCCCAAGCGCGTCGGAGGCAGCGAGCTCGACTATGTTGCCCTGGTCGACTGCGCCGATGCCCTCGGGCAGGGAGACGCCTCGGTCTCCTGGAATTTTGCCAACCTTGCAAGTCACCACTGGATGCTGGCTATGTTCGCGCCCGAAGCGCAGAGCGCGGTGTGGGGAGAGGATCCGGATGCGCTGATCGCGTCTTCCTTTGTCTTCCCGGCAGGTCGTGCGAGGAAGGCAAGTGGCGGATATGTTCTGAGTGGTCATTGGCCGTTTTCGTCCGGGGTGGAATCCTGCGGATGGAACATGCTCGCGAGCGTGGTCGCCTCGGATGATGAGGCCGATGGTGTCGAGTATCGGCTATTCCTGTTGAACAGGCGGGACTACAGCATCGACGACACCTGGAATGCGGCTGGCTTGCGCGGAACGGGATCGAACGACGTGCGGGTCACCGACGCATTCGTTCCCGAGCATATGACCGTTGCCGTCAGCGATCTTGCGGGAGGTGCGACGCCGGGCAGTATCGTCAATCCGAATGCGCTCTACATGCTTCCAGTCTTTTCGTTGTTTCCCTATGTGTTGTCCGGGGTTGGTTTGGGAAATGCGCAGGCTTGCCTTGATGACTATGTCGAGATCGCGCGACACCGCGCTTCGACATATAACCGGGCCAAGATCGGGGACCTGCAAAGCACACAGATCAAGATCGCCGAGGCGTCGGCGAAGATCGATGCCGCGCGGCTAATCATGCGCACGAACTGCGTTGAGGCACTTGCGGAGGTCCGGCGCGGCGATATCCCGGGCATTGCAGCGAAGACGAAGCTTCGGCGCGACGGTGCGTTCGCGGTCAATTTGTGCACCGAGGCGGTGTCTCTTCTATTTGCGGCGGGCGGCGCACGCAGCCTGTTTACCTCGGGAGCGTTGCAGCGCCAATTCCGCGACGCGCACGCGGTGAATTCGCATCTCGCGTTCAATTTTGACGCGGCGGGCACCAATTACGGGCGGGTGGCTCTGGGGCTCCCGTCTGAAAACCTGACGCTTTGAGGTAAGCCGGATGTCCGACTCGCCCAAACATCCGCTGGATCCCGCCAGTGAGCTCGCAAGCGATAGTTCGGCGATCGATCCCCGTGATTTCCGCAATGCGCTCGGTACGTTCGCAACAGGTGTGACGATAGTCACCGCGATGGCGGCTGAAGGACGGCCCTATGGAATTACTTGTAATTCCTTTGCATCGGTGTCGCTCAATCCGCCACTTGTGTTGTGGAGCCTGGGCATGTTTTCGCAGGGACTGCCGATCTTCCAGAATGCTAGCCATTTTACGGTCAACGTTCTAGACGCGTCGCAACAGGCGCTGGCGGTGCAGTTTGCCAGATCGTCGGGTGACAAGTTCGCGGGCGTAAGCTGGACGCCGGGCCTCGGGAATGCTCCCGTGCTTGCCGATGTGGTCGCGAATTTCCAATGCCGTGCCGCCAAC
The DNA here is from genome assembly GCF_032654765.1 of Bradyrhizobium sp. 33ap4. Lineage (NCBI taxonomy): Bacteria > Pseudomonadati > Pseudomonadota > Alphaproteobacteria > Hyphomicrobiales > Nitrobacteraceae > Bradyrhizobium > Bradyrhizobium sp. 33ap4. Next base: position 22,459 of record NZ_JAUMTJ010000052.1, on the reverse strand, counting down.
CGCTACTATGGCGGGGATCACGTCATTTTCCTGGGCGCGGTGGAAGCCTACGCCTATAACCGGAACAATCCGCTGGTGTTCGCGCGCGGAGGTTTTGGCGGGTTTTTGGCTGAGGGTGGTGACAAGACATCATGAATCGAAAGACGCCCGTCAAGCGCGTTCGTGCCAAGCAGAGGCGACTATCAGCCGTCGATCGTCGCAGTGAATTCGTTACCAAGGCAACCGAGCTATTTGCGGAGGAGGGATTTGGCGGCGGCACGCGCGCCCTTGCTCACAAGCTCGGCGTAACGCAGCCGCTGCTTTACCGCTACTTTCCGAGCAAGGACGATCTCATCAAGGAGGTCTACCGCAAGGTATATCTCGAACCGCTTGAAATCGGCTGGGAGAAGTTGCTCTCGGATCGGTCACGTCCGCTCCGCGTGCGGCTTCAGGAATTTTACGAGATCTATACCGACGCGATTTTCAACCGAAGATGGCTCCGGATCTATCTCTACTCCGGCCTGAAGGGCCTCGATATCAATCGGTGGTATGTTGGCATGGTCAAGGACAAGATCCTGACACGCATTCTCCGGGAATGCCGCCACGACGCCGGCCTCGCGACGCAAGGCAGGCCCAGCGCCGCAGAACTCGAGCTGGCCTGGGTGTTTCACGGCGGCATCTTCTATTATGGCGTACGCAAGTACATCTACGAAGCGCCTGTCCTCGAGGACAAGGCGCAAATGATCAGTGACGCGCTGGATATCTTCCTCGCGGGATTTGAGAGGATGGCGGAGAGCGCGACCGATCGTCGACGGGCGCCGATCAAGGTCGTCGGCTGACCCGGGCTACATTGTCGCCATCTGCCCCCGATACCAATCTCCGATCTCGCTTGCCGTCATGAGGGCGACGCCGTCATGGCCGATGACGTAATCGAGCAGGGCCTCCAGGTACTTGATACGATGCGGCACGCCCGTGATGTAGGGATGCACCGAGATGGCCATGATCCGCGCGTTCTCTGCGCCCTCAAGGTACAGCCGATCGAACTGGTCAGTGCAGCGGGTCAGGAACTGTTCCGACGGAAGGTGTTGCAGCGCGTGAATGACAATGTCGTTGGTCTCGACCGAATAGGGAATCGTCGTCACGGTGCCGTGCGGCGTGGCGATGTCCTGGGGGAGATCGTCAATCACCCAATCGGCCACGTATTCGATCCCGTTGAGGCGCAGGAGATCGAGCGTTTCTTCGGTTTCGGTCAGGCCCGGGCTTTCCCATGATCGCGGCGGCTTGCCGGTAAATCCAGCAATCGTGTCGACCGCGCGCTTGATTGCGTCCGCCTGGTTCTCGACCTTGTGCATCGGGCCCTGAACAAACCCGTGTCCCATGAATTCGAATCCCGCCTCGCGCGCCGCCGACGCCACACGCGGATAGCTGTTGCAGACGTTGGCGTTCGCAGCCAGCGTCACCGGTATCTTTCGATCGGTGAGGGCTTTGAACTGTCGCCAGAAGCCGGCGCGCATGCCGTATTCATGCCACGACCAGTTCGGCACGTCGGGCAGCAGGGGCTGGCCCATCGGTGGGCTCAGCACGGTGCGTGGCATCGCATTCTCGATGCGCCATTCCTCGACATTGAGGATAACCCACACGGCAAGCTTCTTGCCGTCAGGTAATGTCAGTTTCGGTCGGTCGACCTGCGCCTGGTACGGAATGCGATCAGTAAAGGCCATGTCGAACCTCCTTCACGTCGATGATCCGGCAGCGGTGGCATTGATCCGCGGCAGGACCCTCTCGGCCATCAGGATCATCGATTGACGGCCAAGCTCGCGATCTTTCCAGTCCTTGCCGGCGTAAAGCAGGGTTCCGAAGGTGCCAATCTCTTCCTGGAACGCCAGCAACTGGTCAGCCACGCTTTCGGGCGTGCCGTAGATGATCAATTTGTCGCAGATCGATTCCAGTGTGACCTCAGCGTCGGCTTGATCCCGTCGCGTCTTGAACAACTCGAGCCGGCCACTACGCTTCAGCTTCGTGAACAACTGGTGATAATAGTACACGTACGGACTGTCTGATGACGTGGCATAGGCCTTCGCGGTTGCTGCATCCCTTGCCACGAACACGCTCTTGGCGACGCGCCAATTGGCAGGCTCGGCTGCCCGGTTCGCGCGCGCACAACCCTCGACATATTTCGGCCAGTGGCTCTTCACCCAGGCCGACATCAGGAAGTTTGCCGAGATCGGATCCCAGCCGCGCGCCGCCGCCTCCGTGACACCTTTTGAGAATGGCGCCACCGCGGTTACCACGATTGGCGGGTGAGGCGCCTGCAAAGGGCGAGCGACGATTCCCTGGCCGATGTCCTCGATCAGAGTCCGTTTGACCGAGACGTTCCAATATTTGCCCTGCAGATCATAAGGCGGTTTACCAGCCCAGATATCAAGAACCTGGTTGATGGCCTCAAGGAACATGGCATTGCGGTCGGCATCGAGATTGCCGAAAACCTCCGCGTCGGACAGCAATCCACCGGGGCTGATTCCAAGGATGAAACGGCCATCAAGCATGTGATCGAGCATGGCGACGGACGCTGCGATAGCTGCCGGATGCGTGTTTGGCATGTTGATCGTACCGGTTCCGAGCTTGATCTGTTTGGTTGCGGCTGCGAGCCAGGCAATGAAGGCGATGCTGGAGGTGATGTTCTCGGCCTTGTCGGTGACGTGTTCGCCGACATACGCCTCGGTGAAGCCGAGCTCGTCCGCGAGCAGAAAGGCCTCGCGATCCTCCCGGAGCGATTGCCGCCAATCCTTGTCGAGAGGATGGATCGGCATCGTAAAAAAACCGAGCTTCATGATCCGCCTCCCCGCGATTTGAACTTTAGTTGGCAAGGAACCTGCGGCCTTCCCGAGGCGAAGACAAGTCCTGCCGCACAAATAATCACTCGATAAACAAGCTTGACCTTTGAAGAGGGCGGCCCTCTAATCGGGCAAACCAAAATTGGGCCCGGGAGGCCACGCCCACATGAAAGCTGCGGCTTTCGCCTACGCCCGCGCGACCAGCGTCGTGAACGCGCTGGAGTTGCTCGCCATGCACGGCGACAAGGCGAAGGTTCTGTCGGGTGGTCAGAGCCTGATGCCGGCGATGAACCTGCGGCTCCTGTCTCCGGACATCCTGGTCGATATCGGCGGCCTCGCCGAGTTGCGCGGCATCACCGTGAGGGGAGACGTGCTGGTCATTGGCGCGCTGACCCGGCACGTCGATCTGCTCAGATCGCCGGAGGTTGCACTGCACGCGCGGCTGTTGCGCGATGCCGTTGCCCACGTTGCCCATCCCGCAATTCGCAATCGCGGAACGATCGGCGGTAGCCTCGCTCACGCCGATCCTGCCTCGGAGCTGCCGGCCTGTGTTGTGGCGCTTGACGCCACGATCGTTGTTCGGGGCTCGGCCGGCGAACGCCGGATTACTGCGACGGCGTTTTTCAGGGGAATTTACGAAACGGCACTGTTGCCCGACGAGTTGCTTGTCGCGGTCGAGGTGCCGGTCGCAGGCCAAGGCTCGACATTTTTCTTTCAGGAATATGCCCGGCGGCATGGCGACTACGCTGTCGTTGGTCTCGCCGCCCGTGCCGTAGTTGCGGCCGGCAGGTTCTCAGCTCTTCGCCTCGGCTTCTTTGCTGTTGGCGACCGGCCATTGCTCGCGGCGGCCGCCGGCAAACTGATCGATGCCACGGTAACTCCCGCCTTGCTCGCAGAGGCGACGGCCGCATTGGCCGATGAACTCGATCCACAGGAGGACCAGCAGGCGACCGCGGCCATGCGTCGACACCTCGCGACGGTCTTGCTCCGGCGCTGCGTGGCAGCATTGCTGGCACGGCCAGAACTGGAAACGGGAGTCGGCAAGTGAACGCTCCGGTACCGGTCTCGCTTCTGGTCAATGGCGAACCCATCGACGCCTTCGTCTTGCCGCGGCTCAATCTTGCTGATTTCCTCCGCGAGAATCTCAAGCTTACCGGAACTCACGTTGGGTGCGAGCACGGCGTTTGCGGTGCCTGCACGGTCCGGCTCGATGGCGAGATCGTTCGCTCCTGTCTGATGCTGACGGTCCAGGCGCAGGGCGCGTCAGTCGAGACAATCGAGGGGCTGTCTGACAGCGGTGAGATAGCCGATCTTCAGGCGGCATTTCGCGAGCGCAATGCATTGCAGTGTGGCTTTTGCACGCCTGGGATGCTGATCACGGCGCAGGACTTGCTGAAGCACGTGTCCGTGCCTGATCGTCGAGCAATCCGCGAACATCTTTCCGGCAACTATTGCCGCTGCACAGGCTATCAGGCCATCGTGGATGCGGTGGAGGCGACAGCCAAGACGCGCGCGGAGCGGGGCGTATGACGGTGACGCGGGCGCCAGCAGACACGCTTTCGGTGCTTGATCGCCCGAATTCCTACATCGGCAAGACCGTACCGCGGCCGAACCTCGACAGGTTACTGCAGGGGCGGGGCCAATATGTCAGTGATCTCGAATTGCCGCGGATGGCGCATGTGGTTTTTCTACGGTCGCCACATGCCCACGCCAAAATCGCAGCGATCGACGCCGAGGCGGCAAGGCGCATGCCCGGTGTCGTTTCCATCGTCACGGGTCGTGAACTTGAAGCGGTCATCACGCCGTGGGTCGGGGTGCTCTCGCACCTGAAGGGACTGAAGTCAGCGCCGCAGCACGCGATCGCGGTCGACCGCGTGTGCTGGCAGGGCGAGGCCGTTGCAGCGATTGTGGCGACCAGCCGTGCTGCAGCTGAAGATGCCATGGAGCACATTTCAGTCGACTACGAGGAGCTCGAGGCGGTCACGGACATGCGTGCTGCGCTCGATCCGGCAGCTCCCGTCATTCATGCTGCGCTCGGCGACAATCTTGCCTTTGAGCGGACGCTCGACGCCGGCGACGTCGATCATGCATTGTCGGGGTCCGAACTCGTCGAGGCCGACTTCGTATTCGGGCGCCACACCGGCGTGACACTTGAACCGCGCGCCGTCGTTGCCGATTGGAATGCGGCCGAGGCACGGCTCACGATCTATCAGGGCACGCAAGCGCCCCATATGGTGCAGAACATCGCGGCGCTGCATCTTGGGTTAGGGGAAGCGCAGGTCCGGGTGGTCTGCAAGGATGTCGGCGGCTCGTTCGGCATCAAGGTCCATATCTACGCCGACGAAATGGCGACCTACGCGCTGTCCAAGCTGTTGCGTCGGCCAGTCAAGTTCGTGGCGGACCGCGTCGAGAGTTTCAACACGGACATCCACGCCCGCGATCATCGATGCAGGGGTCGGATCGGCGTCAGGCCGGACGGCACCATCACAGCCTTCGAGATCGACGACCTGACGGGGATCGGCCCGTATTCGATGTATCCGCGCACCAGCGCCATCGAGGCCAATCAGGTGGTCAACCTGGTCGGTGGGCCCTATGCCACGGCGAACTATCGGGCACGGGCGCGCGTCGTTTTCCAGAACAAGAACGTAATGTGCCAGTACCGGGCGGTCGGACACCCGATCGCCTGTTCGGTCACCGAAGGCCTGGTCGATCTGGCGGCAGCGAAGATCGGCATGGACCCCGTCGAAATCCGGCGGCGCAATCTGATCGCCGACGATGCCTATCCGTGTGCATCGCCCTCGGGCATGAAGTTCGAGCAGCTTTCGCATCACGCCTCGTTGACCAAGCTGCTTCAGATGATGGATTACGACGCGTTGCGGGCTGAGCAAGCGGCCTTGCGCGCCAGAAACGTCCATCGAGGCATCGGAATCGCGAGCTTCATCGAGGTGACCAATCCCAGCGCTGCCTTCTATGGCGTGGGCGGCGCGAAAATCTCATCGCAGGATGGCGTTGCGGTCCGGCTCGACGCGCAAGGGTCGGTGATCTGCCAGACCAGCATCACGGAACAGGGGCAAGGGTCGGAATCGCTGACGGCCCAGATCGTCGGCAGCGTGCTTGGCGTTTCGATGGAACGCGTTCGCGTCATCCTGGGCGACACCGACCACACGCCCTATGGCGGTGGCACCTGGGCCTCGCGCGGTGCCGGCATCGGCGGCGAAGCTGCATTGCAGGCAGCCAAGGCCCTGCGAGAGAATATCCTGGACGTCGCCGCGGCCATCCTGCAATCGACGCCGGCCGAGCTCGATATCGTCGACAACGGTATCGTCAACGCCGCCGACGGCGCGCCGCGCATCGAACTGCACGAGCTTGCGCGGATCGTCTATTTTCGACCGGACACCCTGCCGCCCGGCATCCAGCCCGAATTGATGGCGACCCGGCATTTCGTTCCGCGCCAATATCCCTTTGCATTCACCAACGGCGTTCAGGCCTCATGGCTCGAGGTCGATACCGAGACCGGGTTCGTCAAGCTGCTGAAGCATTGGGTTGTCGAGGACTGCGGCACCATCATCAATCCGCAACTGGTCGACGAGCAGATCCGGGGCGGGGTCGTGCAGGGTCTCGGCGCGGCGCTGTTCGAGAAGTGCATCTACGACGAACGCGGTCAGCTGACCAATGCCAATATGGCGGACTATCTGGTCCCGATGTCCGGCGAGATGCCCGATATCGGGGTCGGCCACGTGGTGTCTCCGACGCAGGAATCGGAGCTGGGAGCGAAAGGGGCAGGTGAGGCGGGGACGGCCGGCGCGGCAGCTGCGGTGGCCAACGCGGTCAATGACGCGCTCCGGCCGTTCGACGCAACAATTACCGAGATTCCGCTCACGCCTCAGGTTATCCTGACCGCCCTGGGACGGATCTGAGTGGAGACGTTCCGGGCAACGATAATACGATACGCAAAACGCAGACAGTTCTTGGGGAGGAATAGTCATGACGAAGAAGGTCACCAAAGCTGGATCGATATCACGGCGTCGTCTGCTGACGACGGCAAGCGCCGGCGCCGTTCTCGCCGTCTCGCCTTTTCGCATCAATCTGCTTCAGGCCCAGGAAGCGCCCATCAAGATCGGCTTTCCGGTTCCATTGACCGGTCCATACGGCGCCGAGGCCCAGGACCAGGTGCGGGCGGGTCAGCTTGCTGTCGCCCAGTTCAATGATGCCGGCGGTCTCAACGGCCGCAAGGCCGAGCTCGTTGTGCGTGACGACAAGCTGAATCCGGGGGAGGCGGCGACGCGGACCCTGGAATTGGTCGAGAAGGAGAAGGTGAATTTCGTCGTCGGCAGTCTGTCCGCGGCGGTTCAGCTCGCGATCAACAACGTCACCAAGGAACGCGGCGTCATCTTCAATTCGATCAGCCAGTCCGACGCCATCAACGAGGCGGCAGATTTCAGCAAATACACGTTCCACGAAGCGCTGAACCCGCACATGACGTCAGGGGCGGTCGGGCGCTACGCCTTCACCAAATTCGGCAAGAAGGTGGCGTTTCTCACGGCGGACTATGCTTATGGTCACGAGATGGTTCGCGGCTTTCTCGAGGTCGGCAAGCAGTTCAACATCGAGAACCTCGGTGACATCCGTCATCCGCTTGGAACGACGGATTTCTCGACCCTGCTGCCGCGTCTCCAGGCGCTCAAGCCCGATATTCTATGCATCAGCAATTTCGGCCGCGATCAGCAGATCGCGCTGAAGCAGGCGACCGACTTCGGCATCAAGAAATCGATCCAGATCATCGCGCCGCTGCTGTCGCATGCCAGTCGCGTTGCGGCGGGCCCCCAGGCATTCGAAGGCGTCGTCGGGGGCTGCTCGTTCTTCTGGGGCATCGAGGACAAGTTCGCCTCGACCAAGGCGTTCAACGACGCGTTCCGCAAGATGTATGACGGCAAGTTGCCTACCGACTACGGTGCGCTAGGCTATGGCGGTGTTCGGACGGTGCTCGAGGCGGTCAGGGGCGCGGGCAGCGTGGAGACCGACAAGGTCGTCGCGGCACTGGAGGCTCTGAAGTACGACTACTACAAGGGGCCGCAATACTATCGCAAATGCGATCACCAATCGGTGCAATCGGTGCTCGTGATCAAGTCGAAGTCCAAGGACATGAAGAACGAGTCAGATGTGTTCGAGGTTCTATCGACCGAAGAGCCTAACGAGAAGAACCTGCGTACCTGCGACACGCTTGGCCACAAGAGCTGAGCCATGCGCCGGCGCGCACCGCGGAGCGGTGCGCGTCCTGAGGGGGGGACAAATGGCGGGCCTGAGCTTTGATCTGATTGCACTGCAACTATTCGCTGGGCTGGCGCTCGGCGCGATCTACGTGCTGTTTGCGATCGGCCTCTCGCTGATCTTCGGGATGTTGACCGTCGTCAACTTCGCCCATGGCGCGTTCTACATGGTCGGCGCCTATGTCGGGCTGTACCTGATTTCGATCGGCGGCAATTTCTGGCTCTGCTTGCTGGCGGTACCGCTTCTGATCGGGCTGTTCGGCCTTGCCGTCGAGCGCGTGCTGATCCGGCCGCTTTACGGCCGCGGCATCGATTATCCGCTGCTGCTGACCTTCGGGCTGAGCTACGTCATGGTCGAATGCGTGCGCATTGCCTTCGGCAAGACCGGTTATCCATTCGACACGCCTGAGCTGCTGCAGGGGGCCGTCGACATCGGTGTCGGATATTTTCCACTTTACCGCCTGTTCGTGATCGGCGCGACGGCCGTTGTCTTGTTGGCGCTCTGGCTGTTTCTGGAGAAGACCAGCTTCGGACTCATTATCCGCGCCGGCGCGCGCGATCCGCAAATCGTCCGCGTCCTCGGGGTCGACGTTTCCAGGGTCTGGTTGATCGTGTTCGGGATAGGCACCGCGATTGCGGGCTTTGCCGGGCTGCTGGCTGCCCCGCTTCAAGGCGTCATTCCTGAGATGGGCGGCACGATTCTCGCCGAGGCTTTCGTGGTGACGGTCGTAGGAGGCATGGGCTCGATCGGTGGCGCCGTACTGGCGGGCCTCCTCGTTGGTGTGGTGGTCAGCATGACGTCGCTGTTTGCGCCCGAGATGGCCAAGGTTTCGATCTTTGCCCTGATGGCCATCGTCCTGATCGTTCGTCCCCAAGGCTTCTTCGGCCGCGCCGGACTGATGAGCTGAGAGCCAGGGATGATCGGAGCCACCGAATCCATCAAACAGTCTCGTGCCACGACGGGCAGTTGGTACGAATTCGCAACGCGGCATCGCGCCAGCATCGTGGCCGCGGTGATCCTGATTTTCCCGTTGGTGATGCCGTTCACGGCCCTCGCGGTGAACATCCTGATCTATGGATTGTATGCCGTCGGCTTCAACCTCGTGTTTGGTTATCTCGGTCTGCTGTCGTTTGGTCATGCCGCGCTGTTCGGAACCGGTGCCTATCTCTGTGGCATCGCCATCGTGCATTTTGGCTGGCCATGGTATGCGGCCATCGCAGCCGGGATCGCCGGCGGCCTGTTGATGGCATCGTTGATTGGCGTGCTCGCGATCAGGACCCGCGGCATCTACTTCGCGATGGTAACGATGGCGCTGTCGCAGTGTGTCTACTACCTGTTCTATCAGGCGGTTGACCTGACCGGTGGCGAAAACGGCCTCCGCGGCATCAATGTCCGCACCATCGATCTGTTCGGCTTGCGGCTCGACTTCATCAATCCGATGATCCGTTACTATGTCATCGCGGCTTTTGTGATTGCCGCTTTCTTCGTGATGTCGCGCATTCTCGCCTCGCCATTTGGCGCCGTCATTGAGGCCGTGCGGGAGAATGAGATGCGCGCCCGCGCGTCAGGCTATGACGTCACCAAGACCCGATTGCTGACCTTCGTTTTGTCAGGCGGCTTCTGCGGTCTCGCGGGAGCCTTGCAGGCGCTGCATCTGTCGATCGTTCCGATCGAGATCCTGCACTACGAGACCTCGGGCCTGGTCGTGATGATTGCTCTCCTGGGCGGTATGGGGACGTTCTTCGGGCCGATGATCGGTGCCGCGGTGTTCCTGGTCCTGGAGAACGTGGTCTCCGTGTGGACGGTTCACTGGCAACTGATCGTTGGCGCCATTTTCATTGCATGCGTGCTGTTCTTCCCCGCCGGCATCTGGGGCACACTGATCGCGCGAGGCAGGCGATGAGCGCCGCCGAAGGCCAAACCGCGGAAATCATTCTGCGTACCAGGGGCGTCGGCAAGACGTTCGGGAAGTTTGTCGCGCTGAACAATATCTCGGCGGAGTTTTCCAGAGGGGCGATCACCTCCATTATTGGCCCGAACGGGGCCGGTAAGAGCACCTATTTCAATTTGCTGTGCGGCGCGTTTGCGCCCACCAAAGGCAGCGTTGAATTCGAGGGCAAGGATGTCACCGGGCTGCCGCAGCACCGCTTTGCGCATATGGGGATCGCAAAGTCCTTTCAGATCACCAGCGTGTTCCCGCAGCTCACGACCCGTGAAAACATCCGCGTCGGTCTGCAGGCGCTGGTGTCGAGATACGACATCTGGCGTCCCCGCGCGCGCCTGACCGAGCTAGTCGAGCGGGCGGACGAGCTGCTTGCGCTGGTCGGATTGTGGGAATCTCGCGAACGTGCCGCCAGGACGCTGGCCCATGGCGAGCAGCGGGCGCTGGAGATCGGCATGGCGCTTGCCAGCCAACCCCGGTTGCTGTTGCTGGACGAGCCGACGGCCGGCATGAGCCCGGAGGAGACCCGGACCATGATGGATCTGATCGTGAAGCTCGCAAAGGAGCGTACGGTCATCCTCGTCGAGCACAAGATGAAGCTGGTGCTCGGGATCAGCGATCGCATCCTCGTGCTGCATCACGGAGAACTTCTCGCCGAAGGAACGCCGCAGGAGGTCCGGCAGAACGAGGCGGTGAAGCGCGTCTATCTCGGCCAGCGGGAGCATTGACGAATGCTGCAGATCAGCAAGCTCAATGCCTGGTACGGCGCAAGTCACGCGCTGCAGGACATCACTCTCGAGGTGACCAAGGGCGAGATCGTCTGCCTGATCGGTCGCAATGGAGCCGGCAAGACGACGACGCTGAAATCGATCATGGGGTTGATGGGACGAACGCGCGGCTCGGTCACCTTCAAGGGCAAGGAGCTGCTGAGCCGGCCGGCGCATGTGCGCTTCGCGCTGGGACTTGCCTATGTTCCCGAAGAGCGGCGGATTGTGCAGGGATTGTCGGTCCGGGAAAATTTGCGGCTCGGGCTGGTGGCGTCGTCGGCCAAAAAGCGGGAAGCCGAGCTGATCGACGAGATCGCGATGATATTCCCACGGCTGGCCGAGCGCATGGACCAGGAGGCGGTCACGATGTCCGGCGGCGAGCAGCAAATGCTGGCGATCGCGCGGGCGATGATCGCAAAGCCCGACCTGATCATGCTGGATGAGCCTTCGGAGGGCATCATGCCGGTCCTGGTCGACGAGATGTTCGAGCTATTCCGCAACATGAAGGCACAGGGAACGACGGTGCTGCTGGTTGAGCAGAATGTCGAGCTCGCGCTTGGCATCGCCGATCGTGCCTACATCCTTGATCAGGGGGCAGTGGTGCACCAGGCCTCGGCGCAGGCCCTGCTGGCCGACGACGAGATCAAGGAGCGATATTGTTCGGTGTGAGCGGGCTTTCCGGTCTCCCGCCGGCGCGAACGGACCTTACTCCGCAGCGCGCGCGATCGCGTCGACCTTGCGGGTGGTGACGACGACCTTGATCGCGTCATCCACGCGATCCCGTGCATATCTGAGCGCCGTCGGCAGGTCTTCCAGCGGAAACGTATGCGTGTGGATCCTTGTCGCGTCGAATCGCTTCGCTGCCATCAATTCCATGGCGCGGCGAGTGGCGCTGCGGCCCTCGCCGCGGATCCCGTAAGCGTAGATGTTGTTTCGCACGAGATGCGCGATGTCCAGCGTCGCAGCCTCGTGTGGGAAGGCGGCCAGACAAATCTTGCCGCCACGATTGGTCATGTGAATGGCCTGGTTGAGTGTCGCTTCGGTGCCGGCACATTCGACGACATAGTCCGCGCCGATTCCCCCTGTTAGTTGCTTCACGACCTCAACGGCGTCTTCGTCGTTGATGTTGATGACGCGGTCGGCCCCCAATTCCCCGCCGATCGCCAGCCGCTTGTTGCGCGTGCCGGTCAGAATCACCGGGCTTGCGCCAAGCGCCTTGGCCACGGCAACTGCGAGAAGTCCGATCGGCCCCGGGCCGATCACCACGACGCTCTCGCCGGCCACCAATCCTCCCAATTCCGTCAAGCCGTACATCGACGTGCCTGCGGTCACCACGAGCGTCGCCTCCGCATCGCTCATGCTATCCGGTACGCGCGCCAGCGTATTGATGTGGTTGACTGCGTACTCCGCGAATCCGCCGTCGGTCGTAAAGCCGTTGGCGCGGTGGCCCTTCTCCGGCTTTCCATAGTTGAGACAGGATGTGTACATGCCCTGGCGGCAGCGTTTGCATTGACCGCAGCCGGCATGGATCTCGACGCTGACCCGCTCGCCGATCCTGAATTCGTCAACGTCCGGTCCGAGTGCGGCGACCGTGCCCATGTATTCGTGGCCCGGCGTGAAGTTCTTGTTGAAGGGCAGGCCGCCCTCAATGCTTGCCGGCGACCCGGCATGGATGATTTCGAGATCGGTGGCGCAGATCGCAACCGCATCGATGCGCACCAGCACCTCGGCACGCGCGGGGACCGGCGTCGGCTTTTCGCAAAGCAGGAGCCGGCCGGGGTCACCCAGGACCCAGGCCTGCATCAGGCCGGGAACGGGCAGATCAGGCGATGTGTTGACGCCGGGCGGCTGGTACATGGGCTTCCTCTTTCGGCCGTCAGCCTAGCGCGAAACCAGTGGCTGCCGCGAGCACCCGATGGTCGGCATCGGAGCCGTTGCATTTGCTGCACGGCAGCAAGCGCGTCGCAAAACATTCATACGCGGCCTATACTTGGTCGCCCGGTTGATGTTGAAATCCTCATTGCATCCTCTCCCAGACCGGAGCCTCCCATGAAGACCGTCCGCCTTGTCCTTGCGTTGCTGGCGCTGATGCTGATCGCGCCGTGGCAATCCGCCAGGGCGGCCGACGTGATCTGCTACAATTGTCCGCCGGAATGGGCGGATTGGGCCTCGATGCTGAAGGCGATCAAGGCGGATCTCAACTACGATATCCCGCATGACAACAAGAATTCCGGCCAGGCGCTGGCCCAGATCCTGGCCGAGAAGAGCAATCCGGTCGGCGATATCGGCTATTTCGGCGTGACTTTCGGCATGAAGGCCAAGGCGCAGGACGCGCTCGAGCCCTACAAGCCGGCGCATTGGGATCAGGTCCCGGCCGGCCTCAAGGACGCGGATGGCTACTGGACCACGATCCACTCCGGCACGCTCGGCCTGTTCGTGAACAAGGATGCGCTTGGCGGCAAGCCGGTGCCGGCCTGCTGGAAGGATCTCCTGAAGCCCGACTACAAGGGGATGGTCGGCTATCTCGATCCGTCGTCGGCGGCGGTCGGCTATGTCGGCGCGGTCGCCGTCAATCTGGCGCTCGGCGGCTCGCCAGGCAACTTCGATCCGGCGATCAGCTTCTTCAAGGAGCTGCGCAAGAACGATCCGATCGTACCCAAGCAGACGTCGTATGCCCGCGTCGTCTCCGGTGAGATGCCGATCCTGTTCGACTACGACTTCAATGCCTATCGCGCGAAATATTCGGAGAAGGGCAACTTCGAGTTTGTGATTCCCTGCGAGGGATCGGTGGTGTTTCCCTATGTCGTTGGTCTCGTGAAGAACGCGCCCGACAAGGAGAAGGCCAAGAAGGTGATGGACTATCTCTTGTCCGACAAGGGGCAGGCGATCTGGACCAATGCCTATCTGCGTCCGGCCCGCCCGATCGAGCTGCCGGCTTCCGTGAAGGGGAAATTCCTCCCCGACAGCGACTATGCCCGCGCCAAGAGCGTCGACTGGGGCGAGATGGAAAACGTGCAAAAAGCCTTCGTCGACCGCTATCTCGCCGAGGTTCGCTGAGGCAATATGGTGCCCTTCGCCGGGGCACCATTCTTCCGATGTCGCAAAAATCCTTCGTTTGGCTCTGCCTGCTGCCGCTCGCGGTCGTGACCACGGCATTCTTCCTGCTGCCGATGGCACGGCTGGTTGTCGCAGGCGCCGAAGGGCCGCATGGGCTCGCCGGATATCTCGCCATCCTGACCGAATCTCGTTATCGCGCGACGCTGATCAATACCGTGCTCCTGGCGGCGGCAACGACCGTCGTCACGCTGATCGTGGCGACGATCGCCGGAATGTTTCTGCAGCGGCACCGCTTTCCAGGCCGGGCCGTGCTGATCGCGATGCTGACCTTTCCGCTGGCGTTTCCCGGCGTGGTGGTCGGCTTCATGATCATCCTGCTGGCGGGGCGGCAGGGGCTGATCGGCGATCTGTCGAACCGGATCTTCGGCGAGAAGTTCGTCTTCGCCTATTCGATCTACGGGCTGTTCCTCGGCTATCTCTACTTCTCGATCCCGCGCGTGATCCTGACCATCATGGCGGCCGTGCAGAAGCTCGATGTCGGTCTGGAAGAAGCCGCGCGTTCGCTCGGCGCCAGCCCCTGGGCGGTCCAGCGTGACGTCGTGCTGCCGGCGCTGGCGCCGGCCTTCGTTGCGTCCGGCGCGATCGCATTTGCGACCGCGATGGGCGCCTTCGGGACTGCGTTTACGCTGGCGACGAATATCGATGTGCTGCCGATGCTGATCTATACCGAGTTCACGCTGGCCGCCAATTTCGCGACCTCGGCCGCCCTGTCGGTGGGACTTGGCCTGATCACCTGGCTCATCCTCGCGCTCGCCCGCTCGTTCAGCGGCAGCGCGGTCGCGGCGGCCGGGTGAACGCATGCGTGATCGCTTGATCTTCACCGGCCAGTTCATCTTCACGCTGCTCGTTGCCGCCTTCCTGGTCGTCCCCGCGGGGTTGTCGATCTCCGCCGGCGTCACCGTGAACTACTTCCGGGGCATCCAGTCCGGCGTGACCCTGCAATGGGTCGCGCAGGTCTGGGAGCTCTATGCCGGCACCATCCTGCTCTCCTTCGTGATCGCATTCGCGACCCTTGCGGTCACACTGCTTGCCGGCGTTCCCGCAGCCTATGCGCTGCATGCGCGGGGAGGCCGGCTTGCGCGCATCGTCGAGGAGATCATTACGCTGCCCTTGGCGATCCCCGGGCTTGCGATTGCGCTTGCACTGCTGCTCGCCTATGGCAGCTTCGGCGACTTTCGCCGTTCCTGGCTGTTCATCCTGGTTGGCCACGTGATCTTCACCATGCCGTTCATGGTGCGGTCGGTGATGGCGGTGTTCGCGACCGTGGACATCAAGACGCTGGATGAGGGGGCGGCCTCGCTCGGGGCATCGCCATGCCGACGCTTCCGCGACGTCATCGTGCCGAACGCGCTACCCGGAATTCTCGCCGGCGCGCTAATGGTAGTCACGCTGTCGCTCGGCGAATTCAACCTGACCTGGATGCTGCATACGCCGTTGACGAAGACACTGCCGATCGGGCTCGCCGACAGCTACGCCTCGATGCGGCTCGAAGTGGCGTCGGCCTATACGTTGATCTTCTTCGTGATGATCATTCCGCTGCTGGTCGCAATGCAGCTATTGGCCGACAGGGATCACAAGCGATGAGCACGGCCGGGCATGGCGCAGCGGTGCGGATTGAGGCGTGCGGCAAGACCTTTACCGACGGCACGCGCGCGCTCGATCCCGCGACCCTCGACATTGCGCGTGGCGAGACGCTGGTGCTGCTTGGGCCGTCCGGCTGCGGCAAGACCACGATGCTGCGCATCATCGCGGGCCTCGAGCTGCCAGATGTCGGCGGCAAGGTCCTGTTCGACGGCAAGGACATGACCTCGGTCCCGATCGAGCGGCGCAATGTCGGGATGGTGTTCCAGTCCTACGCCCTGTTCCCCAACATGACGGTGGCGGACAATATCGCCTACGGGCTGAAGATCCGCGGTGTTGCCAGGGGCGAGCGTGCCGCACGCGTCGCCGAGCTGGTTGCTCTGACGAACATCACGGGATTGGAGAATCGCCGCATCGACCAGCTTTCGGGCGGCCAGCGTCAGCGCGTCGCCCTGGCGCGCGCCGTCGCGATCCGGCCCGGCATCTTGCTGCTCGACGAGCCCTTGACCGCGCTCGACGCCGCGTTGCGGGACCGGCTGCGCAGCGAGCTCAACCGGCTGTTGCGAGCGCTTGGGATCACGACGATCTATGTCACCCACGATCAGTCCGAAGCCATGGAATTGGGCGACCGGATTGTCGTGATGCGGAAAGGCGCAATCGCCCAGATCGGTACGCCCCGCGAGGTCTACTTCGCGCCGAAGGACCGGTTTGTGGCGGAGTTCATCGGAGCGGCGAACATTGTAGAGGCTCCGGTCGAGAACGGCGTTTTGATCCTGCCCGGCGGGCGGCTGCCGATCGAGGGTGGCGCGACGACCGCGAACGCGACCGTCATGATCCGCCCCGAAACCATTCGCGTGACGGAGGCGGGCGCGGGTTTGCTCTCGGGACTCGTCGATTCCGTCAGCTTCATCGGCGACCGGCAGCGGCTCGTCGTGAGTGATGCATCGAGCAAGCCGCTCAATGTCGACGCTCCCAACACGATTCAAGCCAGGATCGGCGATCGTGTCGGGCTTTCGATCGCGCCCGACGCTGTCCGTCTGCTCCCTTCCGAACCACGAGATTGATCGATGCCGTCGAAACCGATCCTCATCGCCCAGATTTCCGACCTCCACATCAAGCCGCCGGGAGCGTTGGCCTATGGCCGGGTCGATACCGCGAAGGCGCTTGAACGCTGCGTGGTGGCGATCAATGGATTCGAGCCGGCGCCCGATTTCGTCGTCATCTCGGGCGACCTTGTCGATACGCCGTCGGTCGAGGAATACGACCATCTCAAACGACTGCTCGCGCCGTTGCGCGTTCCGTTTGCCGGAATTCCCGGCAATCACGATTCGCGTGCGTGGATGCGCGCCGCGTTTCCTGCCGCACCCTATGTTCACGCGACAGGCCCGCTCGACCAGGAGATCGAGGTGAATGGCCTCGATCTGCTGCTGCTTGATTCAAGCGTTGCCGGGAAGCCTCATGGCATGCTCGAGCCGTCGACGCTGCAATGGCTGGACGCGACACTGGCGGCAGCAGACCGGCCCGCGCTGCTTTTCCTGCATCACCCGCCGTTCAAGGGCGGCATCTGGCACATGGACCGCCAGGACCTTTTCAATGCCGCAGAACTGGCAGCAATCGTCAGGCGCCATCCGCGGGTGCGTTTGATCGGCTGCGGGCACGTCCATCGTGCCATGCTGACCTCCTTCGCCGGGATTCCCGCGACATTGTGCCCCGCGCCGAACCATGCGGTTGACCTGGACCTCGGACAGCTCCGCGAACCGTCGTTCAAGGTGGAACCGCCGGCATTTCATTTGCACACGTGGTTTCCCGGTCCGGATTTTGGACAGTTGGTCACGCACCAGGTCCCGATCGGTCAGTTTGACGGGCCGCATCCGTTCTTTGGGCCGGACGGCAAGCTGCTGTGAGCTGGCCGCGTTGACCCCTCGCACCGACGGGATCTTGCCAGGCGAGATTGTCGCGGATCGGTCGGGCATGTCGGATCAAGGGCAGCCCGTCGCCTGCAATTGAGCGTTGCATCGACGCAGATTTATTCCAAATTGTACCTTGGATGCCTCCCAATGCGCCGGCTCGGTCCCTTTGTTGCTGTAGGCCCCCGGGGGGGCTATACTTCTGTCTGCTTTCATTGATCGATGGCTTTGTCGGCGTCCGCTGTGCTGGCGGGCCGATTGAACGCAACACAATCAGTCTGGATCACGATGACCGGAGCGCCGCCCATAGAACGAACTTCCGGCGCGCCGTTGTTTTCGAACAACAAGCTGTCGGTGTTGCGCAAGCATCCCTATTTCGCCGATCTCGAGCCCGAAGCATTCGATCAGCTCTGCCGCTACGCCAAGCACACCACGCTGAAGCGGGGCACGACGATCTTTTCCAAGGGCGATCCGGGCACCAGCCTGATTGCGGTGATCTCGGGCACGGTCAAGATCAGCATCTCGTCGCCGGATGGTCGCAACGCGATTTTGAACCTGATCGAGGCCGGAGAGATCTTCGGCGAGATCGCGCTGCTCGACGGCTTGTCGCGGACGGCCGATGCCACCGCCAACACCAATTGCGAGCTGTTCGTCATTGACCGGCGCGAGTTCATTCCGTTCGTGCGCAGCCAGCCGACGCTTGCGATGAAGTTCATCGAGCTGCTTTGCGAAAGACTGCGCCGGACCAGCGATCAGGTCGAGCAGGTCATCCTGCAGAACCTGCCCGGCCGTCTGGCCAGCGCGCTGCTGCGACTGAGCGACAAGCACAAGCCGCAGGGACGCACCATCTCGATCACCCAGCAGGAGATCAGCGAGATGGTCGGGATGACGCGCGAGAGCATCAACAAGCAGCTCCGGGCGTGGGCAATACGCGGTTGGGTCAGGCTCGAGCATGGCGCGATCGTCGTGTTGAAGCGCGAGACCCTCCAGGAGCTGGTCGACGCCGGGGCGAACGACGGCGAGTAGTCGCGCCGGCTGCCCGGTCGGTCGCGCATTTCACGAAACGGTGAGCTGAACAAGGCCTGTGAAGCCATTCACATCGGCCTTGCGTGCGCTGCGGTAAGCGACGCGTCAAGGGAGCACAATATGGAGGAATCCATGCAGAGCTCTTTCGACAAGCGGCGGCAGAACCCACAGCACAATTACCAGAGCTTCAGCATCAAGCTTGTCGCGCTGCCGCTGCTCGTCATCGTTGCGCTGATCGGGATGCTGGTCAGTCACCCGGCTGCGGTCAGATGGATATCGGACGCGGCGCAAGCGGAGTTCGTCGGAACCGACACCGTCTACACTGATCCGATACCCAATATCGCGCAGGTGGCACCAACGGTGCGGCCGGGCAGCGAGATCCGGACGGTGAAGGCCTACTGATCGTTGATGCCGTCGTCGCGCAAGGCGCGACGACAGGCGCTTGTTCAACAGCAAGCCGTCCTCACGCGGCTACTCCAAGCAGCTTTGCTGCGGTCCGCCCGAGAATATTGGCCTTGTCATCGTCGCTCAGCGACGACGAGGCGAAGATGTGGTCGACCGGCGCCAGTTGCCATGGATAGGGATAGTCGCTTCCCAGCACGATCTGGCCGGCGCCGACCTGGGCGGCGAGGTGCCGGATCGCCTCCGGCGTGAAGATCAGAGAGTCGAAATATATCTGCTTCAGATACTCCGCCGGCGCCTTCTGGAGCTTGATCTCCGGATTGCATCCCTTGGGTCCAACCAGACAGGCATGGTCCGAGCGGTCGGCGTACGAGCCGAGATAACCGCCGCCATGTGCGGCGATGATTTTCAGCCCCGGGAAGCGATCGAGCGTGCCCTCGAAGATCAAATGGGAGAGTGCGATCGTGGTCTCGAGCGGATTGCCGATCGTGTTGCCAAGCCACCCATTGCCGGAGAGCCGCTTGTTGAGCTCGGGCACGCCCTGCGGATGGATGAACAAGGGAACGCCGAGTTCCTCGGCCTTGGCCCATACCGGATGAAACTTCGGATTTGAGAATTCGGCGCCGTCGACGACACCGCCGATCGCAGCGCCCTTCAGCCCCTGCTTTCTCCTGCACCGCAAGGTCCGGTGCCTGCAGCGTCAGCGAGGCGAACGCCGCGAACCGGTCGGGCTTCGAGGCACAGAGTTCGGCGAGCTTTTCATTCTGGATTTTCACGATCTTTCCGGCCAGATCGCGGTCGCGGTCGTACCAGAACGGATTGATCGAAAGCACCTCCATGTCGATGGCCTGCGCGTCCATTGCAGCCAGTCGCTTGTCGATCTCGATGAAGGCCTCGCTGGCGCCGTTGACCGGCGGCAATTGATATTTTCCGGCGTCCGCGCCGAGCAGCGCGCCCGCCTCGCGGAAATGGCAATGCGCGTGAATGTCGATCGTCTTGACACGTTTGCCGTTGACCGTGACCGGCAACTGCTGGCGCGGTTGCTGCGCATTTGCGTTGTGGACGAGCCCGCAGCCGCAGAACACGATGCCTGCCGCCGCATTTGCTCCCGCTTTCAGGAAATCCCGCCTTGTAGTCATGACGATCGCCTCCCTGGTTGTTATGTTATGGAGGGGGAGCGTAGGGATGCTGGCTAGTGCTCGCAAGATCACACGCTGTGCGTGTCGCGCAATGTTGATCTGCTCAGACCGGCTTGATCCCCGCCTTTGCGATGATGTCGCGCCATTTCGGCACTTCGTCTGCAATACGCCTGCGCGTGCCATTGCGCTGTTTGCGGGCAAGTCGCCGTGTAATGGATAGCATTCAGTCAGATCGGCAATGCGTCACCCTCGATCGACTTTGATCAGGTCGCGAACACGACAAATGCCAATATCACGACCGCACCGCACCGTTCAGCATGCAAGTGATGGCATTGATCACTATCGCCACTTTCGCGAGCGCTTTTCGAGCGGATTGGCGCCGCCAGCAATCGCGCCTTCTGGACCAAAGGCCACTCAGCCCTCTCGCGATTTCGCGCTGATGTGGGACATCAAAGGTTTTCTGGCGCCACCCCCAAAATCGTCTGTTCCCCGTCGGACTGAAACCGCGACAGATCGCCGTCCGTCGCCATCCGCTTGTTCATCATCCACTAACCTTGCGCTTTCACCGCATTTGCTAGCTGCCAACGCCGTGAAAATGCCCGGCCAATCAAGACGAATCTCCTGGTAACGATAGCGGGATTTCCTCAAGAGTCGACGCGACCCAGCGGTGTGCGGCGGAGCCGCGTGCTCCGTTGGCGGAACGGAACGGCGATTTGATGCTAAAATGAAAGAAGCGAGGCCGAAATAGGGTCTGCTTACGCCGAAGCCGACCAGACGCGAGCACTGCCTCGTCTAAGCAACAAGGAAACGTCCTCGTGAGAAGACGGGTTCGATGGGAGGGAAAATGGACCGAAACCTGGTGATCCTGAATGTGACTGGTTCGGAGACGATGTTGCGTTCCGACGGACATGCTGCCATTCGACTGGAGACTAAGGAGATGGGCCCCGTCGCCTTCGAGGTGAGCCTTCAGGCAATTGCCGCACTTCGTCGGCACTTGGCGCGAGCAGAAATGCATATTCTTCAGAGTCAGAATCAGACCAAAAACTGATTATCTTCAGAAGATGTCACTAGACTAAGGTGGCTATCAAATTCCCCCCTGAGGTCCGAGGGCGGGAATCCAATCGGAGGCGCCTGCAAGTCTAATGGTGGTGTTACCGACGCAAATAGACCGGCGCCGTCTTGAAGACGACGGTACGTTCGCCGTGCGACTTCTTATCGTTTGACGAACGGCGTTGACCGCAGCGGATTTTTGATTCCGCCATTCGGAGGTTCGATCCCTCCCGCTATCAGGCAAGTGCCTGAAAATGCATGAGAATAGGCCCAAAATGGCTGACTTCTACGGATCGCGTCGGTCTCCGTCATCTCGGCGTTTACTGCTTCCGAGCCCAGACGGCCGAAAGTCTCCCGCCGTGTCCCCGGAAGTTCCCATTTTGGCGAGCGACCCGGCGGAAACTGATTCGATCAAGACTGCCACCCGACCCGGCAGTTGGCCGATCAGGTTGACCGACAATCTAGGGATATGACTCTCGTCCCTCGCATCGTGGAGGCGGTCAACACGAACTTGCCTAGCTACTATCGGACGCTGCAGAACATTGCGACAAGAAATGGCTTTGCTTACTCTGGCGAGTTGCGACGCGAAAACTACGAAGCGATGTATGCCGTTGCAGAAAAATACGGCAAGCTGAATCGTTGATCCCGAGATATGGTGTGCCGCTCTGGGAGCAGGGAATGACGGCCTACCTTAAGACATCGCCGCCGAACGACCGGCGCATATGCGGCGCCGGCTGCGTCGCATTAAAGAATGGCGCAGAGCGCACTTCTGTCGGTTATTGGACGGGCCAGACCGCGGTACGGCGATCAGTGCGGCGCGGCTCTACCTTGAAGTTGGTGCGCGGCGCATGGCGGTGGAGCGGGGGCTTGTTTAGACGCACATCATCAGAAGTTTGAAAGTGAAATGCAGGCCCGTCTATTGGGTGTGGCAGGCATCATTCGGCGTCATGCCAATGCTGACTGCATCGGTGTACTGAGTGGCCCTCAATACGTGAGGTACGAGGCGCCCTACGGGGCGCTATTCTGTGTGTGCCGAGCATGACCGGCAGCTTGGAGGTGGAAGTCCTCTATCCAGCCTGATGACGGTGAAGGATTAGCGAAGCGCAAGGGCGTCATCGCGAGGTGGGGTCTGAAGGAAGCGTGGAGCAAAGCCGCGGCCCGATGGACAAAAACCGGATAACGAGGCCTACCCGGCCGGACGAGCGAGCACGTGATCGCGAAGTCCACGGTCATCAAGGGCCGGGGTGGTAAATCCGGCGGGCGTGCGGCGAAGGCGGTCGATCTTACCTCGGGAGATCTGCGCTGCGTCTCGGCAACGAGACTGAGGTCGTCGTAAGGCGATCTGACCGCAGTGCAGAAGTCAGCAGAGGGCATAGTGTGCGCTGGGCAGCGCATGAGTCAGGAGGGTTCAAGTCCCTCCGGCGCTCGAATGAGGGGCGCCGTATCC
>NZ_JAUMTJ010000051.1:0-69242 GCF_032654765.1 Bradyrhizobium sp. 33ap4 | reverse complement strand
CCAGAAAAGACCGATTTGCCTCGGTCCTGCCGAGCATGCACCGCGACACAGTGAATCATTCCCCGGACACCCCTGCCTTTCAGGGGGAAGGGGAAGAGAACTTCGTAGCCCGGATGAAGCGAAGCGCAATCCGGGACGGACTTCCCGCGGATGCAGACCCCGGATTTCGCTTCGCTGCATCCGGGTTACGGACTTACGCCGTCTTGAACGTCTTCCTGAGCAGCGCCGGATAGCGCAGGCCCTGCAGGCCGCCGCGCGCGACGTAGAAGCCGAGCAGCGCGATCCACAGGCCGGTGTTGCCGAACGAGCTGAGCGCCCACCAGGTGGCGAGGAAGATCGCAAGCGAGGCCAGCATCAGATTGCGCATCTCGCGCGCCCAGGTGGCGCCGACATAGATGCCGTCGAAGCCGAACGCGAACACGCCGGGCAGGGGTGCCAGGATCACGAACGGCAGGAACTCGCGCGCATAGCGGCGCACGTCGTCGCTGGTCGTCATCAGATTGATCAGCGCCGGTCCGAACAGCGCGAACAGCACCGACACCGCCAGCGCAAAGCCGATGCCCCACAGCAACACCAGCCGGGTCGAATCGGAAAAGCCGCGTGGATCGCGCGCGCCGAAGGCGCGGCCGCACAGCTGTTGGGCGGCATTGGCGAGACCGTCGAGGAAGAAGGCGCTGACCAGCAGGAAATTGTTCAGCACCGAATTCGCCGCCAGCGTCACGTCGCCTTCGCGCGCGCCCTTGGCGGTGAAAAACAGGAACACGACGATCAGCGCCGCGGTGCGGACCATGATGTCGCGATTGACTGCCAGCATGCGCATCAGCTTGGCGCGGTCGAACAGCGTCGCCGCGGGAACGGCGAAGCCGCCTTGCGAGATCCGCCACGCCACCACGATGCCGGCGGCGAAACCGGCGGTCTCGGCGAGCACGGCGGCGATCGCGGCACCGGCAATGCCGGCGCCGTAGACCTGCACCAGCAGCACGGTCGCGGCCATGTTGATCAAATTGATCACGATCTGCAGCGCCAGCGCCAGATTGGCGCGGGCCTGGCCGACCAGCCAGCCGAGGATGACGTAATTGGCGAGCGCCAGCGGCGCCGACCAGATCCGGATCATGAAATAGGCTTTGGCCGCGCGCGTGACGCCTTCGCTGCCGCCCATCAGCTGGAACGTGACCGCGGCGAGCGGCACCTGCAGCGCGATCAGCGCCGCGCCGATCAGGCCGGCGACGATGAAGCCGCGCACCAGGATGGCGGCATATTCCTTGATCTCGCCGGCGCCCTGCGCCTGTGCGGTGAAGGCCAGCGTGCTCATGCGCAGGAAGGCGAACAGCCAGAACAGGCAGTCGAAGATCACCGAGGCCATCGCCACGCCGCCGAGCAGCGCGGCGTCGTCGAGGCGGCCGATCGCGGTGGTCGAGACGATGCCGATCAGCGGCGTGGTCAGGTTGGCGACCATCGCGGGGCCGGCGATGGCGAACACCTGACGCGTCGTGATCTTCGGGTGGATGGGTGCGTGCATGGCTACAATTGCAAGGAATATCCGTTTCTATCGCGACATCCGTCGCGCGACCATGCCGGAATTGTTCTCAGAGCAATGCGATGGCGGAAGATCGGCGGGGCAAGGCATTGCTTGGTCAGAGCGCCACGACCATGCCGTCGCTCGCCGCCGTGTAGGGCAAATCGTCGATGCGGCCGAGCATGTCGTCGCTCATATGGGTCAGCACCACGCGCCTGGCGTTGATGGCGGGCAAATGCGCTTCCAGCGTCTTCAGGCTGAGATGGTTCTTGACCATCTTGTCGTAAGTATAGGCTTCGGCGATGAAGAGGTCGGCGTCCTGCGCCGCCGGGATCAGCGCGTCGGTCCATTCGGTGTCGGCGCTGTAGCTGATGATGCGGCCTTCCGCCTCGACGCGGTACGCGAGGAACGGCCCGCCGGACTCGCCATGCACGACAGGGTAGGGCGTCACGGTCACCTCGCCGAAGCTGCGCGTTTCGCGCGGCGCCAGCGTAACGACGGATAGATCGAAGCGTTGTTTGGTTTTGGAGGAATGCTCGAACATCACCTCCATCACCGCAGGCAGTTTCGTTTCGATGCCTTCGGGCCCTGCGATCACCAGCGGCCGGGTGCGGCGGGAGAACTGCGCGTCGAGCAGGAAGAACGGCAGGCCGGCAAAATGGTCGCCATGGAAATGCGTGATCAGGATCAGGTCGATCGCGTCGCGGTTGATCTCGAGCCGCTTCATCGCCGGCAGCGATGAGGCACCGCAATCGATCAGGAAATTGCTGCGCGCACCGCTGACGTGGAAACAGGTGTTGAAGCGGCCGCCGGAGCCGAATGCATCGCCGCAGCCGACAAATCGCAATTGCATCGGCTGCGAACTCCCTGAGATCAGCGGCCGCGCGGCGCGCCGAACAGCCGCGACAACAGCCAGATCGGAATCACGATGACGGCGCCGAGCAGGAAGTAGCGCCAGGCCCAGTTGATCGCATCGAAGCCGAAATCCCAGATGCTCTGGAACAGCCTGCGGATGCTGTTGAGGATGTTCCATGGATCGAGGCCGATCGCGGCGAGCACGACACCGACCAGAATCGACAGCAAAATCAACCGGAACGCCACAGAGAGCGGCGATCCGCCGAGAAAGCGGTACAGGCCGTCACTCCGGCCGGCCGGCAAGTCCCGGATGTCGTTTGGCATTGCTGTCTCCAATAGCGTTTTCGCGCGAAGTGGGCACCGGTTCGCGTGAAGAAAACGCGTCAAAACAAAACCTAGACCTCGATTCTGATCCCATCAGAACCGAGGTCTAACGGAATCGCCCGCATTATAGGTCACGGCGGTGCACATGGGAAACCCGCGCACCGCGATCAAGGGCTGTCATGCGCGCTTGGGATTTAACTTCCTGTCATGGAGATTAACATCCGTTCAAGCGTCTCCAGCCGGTCGGCTTCGCGCGGCGGCTTGTCCCAGCGGAGGCGGCTGATCCGGGGGAAGCGCATTGCGACGCCGGACTTGTGACGCGGCGAGCGCTGCAAGCCCTCGAAGGCGACCTCCAGCACCAGCCCCTGATCCGGCTCGTGCACGACATGCCGCACCGGGCCGAACTTCTCGGTGGTGTTGCGGCGGACGAAACGGTCGATCTGCAACAGCTCCTCGTCGGTGAAGCCGAAATAGGCCTTGCCGACCGGCACCAGCTCGTCGCCGGCATCACCACGGGTCCAGACCCCGAACGTATAGTCGGAGTAATAGGACGAGCGCTTGCCGTGGCCGCGCTGGGCATACATCAGCACGGCGTCGATGATGTGCGGATCGCGCTTCCACTTCCACCACGGGCCCTTCGGCCGTCCGGGCAGATAGGGCGCGTCGCGCCGCTTCAGCATCACGCCTTCGACCGCGTCGGCATCGTCGCCGGCGCCGGCGCTCTTGGGATCGGCGCGCGCCGCGGCCAGCTCTTCCCAGCTCGCGAACGGGACGGTTGGCGACAGATCGATGCGCGGATCATTCAGCTTGGCGACGAAGCCTTCGAGATGCGCGCGACGTTCGGTGAAGGGCAGCTCGCGCAAATCGCTCTCGTCGTCGCCGAGCAGGTCGTAGGCGCGCAGATGGATCGGAAATTCCTTGATCAGCTTCGGCGAAACGACTTTGCGGTTCAGTCGCTGCTGCAACACGTTGAAGGTCTGCACGCGGCCGTCGCGCAGCACCAGCAATTCGCCGTCGATCGCGCCGGGCAGATGCAGCGACGGCACCAGATCCGGAAAGCTGCCGGTGATATCCTCGCCGGTTCGCGAATAGAGCCGCGCCTGGACGTGCCCGCGCGCATCGCGGCCGGACACCGCCTGCACTCGGATGCCGTCCCATTTCCATTCCGCGCTGAAATCGGCGGCGTCGAGATTGGCGAAATCGCTATTCTCGATCGCGTGCGCCAGCATCACCGGGCGGAACGGCGCAGGGTCGCGGTTGACCGGTTTGTCTCCGCGGCCCTCGAGCCAGGCGAATAGGTCGAGATAGGGCGGCGACAGGCCCGGCCACAGCAGCTCGATCTCGTGCGGGTCTTTGTCGCCGAGCGCCGCCGCCGCGGTCTTCGCCAGCCGCGCCGAGATCCCGATCCGCATCGCGCCGGTGACGAGCTTCAAGAGCGCCCAGCGCCCGGTCTCGTCGAGCTCGTCCAGCCAGCGCGCCAGCTGCGCCGGCAGCTCGGCCTTGCCGAGCGTGCGCAGCGTGATGACGACATCAGTCAGCGTCGGGGGAGGCGGGTTGTTGTGGCCCGGCAGCTCCGCCTTCGGCCACATTAGCGCGACCGTCTCCGAGAGGTCGCCGACGTAATCATAGGAGTAGCCGAACAGCACCGGATCGGCGCGTTCGGTGATCAGGTCGCGGATCAGGCCCGGCTTGGCGTGCTTGAACGACAGCGCGCCGGTCAGCGCCGCCAGCGCGTAGCCGCGGTCGGGGTCCTCGGTCTCGCGGAAATAGGCGACCAGCAGCTTGATCTTGTTGTTGCGGCCGGGCTCGTAGGCGAGGCGGTCGAGCAGCTCGGCAAAACGGTTCATGTTTCCGCCTCGCCGGCGGGCTGGGCCTCGCCGGTCAGTGCGGCCGTCTCGCCTTCATCCTCGTCGCCATAGCCGACCAGATCGAGCGGCCGCGCGGCAAGGCCCCTGGTCTTGCACCAATGCACCAGCGCATCTTCCTGGCCGTGGGTGACCCAGATCTCGCCGGCACCAGTGGCGGCGATCGTCGCCGTCAGCCCCTCCCAATCGGCATGATCCGAGATCACCAGCGGCAGCTCGACGCCGCCTTGCCTGGCCCGGGCGCGCACGCGCATCCAGCCCGAGGCGAATGCGGTGACTGGATCGGGAAAGCGGCGCGTCCAGACATCGGATGTCGCGCTTGGCGGTGCCAGCGTGATGGTGCCGGCAAGCTCGGCCTTCTTCATGCCGCGCGCGGGCCGGAGCTCGCCGAGCGCAATGCCGCGCTCCTGATAGTAGTAGGTGATCTTCTCCATCGCGCCATGCAGGTAGATCGGCGCGTCGTAGCCGGCCTCGCGCAGCAGCGCGATCACGCGCTGCGCTTTGCCGAGCGAATAGGCGCCGACCAGATGCGCGCGCTCCGGGAACAGTTTGACCGAGGCCAGCAGCTTGTTTACTTCGCCGGCGGCATCGCCATGGCGGAACACCGGCAATCCAAACGTCGCCTCTGATATGAAGACGTCGCAGGGCACCAGCTCGAACGGCGCGCAGGTCGGGTCGCGCGCATCCTTGTAGTCGCCGGAGGCGACGATGCGGGTGTCCTTGCAGGTGACCGATATCTGGGCGGAGCCCAGCACATGACCGGCGGGATGAAACGTCACCGTGACGTCGCCGAGCCTGATCTCCTCGCCATAGGCGATCGCCTGCACAGAGCCGGCGAAGTTCTCGCCGTAGCGCAGCCGCATCATGTCGAGCGTTTCCTGGGTCGCGAGCACAGCGCCGTGGCCCGCCCGCGCATGGTCGGAATGGCCATGGGTGATCAGTGCCCGCTCGACCGGCCTGACAGGATCGATGTGGAAGCCGCCGGGCTTGCAGCAAAGCCCGGCCGGGACGGGCATCAGGATGTCTTGCGGGCGCATCGCCCCTATATAGGCGCTCGATCCGCGATGTTTAGCCGGATCCGCGGGCTTGACCCGTGCATCCATCTCCGGAAAAAGTCCGTGCTTTGATGGATGGCCGGACCCGGCCGAGATTGGTTCCTTAAAGCGAATGGCCCCCCGCCTGTTTCTGTCCTCCGGCGATCTCGTCGCCGACCGCCGCTACGAGTTCGCGCGCGACCTGCAATTGAAGGGCGATCTGCCGGCTGCCGCCGAGCTGCTCGAACAGGCAATCGAGCTTGTGCCGAAATTCCCGTCGGCCTGGTACACGCTGGGCAAGATCCGCCTGGAGCTCGGTCAGCGCGAGGCCGCGATCGCAGCGTTCCGCGGCGCGCGCGACGCCGATCCCGAAGACCGGCATGGCGCCGGCCTTCGTCTGATGCAGCTCGGCGTCGAGGCCGTCAGTTCGATGCCGCCGGGCTATGTCCAGACGCTGTTCGATCAATATGCGCCGCGCTTCGAGGCCGCGCTGGTCGGCGATCTCGGCTATCGCGGCCCGGCACTGCTGTTCAAGGCGGTGCTGTCGGTGCGTGCGGGCGCAAAGAAACCGGCCTTCTTCAAGCGTGCGATCGATCTCGGCTGCGGCACCGGGCTGGCGGCCGGCGCATTCGCCCGGCATGTCGATCGCTTCATCGGCATCGACCTGTCGCCGCGCATGATCGACAAGGCGCGCGCCACCGGCCTCTATGCCGAGCTCGAGGTCGACGACATGTTGAAGGCCGTTTCGGCCAGGCGCGAGGCCAGCGCCGAATTGATCCTGGCCGCGGATGCAATGGTCTATGTCGCCGATCTCGCGCCGGTGCTCGCCGAGGCCAGCCGTGTGCTGGTGGCGGGCGGCGTGCTCGCCTTCACGGCCGAGACCCATGACGGCGAAGGCGTCATCATCGGCGAGGGACTGCGCTACGCCCACAGCGCAGCTTACGTGCGCGACTCCATCGCTGCCGCGGGGCTGACGCTGGCCCAGCTCGACGATCTCTCGGCGCGCAATGAAGACAATATCCCGGCACCCGGACTCGTCGCCGTCGCGGTCAAGCCGTGACCGCTTCGCCTTCTCCCACAAGGGGAGAAGGGAAGAGTCATTCACGTTACGCACCCAAACTTGAGTCTACACGCTACGCATTTGCCGTGACGCGGCATTGCGCCGCAAAGCTGTGACTTCGCGCTTGCCCGGCGCAAAGCGGAATGCGAGAGAGCTTTTCGTCTCAGGGAGAGAAATAATGAAAAAACATACACGGCGCGAGTTCGGCGCCACTGCATTGTCCGTGATCGCCGCGTCCGTGCTGCCCGCGCCTTTCGTCCGGGCCGCCGACAAGAAGTACGATCCGGGTGCGAGCGATACCGAGATCAAGCTCGGCCAGACCGTTCCGCATTCCGGCCCCGGCTCGCTCTATGGTGTGCTGGGCCGCGTCGGCGAAGCCTATTTCCAGATGCTGAACGACAAGGGCGGCATCAACGGCCGCAAGGTGAAATTCCTCACCATGGACGATGCCTACAGCGCGCCGAAATGCGTCGAGGCGACGCGCCGTCTGGTCGAGCAGGAGGAGGTGCTGGCGCTGTATGGCTCGCTCGGCACCGCGCCGCAGACCTCCGTGCATAAATACCTCAATTCCAAGGGCGTTCCCCAATTGCTGTTGAACACCGGCGCCTCGAAGTGGAACGACCCGAAGAATTTCAAATGGACCATGGCGGGCCTGCCGCTCTATCCGACCGAGGCACGCGTTCTCGCCAAGCACGTCGTCAGCGTGAAGCCGAACGCCAAGGTCGGCATCCTCTACCAGAACGATGATTTCGGCCGCGACTTCCTCGGGCCGTTCAAGAAGGTGCTGGCCGATGCCGGCGGCAAGGCACAGGTGATCATGGAGCAGACCTATGATCTCACCGATCCGACGGTCGATTCGCAGCTCATCAATCTCTCGAAGTCGGGCGCCGACGTCTTCTACAACATCACCACCGGCAAGGCGACGTCGCAGTCGATCCGCAAGGTGACCGAACTCGGCTGGAAGCCGCTGCAATTGCTGTCGGCGGGCTCGACCGGTCGCTCGATCCTGAGCGCCGCGGGCCTCGAGAACGCCAAGGACATCGTCGCGATTCGCTACAACAAGGAAGTCGGCGTACCCCGCTACGAGAAGGATCCGGACGTGATCGCGTTCGAGGAGCTGCGCAAGAAGTACCTGCCGAACATCGACCCTGACAACACCATCGCCTTCGCCGGCTACGGCCAGGCGGCAACGATGGGCGAAATCCTGCGCCGCTGCGGCGACGACCTGACCCGCGCCAACGTGCTGAAGCACGCCACCACGCTCGCCGGTTTCCACTCGCCCTATTTCCTTGATGGCATCAATTACAGCTACACGCCCGACGACTACACGCCGATGAAGACGCTCTATGTCTCGATCTTCAACGGCAAGGATTGGGACCTCTCCGGCCAGCCAATGACGGAGTAGTTGGGTAAGCTCCGCTCTCTCGTCTCCCTCGCCCCGCTCTTGCCGGGAGAGGGCGGGGTGAGGGGCTTCCCTCCGCGAGGCGGTGTGTGTCGAAAGACCTTTACCCCCTCACCCGGATCGCATCTGGCGATGCGACATAGCCGAAGCTTCGCTTCGGCGTTTCTTTGAACGGCCGCCAAGGGCGGCCTATGCCTCTCCCCGCAGGCGGGGCGAGGTGACATCCAGGCGCTTCGCAGCGCACGGAGCGCGCTGGTAGTCCTGCCACCTGCCGCCATTTCCGCTCCGCCCTCGACGAGGCCGCCTGAACCACCTACCTCTTGGGCGTGTCGACGCTCGATCTCTTTTCCGTTCCGCCGTCGGAAACGGCCGATCTCCTGCCGCGCCGGTTTCGCGACTGGTTTGCCTCACGCGGCTGGTCGCCGCGCGAGCATCAGCTCGCGCTGCTGGCGAAAGCGCGCGAGCAGCGCTCCGCGCTGCTGATCGCGCCCACGGGAGCGGGCAAGACGCTGGCGGGGTTCTTGCCGACACTGGTGGAGTTGAGTGGAGAGGGGCAGGGCAAGAACTCTTACCTCCCCCTGAAAGGGGTAGGTCGGCACGCTCGGGGGCGCACTAGCGCAACCGAGCGCGACGGGTGGGGGTCAGCCGCGGGCACGGAGCGAGCGGCTGACCCCCACCCCAACCCTCCCCCTTTCAGGGGGAGGGAGCCCGACGATCTCGCAAGCGACGAAATTGAATCGAAGACGGTTCGCCCAGCCCTTATCTCCACCGGTCGCGGCGTTCGCCGCAGCGGCGGGCTGCACACGCTCTACATCTCGCCGCTGAAAGCGCTCGCGGTCGATATCGCGCGCAATCTGGAGACGCCGGTCGCCGAGATGGGGCTGCCGATCAGGATCGAGACCCGCACCGGCGACACGCCGGTGTCGCGGCGGCAGCGGCAGCGGCGCTATCCGCCGGACATCCTGCTCACCACGCCGGAGCAGCTGGCGCTGCTGCTGGCGTCCGACGACGCGCCGTTCCTGTTCTCTTCGCTGAAGCGCATCGTGCTCGACGAGCTGCATGCGCTCGTCACCTCCAAGCGCGGCGATCTGCTGTCGCTCGGACTTGCGCGGCTCTGGACCATCGCGCCGCAGATCCGCGCCATCGGCCTTTCGGCGACGGTCGCCGAGCCGGAGCAGCTCGCGCGCTTCCTGGTGCCGCAGCCGGGTGGCGAGAACGCGTCCGCCGACGTCGTCACCGCCGGCGGCGCCGCACCGCCGGTGGTCGAGATGCTCGACACGCGGGAACGGCTGCCGTGGTCCGGCCACAGCGCGCGCCATGCGCTGCCCGAGGTCTACGAGCTGATCAAGCGCAACAAGACCACGCTGGTGTTCGTCAACACCCGCAGCCAGGCCGAGATGCTGTTCCAGGATCTCTGGCGCATGAATGACGATGGCCTTGCGATCGCGCTGCATCACGGCTCGCTCGACGTCGCGCAGCGCCGCAAGGTCGAGGACGCGATGGCCGCCGGAAAGCTGCGCGGCGTGGTCTGCACCTCCTCGCTCGATCTCGGCGTCGATTGGGGCGATGTCGACCTCGTGATCAATATCGGCGCGCCGAAAGGTTCGTCGCGGTTGATGCAGCGGATCGGCCGCGCCAACCATCGCTTCGACGAGGCCTCGCGTGCCGTGCTGGTGCCCGCCAACCGCTTCGAGGTGCTGGAGTGCCGTGTCGCGATCGACGCCATCGCCGAGAATGCGCAGGACACGCCGCCGCTGCGCTCGGGCGCGCTCGACGTGCTGGCCCAGCACGTGCTCGGCTGCGCCTGCGGCAAGCCGTTTCTGTCCGATGAACTCTATGATGAGGTCCGGACCGCAGCGCCCTATGCATCGCTCGCACGCACCGATTTCGACGATGTCGTCGATTTCGTCGCCACCGGCGGCTACGCACTGAAGACCTATGAGCGTTTCGCGCGCATCAAGCAGGACAAGCAGGGCCGCTGGCGCGTCACCAATCCCAAGGTGCGGCAGAGCTATCGTCTCAACGTCGGCACCATTGTCGAGGAGACCATGCTGAAGGTGCGGCTGGTGCGCTCGCGCGCCGGCGGTAGCGGATCGACCGGCGCGATCGCGCGCGGCGGCCGGATGCTCGGCGAGATCGAGGAGGTCTTCATCGAGGGCCTCGTGCCCGGCGACACTTTTGTCTTTGGCGGTGAGGTGGTGCGCTACGAGGCCTTGGTTGAAGACCAGGTCTATGTCTCCCGCACCAATGATAAAGATGCAAAAGTGCCGTCCTATATGGGCGGCAAGTTCCCGCTGTCGACCTATCTTGCCGAACGCGTCCGCAAGCTGCTGGACAACAGCCGCGCCTGGAACGGATTGCCGGATCAGGTGCACGACTGGCTGTCGCTGCAGCGAAAATTCTCGCGTGTGCCGGCGGTGCGCGAGCTCTTGGTCGAGACCTTTCCGCGCGGCGGCAGCCATTATCTGGTCTGCTATCCCTTCGAGGGCCGGCTCGCGCATCAGACGCTCGGCATGCTGCTGACCCGCCGGCTGGAGCGCGCCCGCGCCCGTCCGCTCGGCTTCGTCGCCAACGAGTATGCGCTTGCGGTCTGGGGTGTCGGCGATCTCTCCTTCATGATCCGGCACGGCAAGCTCGATCTCAACGCGCTGTTCGATCCCGACATGCTCGGCGATGACCTCGAGGCGTGGCTTGCGGAATCGGCGCTGATGAAGCGCACCTTCCGCAACTGCGCCATCATCTCCGGCCTGATCGCGCGACGCTTCACCGACGAGGAGAAGTCGCGCCGCCAGGTGCTGTTCTCGACCGACCTGATCTACGACGTGCTGCGCAAGCACCAGGCCGACCATGTGCTGCTGCGCGCCGCGCGCGGCGATGCCGCCACGGGATTGCTCGATCTTCGCCGTCTCAGCGACATGCTTTCGCGCATCCACGGCCGAATCACCCACAAGGACCTCGACCACGTTTCTCCGCTTGCCGTCCCCGCGCTGCTGGAAATCGGCCGCGAGTCAGTTTATGGCGAAGCATCCGACGAGCTCCTGGCCGAGGCGGCCGAGGAACTCGTGCGGGAGGCGACGACGTAACGCTGCTACTCTGGGGAACAGGACGTGACGGCAAGCGCGCTAGCTTTGCGAGACGGTGACGACATGCGCGTTTCGAGGGTCACGGTGGCGGATGTCGGCTTCGTGGCGGATTTCTCCGGCGCGCTGTTCTGGGAAGCGCAGCGCCTGCTCGTGGTCTCCGACCTGCATCTGGAAAAAGGCTCGAGCTTCGCCAGCCGCGGCGTGCTGCTGCCGCCCTACGACACGGTCGCGACACTGAGCCGGCTCGCTGCTGTCATCGCGCGGCACGATCCGCGGCAAGTGATCGCGCTCGGCGACAGCTTTCACGATCGCGATGCGCATGAACGCCTGTCGAATCCGGACCGCGAGGCGCTCGCGGCGTTGCAGCTGCGGCGCAACTGGATCTGGATCTCGGGCAATCACGATCCGGCGCTGCCGTCCGATCTCGGCGGCGTGGTCGCGACCGAAGTCGCGATCGGTCCGATCGTGTTCCGCCATGAGCCGACCGGCGCCGCCGGCGAGATCGCCGGACACCTGCACCCCAAGGCGCGGGTGCCGACCCGCGGCCGCTCGATCGAGCGCCGCTGCTTCGCCTGTGACGGCGAGCGCGCGGTGATGCCGGCGTTCGGCGCCTACACCGGCGGCTTGAGCATCCGCGACGCCGCGTTCACACGGATTTTCGGATCGCCCGGCTTCATGGCCCATGTGCTCGGCGACAACCGCGTCCACGCGTTCGTCGCGTCACGGTGTTATTGAGGATCGCCGACCAGCTTATTCCAAGCTGCCATCATTCTCGGTGTCGTCCCGGGCAAGCGAAGCGCGACCTGGGACCCATAACTACCACTGTTCGGGATTGCGCAAAGCTGTGGCCCCAGCGCGGCATCACAACTGCATGCGGTGGTTATGGGTCCCTGCTTTCGCAGGACGACAGCAGAGATTGTTGCGCGACCTCGCCCTAAGCCGCCTTCGCCTGCACGCTCTCGCAATACTCCGCGAGCCGATCCGCCAGCCGCAATGTCGCCGGGCTGGCCTCGGGGGCGGCGACGAGGGCGACCTCGGTGCGGTCGATCGGCGCAAAGCCGTCCTTTGCTGTCAGCACGCGATGCTCCGCCTGGATCGACATTTCCGACAAAATGCTGAGCCCGAGGCCCGCGGCGACCGCGGCCTGGATGCCGGCGAGGCTGGAGGAGGTGTAGGCCATGTGCCAGTTGCGGCCGGCGCTCTCCAGCGCATGGATGGCGCGGGCGCGGTAGAGACAGCCGGAGGCGAAACCGATCAGCGGAACCGAGCCGGCAGTCGTATCGCGCGGGTGGCTCTTGCTGGTGACCCAGTGCACCCGTTCCGGCCACACCGCGATGCCGCCCTTCTCATTGGCGGCGCGCTTGATCAGCGCGAGATCGAGATCGCCGCGTTCGAGATCACGGTACAGGAACAGGCTCTGGCCGGAGCGCACGTCGAGCCGCAGATTCGGATGGCTGCGCGCGAAGGTGGCGAGCAGCTTTGTCAGCCGGTAGGCGGCAAAATCCTCGGTGATGCCGATCCGGATCGCGCCTTCGCTGCCGGGGCGCGAGAGCACGTCACGGGCCTCTTCGGCGAGCGACAATAGCCGCCGCGCATAGGTCAACAGCCGCTCGCCGGCTTCCGTCGGGGTGACGTCCTTGCCGCTGCGGATCAACAGCGGCTGGCCGACATCCTCCTCCAGGCGCTTGATCTGCTGGCTCACCGTCGACTGCGTGCGGTGGACGCGCTCTCCGGCGCGGGTGAAGCCGCCGGCATCGACCACCGAGACGAAACTGCGCAACAGCTCCAGGTCGAGCATCGCAGCCTCCATTTATAAATCAACTGTATGCCAGTCTATCATTTAATTTCCAAATATCAAAGCGCGAGCCTAGATCATGGCCGAAGGAGAATTCGCCCATGTCCGCCGCAACCTCGATGGCCGCCCCCCGCGCCCGCTTCAACACCCTGCCGCTGCTGATTGCCCTGTTCTGCCTGCTCTGGAGCTACGCCTTCGTCGCCGGCAAGATCGGCGTCACCGATTGCCCGCCGCTGATCCTGCTGGCCGCGCGGTTTTCGCTCGCCGGGGTTCTGATCCTCGCCATCTCCTGGCTGCGCCGCGACCAATGGGATCTCACCTGGCGCGATGCGGCGGTATTTGCCGTGCTCGGCGTCGCCAACAACGCGCTCTATCTCGGCCTCGGCTATACCGG
Source organism: Bradyrhizobium sp. 33ap4 (assembly GCF_032654765.1). Lineage (NCBI taxonomy): Bacteria > Pseudomonadati > Pseudomonadota > Alphaproteobacteria > Hyphomicrobiales > Nitrobacteraceae > Bradyrhizobium > Bradyrhizobium sp. 33ap4. The sequence goes on along the minus strand of NZ_JAUMTJ010000051.1, from coordinate 55,914 downwards.
CCTGAAGACGGTCTCGGCCGGGCTTGGCGCGCTGATCGTCTCGGCCAATCCGGTGTTCACCGCCATGCTGGCGGCGCTGTTCCTCGGCGAGAGCATGACCTTGCGCAAGGTGATTGGTCTCGTGCTCGGCATCGTCGGCGTCGCCTTCATCGTCTGGCATCGCATGTCGGTCGGATCGGACAGCCCGCATGGCATCCTGTTCACGCTGGCCTCGCTCGCCTCGATCGTCGCCGGCACCGTGCTGTTCAAGCTGCTGGCGCCGAAGGGCAGCCTGTGGATCGGCAACGGCATCCAGAACATCGCCGGCGGCCTTGCGGTGATGCCGTTTGCCTTCACGCTCTCCAGCGTCAGCGACATCGTGCCCAGCATGCGGCTTGCCGGCGCCTTCGCCTTCCTCGTACTCGGCGGCTCGATCCTTGCCTATCTGCTCTGGTTTCATCTCCTGAAAGTGTGTGGTGCGACCGCCGCAAGCGCCTATCACTTCCTGATGCCGCCGCTCGGCATGCTGTTCGCCTATCTCGTGCTCGGCGAGCATGTCGAATTTCGCGACCTGCTCGGGATCGTTCCGGTGGCGCTCGGCATTTACCTGGTGACCCGCCCGGCGGCAGCGGCGGCCAACAGGAGTAGGACGTGAGCATCACCATCACGCTGATCGGAGGTCCCACCGCCCTGATCGAGATCGACGGGTTCCGCCTGCTCACCGATCCGACCTTCGATGCGCCCGGCGAGTATCAATTGCCGCATGTGAAATTGGAGAAGCTGACGGGCCCCGCGCTCGGCGCGCGCGATGTCGGCGCGATCGATGCGGTGCTGCTGAGCCACGACCAGCATTCCGATAATCTCGACCATTCCGGCCGGGATTTCCTTAAAGGCGTGAAGCGCGTGCTGACGACGGAGGCCGGCGCCAGGCGGCTTGGCGGCAACGCCGAGGGCTTTGCGCCCTGGGCAAGGACCACACTGACGAAAGGCGGTAGGACGCTCACCATCACTGCGACGCCGGCGCGGCACGGGCCGGCGGGGATCGAGCCATTGTCCGGCGACGTCATCGGTTTCGTGGTCGAGCCGGCGAAGCCCGGCCGTCCGGTCTATGTCAGCGGCGACACCACCTGGTTCGACGGCGTCGCCGAGGTCGCGCGGCGCTTCGACTGCGGCGTGGTGCTGCCGTTCGCAGGCGCGGCGCAAACCCGCGGCCCCTTCCATCTCACCATGGACACCAATGACGCGATCGAAACCGCGCACGCCTTTGCGGACGCGGTGATCGTGCCGGTTCATACCGACGGCTGGGCGCATTTCCGGCAAAGCGCGAACGACCTGCGCGCGAGCTTCGATACGCTCGGCTTCGGCCGCCGTCTGCGCATCCTCGAGCCCGGCGTCGCCACGGTCATCGAGCCGTAGGTTCGCCTCAGGAACCTTGCCGGTATCCGGCTCGTTGTCAGACGGCTGGAACCGGACATGACGCGGCAAGGGACGATCCCACCACACGACAAACATGACGATGCGCCGGCGGCGAAGCCTCGGCGCCAGCCATTCGGTTTCAGCCGTGTCCTGAAGACGCTCGGACCCGGGCTGATCACCGGCGCTTCCGACGACGACCCTTCGGGGATCGGCACCTACAGCCAGGCCGGCGCGCAACTCGGCTACGGCATTGGCTGGACCATGCTGCTGACGTTTCCGCTGATGAGCGCGATCCAGGAGATCTCGGCGCGGGTCGGCCGCGTCACCGGGCATGGCATCGCGGGCAATGTATGCCGGCATTATCCGGGCTGGCTGCTCGCCGTCGTGGTGGCGCTGCTGTCGATTGCCAACACCATCAACATCGCGGCCGACCTCTCGGCCATGGCCGATGCCACAAAGCTTCTGATCGGCGGTCCGGCCATTCTCTATGTGGTGCTGTTCGGCGTGACCTCGGTGGCCGCGCAGATCTTCATGAACTACCGGCGCTACGTCACGATCCTGAAATGGCTGACGCTCAGCCTGTTCGCCTATGTCGCGGCGCTCGCCTTTGCCAAGGTGTCGTGGATGGAGGCCCTGGCCGGCGTGCTGCTGCCGCGCATCAGCTGGAGCGCCGACTATTTCACGACCATCGTTGCGATCCTCGGCACCACGATCTCGCCCTATCTGTTCTTCTGGCAGGCCTCGCAGGAGGCGGAGGAGCAGCGGGTCGACGCCACCAAGCATCCGCTGATCGAACGGCATTACGGCGCCCAGCACGAATTCTCGCGCATCCGCGCCGATACCATCACCGGCATGGCGTTTTCGAACCTGATCGCATTGTCGATCATCGTCACCGCCGCCGCATCGCTGCACGCCAACGGCAAGACCGACATCCAGACCTCGGCGCAGGCCGCCGAGGCGCTGCGCCCGATCGCCGGGCCGTTTGCCGAGGTGATCTTCGCGCTCGGCATCGTCGGCACCGGCCTTCTGGCGATTCCGGTGCTCGCGGGTGCGACGGCTTATGCGGTCGGCGAGGGCCGGCGATGGCGGGTCGGGCTGACGCGCAGGCCGAAGGAGGCGATCGCGTTCTATTCGGTGCTGGCGCTGTCGGGCGGCATCGGCATCGCGCTCAACTTCACGCCGATCGATCCGATCGCGGCGTTGTACTGGAGTGCGGTCGTCAACGGCGTGCTCGCGGTGCCCGTGATGGTGCTGCTGATGTTCATGGCCCGCCGCCGGGACGTCATGGACCGCTTTGTGGTCCGCGGATGGCTGTACTGGCTCGGCTGGCTCTCGACCGGCGCGATGGCGCTCAGCGTGATCGCGATGGGGATCGGCTTCCTGCTGTAGCTTGTTCGAACTCCTCAACCCTCGCCGAACAGCGAGCTATCGATCTTGGTCGTCGATTTGACCTTTCGCAGGATGATCGTCGTGCGGTAGCTCGCGACGTCGCTATCCGGATGCATAAGGCGGTCGAGGATGAAGGATTGATAGCGCGCGAGGTCCGAGGACACGATCCGTAGCGAGTAATCCCAATCGCCGGCAATCATGCAACATTCGACGACCTCCGGAAGGTCGATTACCTTCCGCTCGAAGCGCGTGAAGGATTCCCTGTTCTGTTGCTTGAGACGGACCTCGACGATCACGTCGAATCCGAGTCCAACCCGCGTCGGGTCCACCAGCGCCACATAGGAATTGATGACGCCGGCCTCTTCGAGCGTGCGAACGCGTCGCATGCAGGGGGCGGACGAGAGGCCGATCCGCTCGGCCAGCTCGAGATTCGTGATGCGCCCCTCGACCTGCAGCACGTCGAGGATTTTTCGGTCGATCTCGTCAATCACGATCGCGGTTCCCATTTCTTTCGCATTCTCCATCTTTTGCGCAATTGTTTGCAGAAGAAGGGCTGAAATGCATCTCAAATCGCAATGTCATTGCCCTCGCGCGCGCATAAGATGTGGTGCGAGGGTTCTTTGATCGCTGCAACCGAGCAGCAAGGAGCGGGCATGGCCGGAAATGACGACAAATCCTTTTGGGATCGCGCGCGGCGGCACCTCATTCGCTATGGCGGGACGTTCGCTCCCTTGATCATCGAGCGCGCCTCCGGGTCCTTCGTCTATGACGCCGACGGCCGGGCCATCCTGGATTTCACGTCCGGGCAGATGAGCGCCGTGCTCGGTCACGGTCACCCGGAGATCGTCCAGACCATCAGCGAGCATGCCGAACGGCTCGACCATCTCTTCAGCGGCATGCTGACGCGCCCGGTCGTCGCGCTGGCCGAGCAGCTCGCGGGCCTGCTGCCGCCGGGGCTTGATCGCGTCATGCTGCTGAGCACCGGCGGCGAGTCGAATGAAGCTGCGATCAAGATGGCCAAGCTCGCCACCGGCGGCTTCGAGACCGTCGCGTTCGCACAGTCCTGGCACGGAATGACGTCTGGCGCGGCCGGAACGACCTATTCGGCCGGCCGCAAGGGCTATGGTCCGGCGCCGGTCGGCTCGCTCGCGATCCCGACGCCGAACCCCTATCGCCCGCGCTTCGGCAACGCGGCCGACTGGCGGGCCGAGCTGGCCTACGCCTTCGATCTGATCGATCGCCAATCGACCGGCTCGCTTGCCTGCATGATCGCCGAGCCGATCCTCAGCTCCGGCGGGCTGATCGATCTGCCTGAAGGCTATCTTGCTGAGTTGAAGGAGCTGTGCCGGGCACGCGGCATGCTGCTGATCATCGACGAGGCGCAGACCGGCCTCGGCAGAACCGGCGCCATGTTCGCTTTCGAGCGCGACGGCGTCGTGCCTGATATCCTGACCTTGTCGAAGACGCTCGGTGCCGGGCTGCCTCTGGCTGCGGTCATCACCACCGCCGAGATCGAAGAGCGGTGTCACGAACGCGGTTTCCTGTTCTACACGACGCATGTGTCGGACCCGATGCCGGCCGCGGTCGGGCTGAAGGTCATCGAGATCATCCTTCGCGACAGATTGGTCGAGCGCGCCAGGATAGCGGGCGCGCGGCTGAGGGACGGGCTCCTCGCACTTCAGAACCGGTTCGAATGCATCGGTGACGTGCGCGGCAGGGGGCTGATGCAGGGCATCGAGATCGTGCGCGACCGTTACAGCAAGGAGCCTGACGAAGCGCTCGGAACGCGTGTCTCTCAGCGCTGCATGCAGCTTGGACTGAGCACCAACATCGTTCAGTTGCCCGGCATGGGCAGCGTATTCCGCATTGCACCGCCGCTGACGATCAGCGACGACGAGATCGATCTTGGCCTCTCGATCCTCAGCGACGCGTTCGAAAGCGCATTGCAAAGCAGGGCTGGCTAGATCAATCCTTGCGGAACACGATCGAGGCCATCCAGCCGGTCATCAGCGCCATGAACGCGGTGATCAGGCCGTAGACAAGGCCGTTATGCCGCGCGGTGGTGGCGACGAATTGCTCGAAGCCGACCTTGACGATCTCGAACGCGGTCTCGGCCTTGGTCACCAGCGCGCCGTCGGAAAACAGCTTGATCTCGACATTATAGGTGCCGATCGGCACCTCCGCCGGCAGCGGAATGCCGGTGCGGAACAGGGTCGGGGTCAGGAAGGTCACCGCCGAGGTCGCCTCACGGTACAGCCCGTGCTCGGAGCGCAGCCGCACGAAGGCGCTGCGGAACGGGTCGTTTGGCACCACGTCGGCATAGTCGGGCCCGACCCGCTGCATCAGCAGCACGTTGTTGAGCCCGAGCTGCTGCCGCCGCTGCACCTCGGGCGAGGCGATCTGGTCGAACGGGCGATTCGAGAACAGCGCGAGATAGCCCGGCACCTGCAGGAATTGGCGCGAGTCGGTGTTGATCCAGATGCCGAATTTGCGCTCCTTGCGCCGCGTCACCATGTCGGCGCGCGGGCCGGACACCGTGACGACGAGATCGTAATTGTTGCGATTGGCCGGCGTCTTGTCGTCCTTCTCGACCGAGCCGAACAGCACGAGCTCGCCGCCGGAATAGTTCGGCGTCACTGTGACGCGGTGGTTGGAGACCGACACGATCAGCCGCTCGGCATGAGCGGGCGCGGCCGCCAGGCTGGCGGCGGCGAGACCGATGATCGCGAGCGCCGCGCGCAGCCTCATGGCGGGGCTCCGCCGGTTTCGCGGATGCTGTAGAGGTCCTGCGGCCGGATCACCAGCTCCACCGCAAAGCGGATGCCGACCGCGAGCACCAGCAGGCCGAGCAGCAGGCGCAGATGCTCGCCGCGGATCTTCTGCCCGGCGCGGGCGCCGAACTGCGCGCCGGTGACGCCGCCGACCATCAGGATCAGCGCCAGCACGGCGTCGACCAGATGGTTGGTCACCGCGTGCAGCATGGTTGCGAACACCATGGTGACGAGGGTGAGCACCATCGAGGTGCCGATCACGGTCGAGGTCGGCACCCGCAGCACATAGATCATCAGCGGCACCAGGATGAAGCCGCCGCCGATTCCCATCACGGCGCCGATGAAGCCGATCGCGAGTCCGACCACGACCACCGGGATGACGGAGAGATAGATCTTGGAGCGCTTGAAGCGCAGCTTCAGGGGCAGGCCGTGGATCCAGCCATGGCTGCCGGGCTTGCGCAGCGCGATCGGACCGCCGCGGCGGACGCGCAGCATCGCGCGCAAACCTTCCCAGAACATCAGCCCACCGACCGTCGTCAGCAGGATGACGTAGGACAGCGCGATCATCAGGTCGAGCTGGCCGAGCGAGCGCAGGAAGGTGAAGGTCCACACCCCGAACGTGGTGCCGAGCGTGCCTCCGACCAGCAGCACCGCCGCCAGCAGCGGATCGATCGCGCGTCTGCGCCAATAGGAAATGGCGCCGGAGAACGAGGAGGCCGCGATATGGCTGGCGACGGAGGCAACCGCGACCGCGGGCGCGATGCCGACGAAGATCAGCAGCGGCGTCATCAGGAAGCCGCCGCCGATGCCGAACATGCCGGAGACGAATCCAACCGCCGCACCCATCGCCAGGATGAGGAAGACATTGACCGGAATGTCGGCGATCGGGAGATAGAGCTGCACGCGCGTCGCTTCTTGTCGGTTCGCCGCGAACTCGGCACAAGGCCGCATCACGGCGTGATGTCGTTCTGGTCGGGCATTCTCCGGCTGAACGAATCCGGTCGGCGCGCAAGACGCAGGCGAACGCGGGTCGATTGCCGCGTTCTTGCATAACTGAAATCGGCGGGGGGAGGGACTAAAGAATCCGCTCCCGAGGGCATTTTTCGCCGCACCTGGCCGCCGTCTGCGGACGTGGTTGATAATTCAGATTAATGACGCCTGTGTCGCCTCACGGCCGATCGACCGGCTTGGTGATCAGGTTCAGCGCGAGCGCTTCCTTCGGGTTCAGCCAGCGGATATCGGAGGTTTGCGACATCGCCTCGACGATCGCGGAGGAGACGCCCATCTTGGTCATGTAGCCCAGCACCATGCCCTGGATGCGTTGTGCCTCGGCGAGGGGATCGCTGACCGGCGTGCTCGTCGTGAAGCGATGCACGCCGAGCCGCGAGCCCGCGATGCCATAGCGGGTCTGGCCGCCGGCATAGACCAGGACGCAAGCGCTGGCGCAGGACGCGGGGCGGAGCTTGCCCGAGGCGCCGGCGGTGGCGACCGCGGTGACCAGCCCTCGCGTGCGGATGACCTCGCCCATGATGGCGGCCTGGTTCAGCGCGCCGCCCGGCGACGACAGCAGCACGACGTCGCCTGGTGCGAGACGCGCCTCGCTGAGCCGGTCGCGGAACCAGCTCGCGCTGGCCGAGCCGATCTTGCCGCTGATCGCAAGGGCCCGCCGGCCGCGGCCTGATCCGTCGATGTCAACGTCGGGAATCACCGCGGACGTCATGCTGGCCGCGATGTAGGTCTCGCGCCAGAAGTCCCAGGCGCCCGGCGTCGACAGGTCCCGGTAAGCCTGGATGGCGACGCTCGACAGCAGCAGCACGAAGATGATGATGGACCAGAGCGAGAACCGGAACGCGCGGGGCGGCGATGCCACGTTCCCTTGCGGCGTCGGCGGAGGCGAGGCCGAAGGGCGCGGGGCGAATGGAGACGGCGCCTGCCGCGGCGGCGCAACGCGGGGACCGGTCGGCGACGAACGGTGGCCCGTTCCATCATCCTGGCGATCGTCGACAGACAAGCCTGACCCTCCGGAACGCGCGCCCCGACGGCGCGGAACTGCGCGCCTGTCTACACGGCCGAAGGCCGGAGGTATAGGACAGCGGCGCCGTCGGGGCGCCGCAGCCGTCTCGAACCTAGTGAGCTGGAGCGGCGAGCGCCGCGGTCCGCTTCGAGGGCTGCTTGACCGGCTTCGCCGCGGCGGGCTGCGCGGCCGCGCCGTCCCAGCCGCCGGCGGGCGCCGGCACGTTGACCGCATCGCTCGGCTGCGGCTCGGCGGTGAAGGTCTGGATCGCCAGCTTCGCTGCGGCCAGCGACTGCGGGTCGAGCCGCTTGGCAATATCGTCGCGCTTGTGGCCGGCATCGGCGTCGCCCTGCGCGGCCGCGAGGCTGAACCACTTGAAGGACTCGGCGAGGTTCTGTTCGACACCGATGCCGCGGGCATAGAGGATGCCGAGATTGACCTGGCTGTCGGCAACGCCGCGATCGGCCGCCTTGCGGAACCATTGCGCGGCGCTCTTGTAGTCGGCGCCCTTGCCGCCGCCATCGGCGTCGAGCACGGCGAGATTGTGCATCGCCTTGGCGTTGCCGCGCTCGGCGGCCTGCACGTAGTAGCGTCGTGCCACATCGAAGTCGCGCTTCACGCTGAGGCCCTTCTCGTAGAAGGTGCCGAGCCGGAACATCGCGGGCACCACGCCGGCCTGCGCTGCGCGGGCATACCATTTGGCGGCTTCGTCGACATTGGTGGTCACGCCCTTGCCCTCGGCAAAGCGGACGCCGACTTCATAGGCCGCGGCCGCATCGCCCTTGATCGCGGCGCTGCGCAGCGCCGGACCACCGATCGCATCGGGCAGCTTCTCGCCCGCCGGGATCTGGACCATGGCGAGCTTGCCGCCGAGCGGCGGCGCGGTCGGAATCGTGCCGGTGACGTCGTTGGCGGCGGCTGTTGGCGCCGCGGTCGGCTCAGGCGCGGCGGCGGGTGCGGGCGCGATTGCCGGTGGGATCGTCACCTGCGCGCTGTCGAGCGTGTTCGGCGCCGGAGTATTGTTGGACTGGCGGCCGAGCGGGGTCGGCGAGGTCATCGACGGCCCGGGCACTGACGGTCCGGGTCCGCCGGACGGCGCAGCCGGGGCGGGCGCGAAGGAATTCTCGGCAGGCGGCTGCATGGGCGGCGTGGCCGGCTCGCTGTGCTCGATCGTCGGCACCTGCGGCGCGGAGCTGGTGTCGAGCAGGTTCATCGCCATCTTGGCGGTCGAGAGCAGGATCACGACCACGCTCGCGCCGACCAGCAGCGAACGGATCTTGGAGGTGATGGTCGAAGGCTGCGCCTCCGGCGCGCCAGTCGCCGTCGCGCCGGCCGCGGCCGTGCCGGCCTTGGCGGCAGCCGCCTTCGCGGCCTTGTCGGCCTTCTCCTTGGCCTTGGCTGCAGCCTTGCTCGCGGCGCGCGCCGCCTTCTCGTTGACGGGTTGCGCGGCAGCGGCCTGCGCGGCGCGGCGTGCGGCGGCGATGAAGCTCGATGTCGAGACCGGCTCCTTCTTGCCGGCGGGAAGATCAGAGATCGCGCGCTCGGAATCCGCGATCCGCTCCGACGGCGAAGCGACGCGGCCGGAGGGGCGTGTGCCCGGTTCGAGCGGATGATCCGGTGGCAGGTCCGGCGCGATCGCGGCGCGTGCGGACGCCGCATGCGGCTCGAGGATCTCGCTGATCGCACGCGGCGGCAGCGGCGGCGGCGGCGGCGCGCTCTCGACCGGCTGCGCGGCATGGAATTCGCGCGGCGCGGACATGAAGTGCTCCTGCGCCAGCGCAGGATTGGGCAATTCGGGCCTGTACGATTCAGGCTTGTACGCTTCAGCTTTGGGCTGCGCGACCGGCTGCGACATCGCCGCGCGCGGCATTTCCATCCGCGGAGCTTCCATCCGCGGTTCGGCCGGCGCGGGAGCAGGCGGCGCGGTGCGCACCGTACGCAGATCGTTCTCGATCATCGCGAGACGATCGACGACATGGCCGAGCGTGTTGTGAACGGTCTCCAGCGAATCCTGGGTGCGGCGGTCGGTCTCCGACTGGCTGAAGCGGATGTCGGACAGCTCGCGCTTCACCATGTCGACGATGCCGCTGTCCATCATCGGCTGCGGCGAGGAGGTGTTGACGTTGCGGGCGGCGTCGGCGAGCGAGGCGATGTGGGCGTGCTGCGCCTCGAGGTGCCGCATGATGTCATGCAGCGCTTCCTCGACCCGGCCGAGATTGCCGGAGCGCTGGTCGGCGGACTCCAGGCGCTCGAGCAGATACGAGACGCGCTGCTCGAGATGGGTGAATGCCGACGAACTGTCGTTGCCGACCTGCAGACGGTCGATCCGCTCCGACAGCGAGCGCAGGGCGCCTTCGATGGCATCGGTGTTGTCGTAGCCGGCCGGCCGCTCGCGGGTCTCCAGCGTCGCGGCCAATGCGGCAATGCGCTGCTCGATCCCGGCGAAGGCATCGCCATGGGTCTCGGCGCGCGACATCTGCGACAGCTGGTCGACCTTCGCGGCCAGCGCATGCACGTCCCCGGAGAGCTGCAGCAGCGCGTCGTTGGAGGCGACGTTGGAGACGATGGCGCGCAGCGCGGCGATCGCGCTCTCGAGCTGATGCACCGTCGACGGATCGTCGTTGGCGCGCAGGATCATGTCGAGCTTGGCGCCGAGATTGCGGATTGCCTCGTCGTAGCCGGTGAGCTGCTCGGCGGGCGTGAGCGTGCGCAGCGACTCGCGGATCTCCGACAGCGCGCGTTCGATGCCGGCGATCGCCTGGCCCTGGCCGTTGCGGCCCTCCTGGCGGAGCTCGTCGATCCGGTGATGCAGCGAGCGGATCTCGTTCTCGATCGACTCGATCGCCCGGCGCGGCATCGCCTCGGTGATCGCCTGGCGGATTTCCGCAAGCTCGCCGCGGAAGGCCGCGATCGACTGTTCAATATGGTCGGGCCGCTGCAGCGCCTCGATCTGGCTCGTGATCTTGAGCAGCTGACGCTCGAGCGAGGAGAAGTCGGGCCCGGCAGGCGGCGGTGGCGCATAGGCGGCCATCGGCGGCGCCGATTGCGGCATCGGCGGCGCGCCGCGCGGCGGCATCTGGCGTTGCGCTGATACGTCGAGCTCGTTCTGGCGCGCGGCGATCTCCGCGATCGCGAAATCGAACGAGGCCGGGCTCAGTGGCGGCGAGGGGCGATAGACCTGGGCTGCGGCGCGCTCGACCGCCTCCGCCTGGCGCAGCCTCTCCTCCAGTTGCCGGTCATGCATCTGCGGCTCGCGCTGCATCTGCGACTCACGCATCGGCTGTGGCTGCGGCTCGCGCGCCGGTTGCGGCCGCGAAATTTGCGACAGCCGGGCATCGAGGCGCGAAATCGCGTCGTTCAGCTGCCGCGCGACGGCGGGCTGGCCGCGCGGCACTTCGGCGCGCACCGCTTCGGCGCGCGTCAGAGGCTTTGCAATCTGTTCGATCTGGCGGGTGATGGCGTCGAGCCGCTGGTGGATATCGGCGACCTCGCGGCTTTCCCGGCTCGGCATCGGCTGCCGTTGCTCCATGCGCCAATCCGGCGGGCTCGGTTCACCGACGGTGGAGTTGAGCCAGTCGTTCAGCGACATCCCGGCGCGGCGCGCAGCCGCCTCGGCCCTGTCGCGGACGGAGGGATCGATGCCGTCAACACTCCACGATACGCGCGAATTCATGATTCCGTCCGGTCCCGACTCCGGCGCTACACCCTGCGCCCGCAGCCTCCCCGCGCATTCTCGTCAAGAGACAATCGAATTCTGCGCCGGGCGTCTGCCTCAGCTGCTGACTTTTTCCCGTCACGGTAAATAACGGGTTAAGGAATGCGGCCGACGGGCGCTAAAGTTAGGGAATCCGGGAACCTGTTGCGCCGGATCAGGACAATGCCCTGCGGTGCTGCTCCTCTTCTCCTTCCCCCTGAAAGGGGAAGGTCGGGATGGGGGTTTGCCGCACACACTGCTGCGTGTGGAGAGCGATGATCCCCACCCGCTTTGCTCTGCGAGCAAAGCGACCTCCCCTTTTCAAGGGGAGGTTGGAGATTTGTTTCTAGCCGTTGCTTTCGCGCTTGCCGTCGTCGAGCGGCAGCACGTTGCTGCGGCCGGACATCGCCGAGAGCGCGTCGAGCGCCTCCTCGCACCATTCCACCACCATGCGCTCATGGCGCATGCCGAGGCGCAGGCTGAGCATCTTGCCGACATCGGCCGGCGGCGCGGTGCCGTCGGGAAAGCGCTTGTTGAGCAGGCGCTCGTAGCGCTCATAGCGATCGCGATGATGCTCCAGCCGCGCCATCAGGTCGTTGCGCAGCGGCTCGATGTCGACGCAGTCGAGCGCATAGAGCCGGACCAGAAGGTCGTCCTTGATCGAGGGCGGCACGCTCGGGCGCGCTGCCCAGTGCTTCAGTGCCGCGCGGCCTTCGGCGGTCAGGGTATAGACCAGCTTGTTGGGCTTGCCGGACTGCACCACCTCGCGGCCCTGGACGTGCCCCTTGTCGCGCAGCCGCGAGAGCTCCCGGTAGATCTGCTGATGGTCGGCCTTCCAGAAGAAGCCGATCGACGCATCGAACGTCTTGGCGAGCTCATAGCCCGTCATCGGACGTTCCGTGAGGCAGGCAAGGATTGCGTCACCGAGTGCCAACGCCCACCTCCATCTCAGTTCCCCAAAAGGTCATTCTGAAGTTCGCTTGACTTTATGCGTTAGTGTGCATATGCGTCAATATGCATATGGTGATCGGCGTGCCGCTGTCGCGTGCGCCGATGTCCAGGCTTCTTAACCCCGCCGCAGGAGACGTCCGAATGAGCAAGCCGGGCCTCGACAAGTGGTACGCCTACATGAAGTCCCACGACACCGCCGCCCTGTGGGACCTGCTGCATCCCGACGCGGTGTTCGAAAGCCCGGTCGTGCACACGCCGCAGCGCGGCCGCGACATCACCTTCAAATATCTCACCAGCGCCGCCAAGGTGCTCGGCGGCCCGACCTTCAAGTATCTCGGCGAGTGGCGCAATGACGCCGGCGCGGTGCTCGAATTCGAGAACGAGATCGACGGCATCAAGCTCAACGGCGTCGACATCATCACATTCGATGGTGACGGCCGGATCACGCATTTCAAGGTGATGGTGCGTCCGCTCAAGGCGATCAACCTGCTGCATCGGATGATGGGCGAGGAGTTGATGAAGCAAAGCGGCGCAACGTCGCAATCACAGTCGCGATAGCATCTGCCGCGGACCTCCGGAACCGGATAAGGTCCGCTCCAACAACCCAAGGACACGCTGCGCAGCGTCGTCGCATATGCGGCCACGTGCCAGCCGGGAGACCAGCATGCCAACCTACAAAGCCCCCGTCGAAGACGTCAGCTTCCTGCTCAACGACGTTTTCCAGATCGACCGCTACGGCAATCTTCCCGGCTTCACCGATGCCTCGGCCGATGTACGCGAGGCGATCCTCGGCGAGGCCGCCAAGCTCAGCGAAGAGGTGCTGCAGCCGCTCAATCGCACAGGCGATCTCGAAGGCTGCAAGCGCAATGACGACGGCAGCGTCGCCACGCCGAAGGGCTTCAAGGAAGCCTTCAAGCAGGTCGCCGAAGGCGGCTGGCTCGGCCTCTCGGCGCCGACGGAATTCGGCGGCCAGGGCCTGCCGGTGACGCTCTCGCAGGCGGTCAACGAATTCCAGATCTCCGCCAACATGGCGTTCTCGATGTATGGCGGGCTGACCATGGGCGCGACCGCGGCGCTCCTGGTGCACGGCACCCCCGAGCAGAAGCAGACCTATGTGCCGAAGATGGTCGCCGGCCAGTGGACCGGCACCATGAACCTGACCGAGCCGCAGTGCGGCACCGATCTCGGCCTGCTCCGCACCAAGGCGGTGCGCCAGGCCGACGGCAGCTTCAAGATCACGGGCACCAAGATATTCATCTCCGCCGGCGAGCACGACCTCACTGAGAACATCATCCATCTGGTGCTGGCGCGCATCGAAGGCGCGCCGGCCGGCATCAAGGGCGTCTCGCTGTTCGTGGTGCCGAAGGTGCTGGTCAATGCCGACGGCTCGCTCGGGGCTCGCAACGGCGTCAGCTGCGGTTCGATCGAGCACAAGATGGGCATCCACGGCAATTCCACCTGTGTGATGAACTACGACAACGCCACCGGCTGGCTGATCGGCGAAGAGAACAAGGGCATGCAGGGCATGTTCGTGATGATGAACGAGGCTCGCCTCGGCGTCGCCGTGCAGGGCCTCGCGCAGTCCGAGGTCGCCTATCAGAACGCGGTCGCCTATGCCCGCGAGCGCCTGCAGGGCCGCTCGCTGACCGGCGTGAAGGAACCCGAGAAGCCGGCCGATCCGATCATCGTGCATCCCGACGTGCGCCGCACGCTGCTCACCATCCGCGCCTTCAACGAGGCAGCGCGCGCCATGGTGGTGTGGACCGCGCTGAAGAGCGACGTCGCGCACCGCTCCAACGACGCTGGGGATCGCCAGGCTGCCGACGATCACATGGGCCTGATGACGCCGGTGCTGAAGGGCGTCCTAACCGACACCGGGTTCGCCAACACGGTCTCGGCGCAGCAGATGTTCGGCGGCCACGGCTACATCGCCGAGCACGGCATGGAGCAGTTCGTGCGCGATGCGCGCATCGCGATGATCTATGAAGGCGCCAACGGCATCCAGGCGCTCGACCTGGTCGGCCGCAAGCTGCCGCGCGACGGCGGCCGTGCCGCAATGGCGTTCTTCGGCGAGGTCGGCGCTTTCGCCAAGGAGCATGGTGCCGACGAGGCTATGAAGCCGTTCATCACCCCGCTCTCCACCGCACTCGGCCATCTGCAGCAGGCCACCGGCTGGCTGATGCAGAACGCGCTGGCCAAGCCCGACAATGCCGGCGCCGCGGCGACCGACTACATGAAATTGTTCGGCCTCGTCGCGCTCGGCTACATGTGGGCGAAGATGGCCAAGGTGGCGCAGGACAAGGCCGCCGCCAGCACCACGCCGTACCTCAACACCAAGCTCGTGACCGGCCGCTTCTTCATGGAGAAGTTGCTGCCGGAGACCGCCGTGCATCTGGCCCGGATCCAGAGCGGCAGCGCCACCACGATGGAATTGGCCGCGGAAGCGTTCTGAAGCGTTTTCCAGCGAAGTGGAGACCGGTTCGCGTGAAGAAAACGCGTCAAACAAGAAAGCCTTGAAAAATTGCCGCCGCACTGCTGCGGCGGCGTGTCCTTCCGTATATATTATGATCCTCATATCAAGGAGGCGTCATGCCTGAGGCATACATCTACGATCACGTTCGTACCCCGCGCGGCCGCGGCAAGGCCGACGGCGCACTGCACGAGGTCACCGCGCTGGCGCTCGCCACGGTGCCGCTGAAGTCGCTCAAGGAGCGCAACAGTCTTCCCGAGGATTCCGTCGACGACGTCGTGCTCGGCGTGGTCGACCCGGTCGGCGAGGCCGGCTCGGACATCGCCCGTTTCGCGGCGCTGAACGCCGGCCTCGGCGAGAAGGTGCCGGGCGTGCAGATCAGCCGCTTCTGCGCCTCCGGCCTCGATGCCGTGAACTTCGCCGCAGCCCAGATCATGAGCGGCCAGCATGAGCTCGTGATCGGTGGCGGCGCGGAATCGATGAGCCGCGTCGGCATCGGCGCCTCCGGCGGCGCCTGGCCGATGGATCCCTCGATGGCGGTGCCGGCCTATTTCATGCCGCAGGGCATCTCGGCCGATCTGATCGCGACCAAATACGGTTTCTCGCGTGACGACGTCGACGCTTACGCGGTGCAGAGCCAGCAGCGCGCGGCCAAGGCCTGGGACGAGGGCCGCTTCGGCAAGTCGGTGGTGCCGGTCAAGGACGTCAACGGCCTGACCATCCTCGCCAAGGACGAGCACATGCGCCCGACCACGACGATGCAGTCGCTGGCGCAGCTGCAGCCGTCCTTCGCGGCGATGGCGGCGATGGCCGGCTTCGACGCGGTGGCGATCCAGTCGCATCCCGAGGTCGAGAAGGTCAATTACGTGCATCACGCCGGTAATTCCTCCGGCATCGTCGACGGCGCCGGCGCCGTGCTGCTCGGCAGCAAGGAGGCGGGCGCCAAGCACGGGTTGAAGCCGCGGGCGAAGATCCGCGCATTCGCCAATATCGGCTCGGAGCCCGCGATGATGCTGACCGGCCCGGTCGACGTCACCGAAAAGCTGTTCGAGCGCTCCGGCATGAAGAAGTCGGACATCGACCTGTTCGAGCTCAACGAGGCCTTCGCCTCGGTGGTGCTGCGCTACATCCAGGCGTTCGACATCGACAACGCCAAGATCAACGTCAATGGCGGCGCGATCGCGCTCGGCCATCCGTTAGGGGCGACCGGCGCGATGATCCTCGGCACCGTGCTCGACGAGCTCGAGCGCACCAACAAGGAAACCGCGCTCGTGACGCTGTGCATCGGCGGCGGCATGGGCACCGCCACCATTATCGAGCGCGTCTGAGGCGAGGGGAGCGAGCAACATGGCTTACAAGAATTTCAAGTTCGACGTCGACGCCGACGGCATTGCGCTCGTCACCTGGGACATCCCTGATCGTTCGATGAACGTGTTCGACGAGATCTCGACCCAGGAGATCGGCGAGATCATCAAGCAGACGACCAGCGATCCTGCGATCAAGGGTGTCGTGATCACCTCGGCGAAGGAGGCGTTCTGCGCCGGCGCCGACCTCTCGATGCTCGAGGGCATGAACCACTCTTACGCGCAGCTTTTCAAGGAGAAGGGCGAGGAAGCCGCGAACCAGATGCTGTTCGAGCAGAGCCGCCAGATGTCGCAGTCGTTCCGCGCGATCGAGACCTCGGGCAAGCCGTGGGTCGCCGCGATCAACGGCCTTGCGCTCGGCGGCGGCTTCGAGATCACGCTGGCCTGCCACTACCGCGTCGCGGCCGAGAACCCGAAGACCCGGCTCGGCCTGCCCGAGATCAAGGTCGGCCTGTTCCCCGGCGCCGGCGGCACCCAGCGCGTGCCGCGTCTTGTGCAGCCGGCGGACGCGATGCAATTGCTGCTCAAGGGTGAGGCGGTCAATCTCACCCGCGCCAAGGCACTCAACCTGATTCACGCGGTGGTGCCGGCAGCCGACCTGATCAAGGCCGCGAAGGACTGGATCAAGGGCGGCGGCAAGGCGGTCGCGCCGTGGGACGAGAAGGGCTTCAAGCTGCCCGGCGGCCCCGTCTTCTCCAAGATGGGCATGCAGATGTTCCCGGCCGGCAACGCGATCTATCGCCGCGAGACCTACGACAATTATCCGGCCGCGCGCGCCATCATGAGCTGCGTCTATGAGGGCCTGCAGCTTCCGATCGACGCCGCGCTGCGGGTCGAGTCGCGCTACTTCACCAAGGTGCTGCGCTCGAAGGAAGCGGCGGCGATGATCCGGTCGCTGTTCCTGTCGATGCAGGAACTGAACAAGGGCGCCCGCCGCCCGGCGGGCGTGCCGCCGACCAAGGTCAAGAAGCTCGCCGTGATCGGCGCCGGCTTCATGGGCGCCAGTGTCGGCTATGTCTCGGCGCAGGCCGGCATCGACGTCGTGCTGGTCGATCGCGACCAGGAAAGCGCCGACAAGGGCAAGGGCCACGCCAAGACCGTGGTCGACGGCCTGATCGCCAAGGGACGGATGAAGCAGGACGCGGCCGATGCCATCCTGGCGCGGATCTCGGCCACATCAGACTACAACGTGATCTCGGACTGCGACCTCGTCATCGAGGCGGTGTTCGAGGATCGCAAGGTCAAGGCGGATACCTATGCCAAGGCCCAGCCGCTGTTGAAGCCGGGCGCGATCTTCGCCTCCAACACCTCGACGCTGCCGATCAATTCGCTGGCCGAGGAGTTCAAGGACCAGGGCAAGTTCATCGGCATCCACTTCTTCTCGCCGGTCGAGAAGATGATGCTGGTCGAGATCATCCTCGGCAAGAACACCGGCGACGTCGCGCTGGCGACCGCACTCGACTATGTGCGCGCGATCGGCAAGACGCCCATCGTGGTGAACGACTCGAGGGGTTTCTTCGCCAACCGTTGCGTGATGCGTTACATCTCCGAGGGCAACGAGATGCTGCTCGAGGGCGTGCCGCCGGCGATGATCGAGAACACCGCCAAGATGGCCGGCATGCCGGTCGGGCCGCTGTCGCTGCAGGACGAGGTCGCGCTCGATCTCGGCCTGAAGATCACCAAGGCGACCGAGGCCGATCTCGGCCCCAACGCGATCGACCAGGCGCAGAAGAAGCTGATGGTCGAGATGGTCGAGAAGCAGGGCCGCTTCGGCCGCAAGAACGGCAAGGGCTTCTACGACTATCCCGAGAAGGGCAAGGGCCAGAAGAGCCTGTGGCCGGGGCTCGCCAATCTGCAGCCGAAGCAGCTCGATCCCGACACGCTCAGCGTCGAGGAATTGAAGCAGCGCTTCCTGGTGGTGCAGGCGGTGGAGGCCGCGCGCACCGTCGAGGATCACGTCATCACCGACGTGCGCGAGGCCGATGTCGGCTCGATCCTCGGCTTCGGCTTCGCGCCCTTCACCGGCGGTGCGCTGTCCTACATCGACTTCATGGGCACCAGGAACTTCGTCGCACTCTGCCACAGCTTCGAGAAGAAGTACGGCTCGCGCTTCACGCCGCCGAAGCTGCTCGAGGAGATGGCCGCCAAGGGCGAAACCTTCTACGGCCGCTTCCCGCCGAAGAAGCAGGCGGCGTAAACTTCTGAAGCGAACTCGCGCAGGATCAAGCCGGTCATCGATCCGACTTGATCCTGTTGTGCGACGGTCATGCGCGTCAAAGTCCCGCCACGCTCGTTCCCCACTGGCACCACGCTGCTGGCATCACTCTTGCTCGTCGATCGCCGGGGCGACGATCAGCGTGAGGGTGTCGTGCGATGAGTTCTGCGCTCGGGGAAAATGCCGCGGAGGTCGTGGCGAAGGATCCGTTGCCTTCGTTGCCGCCGTCGCGGCGGTGGAAGCCGCTGCGTCTGCGGGGCAAAGGCCCGTCATGGGCCGGCCTCGCGCTACTCGTTCTGGCCGCGGATATTGTGCTCGCCGCGACGGTCTGGCAGGCCGTCAATTTCTTCCGCCATTGAGCCGTCAGTCTCCGGCGAGAGCCAGGCGCCGGCGAGATAGGCGAACTGGTTGAAGGCAAGACAGGCGACGACGACCGGCGCGCCGGTGGCAAAGGAAAAGCCGTCGGATTGGAGCACGATCGCCGCGAGCACCGCGACCAGCGGCGACTCCAGCATCAATGTCCAAACCCGAAAGTACAAACTGGTTGCCAGCCCAACCAGGGTGCTGGTCAATAAAAGGGTAAAGGCGATCGTCACATTTTTAGACCAGTTGGAGCGGAGGGCGCGCCGCAGGTCATAGTCGGTCAGTTGGATCGCTCGAACAAGGACGGCCACGCCCTCAGCCGGAACTACACCGACTTAGTATTAATCGCTTTAATGCAGGTTAAATTGAGACGTTCCGCCTCCGGTGTCGAGAGAGAGGATCGGCGAACCCACAACAAAAAAGAGCCGGATCGGCCGACCCGGCTCTATCGCGGTCGCTGTGAGCGAGCTCAGGCCGCCTTGAGCAGGCCTTCCTTCTTCAGCGCCTCCTGCACCTTCGGGCGCGCCGCGACGCGGGCCTTGTAGGCGGTCACGTTCGGCAGGCCGGAGAAGTCGAAGCCGAGCCGATCCTGCGCCCACATGATCATGGTGAAGAGGTAGCCGTCGGCGACCGTGAACTGGTTGCCCATCAAATAGTCGCGTCCGGCGAGCTGGCTCTCGACATATTTGAACTTGCCCATGGCGCGGTCCTTGAAGAAGGCCTTGGCGTCGTCGGCGAGCACGGGCGAGAACATCGGGCCGAGATTCTTGTGCAGCTCGGTCGTGGTGTAGTTCAGCCATTCGAGCAGCTTGTAGCGCTCGTTGGAGTCCCGCGCCGGCGCCAGCTTCTTATCGGCGGCCTTGTCGGCGATCATCTGGATGATGATCGGCCCCTCGGTGACCATCTCGCCGGTATCCAGCGCCAGCGCCGGCACCTGGCCCTTGGGGTTCACCTGGAGGAAATCGTCGCCGTTTTCGAGCTTCTTGGCGCGGAGATCGACCTTGACCAGGTCGTAGGGCAGCCCGGCCTCGAGCAGGGCGATATGGGGGGAGAGGGAGCAGGCACCGGGGGTGTAATAAAGCTTCATAGGGGTATTCCTTCCCTTGTTCTTGGCGTCCGGAGAGGGATTGCCTACATGCGCCTGCATGAAATAGTCAAGATTGATGCAGATGCATTCAGTGCGGTACAGTCGGTGCCGGGACCCTATGAGCTAGACCATGAAACGCAAGCTATCGAGCGAGGCGACGGCCGCCTGGATCCGTCTGATGCGGGTGCCGAGCCGGGTGCTGGACTGCGTCGAGCAGGATTTGAAGAAGGCCGGTTTTCCGCCGCTCGCCTGGTATGACGCCTTGCTCGAGCTGTCGCGCGCACCGTCGGGCGAGCTGCGCCCGGTCGAGCTCGAGCGCCAGATGCTGATCCCGCAATATTCGACCTCGCGGCTGATCGACAAGCTGGTCGACGAGGGGCTCGCCGCCCGGCGCGAATGCAAGATCGACAAGCGCGGCCAGTTCGTCGAGATCACCGACGCTGGACGCGAGCTGCAGAAGAAGATGTGGAACGCCTATTCCGCCGCGATCGACAAGCATGTCGGCTCCAAATTGTCCGACGCCGACGCGACCAGGCTGTGCGGTCTGCTCGACCGGCTCGGCTGCGCCTGCGGCGACGCCAAGGGCGACGTCAAGAACGAGACCAAGGCTGATAGCAAGGCTGCGCCCGCGCGAGACGGTGTGCCTGCCCGATGATATTGCTGATTCCATCATCCGCAGCCGTAGTGGCGCGCGGATGTCCCTGCCACCGCGCGCCTTCGATCGAAGCGCCCTTGAGTTGGATTATCTATGGCGCGTGACCAGATCGACATGACGCCGCTGCAGTCGCGCGACGAACTCGTGGCGTGGCTTGAAGCCGGAGTGAAGCCTGAGTCCGAATTCCGGATCGGCACCGAGCACGAGAAGACTCCGTTCACGCTCGAGGGCCATCAGCCCGTGCCCTATGAAGGCGCCAAGGGCATCGGCGCGCTGCTCGAGGGCATGAAGCTCTTGCTCGGCTGGGAGCCGATCATGGAGCGCGGCAACATCATCGGCCTCTATGACGTCACCGGCGGCGGCGCGATCTCGCTCGAGCCGGGCGGGCAGTTCGAATTGTCGGGCGCGCCGGTCGAAACCGTGCATCAGACCCAGTCGGAATTGATGGCGCATCTGGCACAGGTGCGGGAGATCGCAACCCCGCTCGGCATCGGCTTCCTCGGCCTCGGCATGACGCCGTCCTGGTCGCGCGCGCAGATCCCCGTGATGCCCAAGGGGCGTTACAAGATCATGCGAAACTACATGCCGAAGGTCGGCAAATACGGCCTCGACATGATGTTCCGGACCTGCACGGTACAGACCAATCTCGACTTCTCCTCCGAAGCCGACATGGTGAAGAAGCTGCGGGTGTCGCTGGCGCTGCAGCCGATCGCGACCGCCTTGTTCGCCAATTCGCCGTTCACCGAAGGCAAGCCCAACGGCTTCCTGTCGTTCCGTTCCGAGATCTGGCGTGACACCGACAATGCGCGCAGCGGCATGGTGCCGTTCGCGTTCGAGGACGGCATGGGCTTCGAGCGCTATGTCGATTACGCGCTCGACGTTCCGATGTATTTCGTCAAGCGCGGCGAGGAATATATCGACGTCTCCGGCTCCTCGTTCCGGGATTTCTTCGCCGGCAAGAATGCCGCCTTCCCGGGCGAGCGCCCGACCTTGTCGGACTGGGCCAATCATCTCTCGACGATCTTCCCCGAGGTGCGGTTGAAGCGTTACCTCGAAATGCGCGGCGCCGACGGCGTACCGTGGGGCCGGCTGCCGGCGCTGCCGGCGTTCTGGGTCGGGCTGCTCTACGACAATGACAGCCTCGATGCCGCCTGGGACATCGTCCGCCACTGGACCGCGCCGGAGCGGCAGGCCCTGCGTGACGACGTGCCGCGTTTCGGCTTCAAGTCGCGGATCAAGGACCGCTATCTGTTCGAGATCGCCAAGGAGTGCCTGATCCTGTCGCATGCCGGATTGCGGCGGCGCGGCCGGATCGATCATCTCGGACGCGACGAGAGCCGCTTCCTCGAACCGCTCGAGCGTATCATCGAGGCCGGCCGTTCGCCGGCGGAGGAGATGCTGGAGAAGTTCAACGGTCCCTGGAACGGCTCGGTGGAACCGGCCTATCAGGAATACGCCTTCTAATCCCCGCTTGGATCCGATCCGGGCGTGAGGCGCGCGCGAACGGCGGTGGTGTCGCACCCGCCGTTCATCCGCCGTACAGGTTCATGGCGTTCAAATGACGCCCCGCTAAACGCGCGGGGCTGCGCGAATTTGAAAGCAATCTCATGGGGATAGGCCGCCACTTTAGGGCGTGTGTGGTGATGTTTGCGGTCCTTGCGGCCGCGGTCGTCGCGCGCCCGGCATTGGCGCAGACCAATTTCGACCGCCCCGGCGGCGACTATCTCAACGCGCCGGTGACGACGGGCGATCCGGCCGATTGCGCGCTGACCTGCGAGCGTGACCGCCGTTGCCGCGCCTGGAGCTTCAACTATCCGACCGACGCCAATAATGGGGCGGTGTGCTGG
The DNA here is from genome assembly GCF_032654765.1 of Bradyrhizobium sp. 33ap4. Taxonomy (NCBI): domain Bacteria; kingdom Pseudomonadati; phylum Pseudomonadota; class Alphaproteobacteria; order Hyphomicrobiales; family Nitrobacteraceae; genus Bradyrhizobium; species Bradyrhizobium sp. 33ap4. Next base: position 33,699 of record NZ_JAUMTJ010000051.1, on the reverse strand, counting down.
CTGAAGAGCACCGTGCCGCCACGGGTGCAGAACGTCTGCTGCGTCTCCGGGGTGCGCGGCGCGGGTGTGGTCGAACCGCGCAACGGCGCCATCGAAACCTCGATCGACCGGCTCGGCGGCGACTACAAGAATTTCGAACTGAAGAGCAGCGACGGCGACGAGGCCTGTCAGGCCGCCTGCACCGCCGACAACAAGTGCCGCGCATGGACTTACGCCCGGCCCGGCTATGCCGGCCGCGACGCGCATTGCTTCCTGAAGAAAGAGATCAAGCCGCCGCGCCGCAAGGCGGGGTTCACGTCGGGCGTGGTGCGGTGAATCCGTAGCCCGGATGGAGCGAAGCGTAATCCGGGACCGCGCTCACCGTGGATGGGCCTGCCCCGGATTTCGCTGCGCTTCATCCGGGCTACGCGACGACGGGCTACTCCGCCCCCAGCACCGTGATCTCGGGCCAGAGCGCCTTCCAGCGCGCCGCCTTCGTCGCATAGTTCGCCGGCGAAAAGTTCGCGGTCCGGTTCGGCCGCACGATCATGCCGGCGACATCGTCGAAACCGTTCGGCGCATAGACGTCATAGCCGCGCGTGGTGCGGCGGATGCCGATCTGCGTGTTTTCGGTGAGGAAGCGATCGACGCCGTCGGTCGAACGCGACAGCGCCGGGTAGGGCAGGCCGTGCTTGTCGGGATACCAGAGATGGACGCGGGCCTGGTTGCGCACCTCGATCGCGACACCGAGATGGCCAAGTCGTGCCTTGAGTTCGCGGATCACCGCGTCCTCGGCCTCCCATGAGGTATCGGGATCGAAATAGAAGATGTCGTGGTCGCTGATGCCATGATCGAGCGGCCGGCTGGTCAGCACGTTCCACACGGTCTGCACCAGGCAGCCGGCGACCAGCCACGCATCGGGCAAGCCGAGGCGGTACAACTCGTCGGTGATGGCTTGATTGGCCGGATTGCGCAGCGTGGCTGCGAGGAATTCGTCCTGCGTCACGACGAGGCGGTCGCGTCGTAGTCCCGGACCGCCTTCTTCGATGCCAGCGCGCGCCAGTGCCGGCGCAGCAACGGCTCGACGGTGGCGCGTTTGGCCTTGGACAGGCGGATCAGCACGGTCGGATAATCGCGGTAGTGATCGGTGAAGTAAAACACTTTGGGCTGATGCTCGACCAGCATGTCGCGCTCATCCGGCGGGACGCCCGGCATCACCAGGCTGTCGCCGTCCTCCTTGAGCCGCACCAGCATCTTGTTGCGCACCTTCAGCGCCGGCGTGCCGTAGGAAGAGCCGTCCTCGACCTCCGGCCACGCCAGCGCGATGTGCCTGATGTCGTCGAAGGTCACGACTATCATCCCGCAAGGAATGTAGCCCGGATGGAGCGAAGCGAAATCCGGGACATCTTGCCGAGTGGGAGATCCCGGATTGCGCAGCGCTCCATCCGGGCTACGCGTCTACTGCACCGAGGTGAAGAAGCGCGCGAGGCGGAAGCCTGAGAGCCAGGTCCAGACCGGCTGGCTGCGGATGCCGAGGTCCCAGGAGCCGACCACGGCGTCGGCGCGGCCGATCAGATTGTCGATCGGCAAGAGGCCGACGCCGCCGTCGCGCACCGGCACGCGGCTATCGGCGGAATTGTCCCGGTTGTCGCCGAGCACGAACAGTTTGCCCGGCGGCACCGTCACCTCTTGGGTGTTGTCGAGCCGGCCGTTGTCGCGAATCTTGAAGATCGCGTGGTTGACGCCGTTCGGCAGCGCCTCGATATAGCGATACGCCTCCTCGCCGCCGCCGCGATCGTCTTCGGCGAAGCCGGTGCCGTCGGGCTTCAGCGTCGCCGCATGATCGTTGATGAAGAGCTGACCCTGCCGCATCTGGATGCGGTCGCCGGGCAGCCCGACCACGCGCTTGACCCAGGCCTGCGAGCGGTCGCCCGGCCAGCGGAACACGACGACGTCGCCGCGCTTCGGCGTCTCGCCGAACACGCGGCCGGTTTCAGGCAGCGTGATCTGGATCGGCAGCGAGGCCGCGCCGTAGCCATAGGGATATTTCGAGGCGACCAGCGCGTCGCCGATCAGCAGCGTCGGCTCCATCGATCCCGACGGCACGTAGAACGGCTCGGCGATCGCGCCCTTGGCGAGGAACACGACGGCCACGATCGCGGCCAGTTGCACGGCCTGCCCGCGCCAGCTGGTCGGCTTGGCCGTCACGACTTCGTTTCCGCTGCTCACTAGCCCGTTCCTCCGACCGTAATCCGTTCCATCCTGAGCGTCGGTTGGCCAACGCCGACCGGCACGCCCTGGCCGTTCTTGCCGCAGGTGCCGATTCCCGTATCCAGCGCAAGATCGTTGCCGATCATGGTGATCCTGTGGAGATCGGTCGGTCCGTTGCCGATCAGCATGGCGCCCTTCAGCGGCGCGCCGAGCTTGCCGTTCTCGATCTTGTAGGCCTCGGTGCACTGGAACACGTATTTGCCCGAGGTGATGTCGACCTGGCCGCCGCCGAAATTGGCGGCGTACATGCCGTTCTTCACCGAGGCGATGATCTCGGCCGGGTCGCGGTCGCCCGACAGCATGTAGGTGTTGGTCATGCGCGGCATCGGCACATGGGCATAGCTCTGCCGACGACCGTTGCCGGTCGGCTTCATGCCCATCAGCCGGGCGTTCTGGCGGTCCTGCATGTAGCCGACCAGAATGCCGTCCTCGATCAGCACGGTGCGGTTGGTCGGCGTGCCCTCGTCGTCGATCGAGAGCGAGCCGCGGCGCGAGGCCATGGTGCCATCGTCGACCACGGTGACGCCCTTGGCGGCGACCTGCTGGCCCATCAGGCCGGCAAAGGCGGAGGTCTGCTTGCGGTTGAAGTCGCCCTCGAGCCCGTGGCCGACGGCCTCATGCAGCATCACGCCGGGCCAGCCGGCGCCGAGCACCACGTCCATCTCGCCGGCGGGCGCCGGCACCGATTCGAGATTGACCAGCGCCTCGCGCAGCGCGCCGTCGGCGGCGTCGCGCCAGGCCTTGGTCTCGATGAAGCGGGCATAGCCCTCGCGGCCGCCATAGCCCTTGCTGCCGCTCTCCTGGCGGTCGCCCTGGCCGGCGACGACGGAGATGTTGACGCGCACCAGCGGGCGGATGTCGCGATAGCTCTCGCCGTCGGGCCGCAGGATCTCGACCACCTGCCAGGTCGCGGTGAGGCTGGCCGAGACCTGACGCACCCGCGGGTCCTTGTCCCTGACATAGGCGTCGATCTCGCCGAGCAGCTTGACCTTGGCCTCGAACGCCGGGCCGTCCAGCGGGTTCTCGTCGCCATAGAGCTTGATGTTGGTGTGGGCGGGCGCCGCGGCGAAAGTGCCGGCATAGCCGCCGCGCACGGCCGCGACCGCATCCGCGGCGCGGATCAGCGCCGGGATCGAGACGTCGGAGGAATGCGCATAGCCGACCGCGTCGTCCTTGACCGCGCGCAGGCCGAAGCCCTGCGAGGTGTCATAGGTCGCCTGCTTCAGCCTTCCGTTGTCGAACACCAGCGCCTCGGTCTGCCCGAACTCCAGGAACAGCTCGCCGTCGTCGGCGCCTTCAAGGCCGCGGGACACCTCGCGGCGGACAGCATCGCGGTCTAGATTGGCGCGGTCGAGCAGGGAGGTCGTGGCGGGATTGGTCATGGTCACTCCGACGCAATGCGATTGCTTGGCGATTCCTCGTCATCCTTGCCTGAAGCGCAACTGATTGCCAGTGGGGAACCCGGAAGCCAAGGATTTCGGGGGATTGAAGCAGAGACGAGCGGAAAACTCATCTTACAACCCGGAAACCTGTACCGGTCCCGGTTCAGGCCCGGACGGCGATCATCAAAGATAGTGGTTGGGGTGGCAAACCGGGAGTGCCTGCGGCTATGCGGTCGATCACAGTGCCCCGTCGGGCTCGTCACCTTGTCGTCATCACCTTGAGCGCCGATCCGCCTTCCGCGGCTGGCTTTCGCGCTCGGCTGCATCGGCCGATTGCGGCTTCGGCTGCGCGGTGCCTTGTGCCGAGGTCGGAAAGCCATGCTCCTGCGCCCACCGGTACAGCTCGTCGAACACCGGCTTGAGCGCCTTGGCGGACGGCGTCATCTCGTACTCAACCCGAGGCGGCACCTCGGGATAGACCGTGCGCTTGACGAGACCGTTGGCCTCGAGATCGCGCAGCTGCGTGGTCAGCATGTGCTGGGTTACGCCGGGGATCGACTGGCGCAGCTCGCCGAATCGCCGCTTGCGCTCGACCAATTGCCAGAGGATGTCGCCCTTCCATTTCCCGGCCAGCACCGACAGCGCGCGATGAAATTGCGCGGACAGGTCGCCGTTGCACGGCTCGGACGCCACCGGAGGCTCGGCGGGCTCAATAGTCAGTTTTTTCATACTACCTCACAAAAAGCATCCTACTTGTTCTTTTCATCTTACTCCCGAATTTAGACCACCGAAAGCCGCGGGCCAGCCGCCGATCGGTCGGGTGGCCGCGGTCCGGCCTTACGAACAACTCGGGAGTCATCAATGTCAGTTGCAGTTGCCGCGGCGCCGTCGCGCTGGAAATCCGTCAGCCTCTGGGTCGTCAGGGGACTGCTCGCTTTGGCCTTTGCCGCCGCTGGCGCCGCCAAGCTCTACGGTGTGCCTATGCTGGTCGAGGAATTCGAGCATATTGGGCTCGGTCAGTGGTTCCGCTATTTCACCGGATCGCTGGAGCTGCTCGGCGCGGTCCTGATCCTGCTGCCCCCGGTCGCGGCGTTCGGCGGCGTGCTGCTGAGCTGCATCATGGTCGGCGCCACCATCACGCATCTGTTCGTGATCGGCGGCTCGCCGGTGCCCGCCCTCGTGCTGCTGACATTGAGTGTGATCGTCGCCTACGCCAAGCGTAGCCAGTTCGCCCTGCTCGCGAGCGCGCCGTGAGGCGAGCGCGATGCGCATCTCTCGCCGCACGCTGACGGTCGTGACCGGGCTGGTGCTGGCCTTCGCGGTGCCGTTCGCCGCGACAATGCTGCTCACCGGTTCGGTCGCGGCGGTCTCGAAGCCCGAGCCGAAGAAGCCCGAGCCGCGCGTGCACCACGTTGTGCTGCCGATCAACAGCGACGACCCGACCACGATGCGGGCGCTGATCTCGACCGCGCTCAACGTCCCGAAATATTATCGGGAGCGCAACGAGCCGTTCGAGATCGAGGTCGTCGCCTACAATGCTGGCGTCCACATGCTGCGCGCCGATACCTCGCCGGTGAAGGATCTGCTGCGGGTGGTGCGGGGGCTCACGCCCGACATCCGCTTGGTTGTCTGCGAAGCCACCAAGCTCGGCATGGAGCGCGCCGAGGGACATCCGCTGGTGCTGCTCGATCATGTCGACCTGGTGCCGAACGGGCCCGGGCGCATCATCGAATTGCAGGAAGCCGGCTGGTCCTACATCCGGTCCTGAGCGATGTGGCCATCAAGCCAAGCGGAGAACTTGTCATGACGTCAGCTCACGCACCGACGCGCCGCGCGGTCGTTGCCGGCATGATTGGCGCCGGCGCCTCGCTCGCAATGCCCACCGGAGCTGCGCGCGCAGCGTCGGGACCGCCGCAATTCGGCACCATCCGGCATCAGTTCACGCAGGTCGAAGGCGCCCGCCCGGTGCCGCCGGTCGCGATCCCGGCGCTCGCCGGCGGCGCGCTCGATCTCACGGCGTTCAAAGGCAAGATGGTGCTGGTGAACTTCTGGGCCACCTGGTGCGCGGCGTGCCGGACCGAGCTGCCGATGCTGGACCGCCTTGCCGCCAGCGGCCGTCGCGATCTCGTGGTCGTCGCTATCAGCACCGATCGCAACCGCGCGCCGGTCGCGCCCTACGTCAAGCAGCTCAAGCTGCGCCACCTCGCGATCGGCTTCGATCCCGGTGGTCTCGTCTCGCGCGTCGACGCCGCCGAGGTCGATACGCCGTTCGCGCTCTACGGCATGCCGATCTCATTTTTGATCGGCATCACCGGGCAGGTCGAAGGCTACATGACGGGTGAGGCGGACTGGCTGTCCACGGAGGCGATCGCGTTGTTCGACTATTACGCCGGCGTCCGTTGAGATGGCGTAGCCCGGATGAAGCGCAGCGCAATCCGGGACTGGTCAATCCGCGATGATGGCGGCCCCGGATTGCGCTGCGCTCCATCCGGGCTACGCTTTCCTGTGCCGCTCGGCGCCGCTAGGGCAATTTGTCATACCCCTCCGCCAGGCCATTCAGGCTGAGCGGAAAGCCAATCCCTTCCTCGGGCGTCTCGAAGATGATGAAGGTCGCGGTCTTGGCGTTCTTGAGCTGGCCGAGCAGCTTGTCGTCCATCACGACCTCGGCGACGCAGCCATTGGGCAGGCATCTGACGAAACCGGCGCGGCCGACGTCCTGATTGTCGAGCTTGAGGCCGAGGCCGGAGGGCAGCAGCACGCCGAGCGGCGCGACCACGCGCATCAGGCGGCTCTTCTGGTCGGCGGTCTTCAGCACGATCACGGTCAGGCCGGCATTGGAGCGGTCTTCCGCTACCACGCTCTGGATCAGCGCGCATTGCTCGGCCTGGGCGCCGGGCGGAGTGTCGCAGCGGATCTGCCAGTCGCCGTGGACCGAGCGCACCGCGCCTTGCGCGTTCGCCGGCTGGGTCAGGCCAAGAGAAAGGCCAAGAGAAAGGCCGAGGCAGAGGGCCAGAATCGCGAGGCCGCCGAGCCGGCTGGCCATCGTCAAACGAATGTTCGAAGCGCCCATCCGGGTCGATCCTTATAGATGTTCGGTAGATGTTCGGTCGGTCCGGCCGTCCGGCCGCCGGTAGCACGCGCGCCACGATGCGCTTCCCGGAAGCGAATCATGATCTCATCTTCTTGTTTGAGCATGATCTTTCGGAAAACCGGTTTCCACTTTTCCGGATCATGCTCAGGCGTCGACTGATACCGCAATGACGGCGCCTTGAAGGCGATCGTGAAGCCATTCTCGCGCCGGATTGGGGCAGCCCGCAGCGAATCAGGTTCCTGTGCGCTGCCCTGTCTGTGGGTACATCCGGTAATCCCCCTGTCAAGCGGCATGGACAATTGGTCCAAGTGCTTTCGCTTGATTTTGCGGGAAAAATCGCAAGCGGCAGCTTCATCGCAGGCGCATGGCTTTCGGCCCCACTACTGCATTGCGAGCGCCGGAGAATTATGGTTTGAGAGGCTGGATTTCGACGCGTTCTAGCGATCTGGCTCCCGTACCCACCTTGACTCAGAGACGGGTATGTCCGGAAGGCCGTTTGTCAGGGCGGATCGTGCTGCATTTTCGGCCACATGCCGGGGGTGCTTTGGGGAATAATGCAAGGGAGCGCGAGCGGCATGAAGATGTCGATTGGCCGGTTGGGCAGGCAATTGCTGGGGTTGGCGGTGGCGGGTGTGGCGTCTGTCGCCGCGGGATCGGCCTTCGCCGAAATGGGGCAGCCGGCGCCGTGGGAGCACACGCTGCAGGAAGGCGTGACCCCGGTGATGGAAAACATCATCTGGTTTCACAATTTCCTGCTGGTACTGATCACCCTGATCACGCTGTTCGTGCTCGCGTTGCTCATCATCGTGGTGGTGAAGTTCAACGCCAGGGCCAACCCGGTCCCCTCCAGGACCACCCACAACACGCTGATCGAGGTGGCCTGGACGCTGATCCCGGTGCTGATCCTGGTCGGCATCGCGGTGCCGTCGTTCCGCCTGCTGTTCCTGGAGCTCGACGTGCCGAAGCCGGATCTCACGGTGAAGGTCACCGGCAAGCAGTGGTACTGGTCCTACGCCTATCCGGATAACGGCAAGTTCGAGTTCGACTCGCTGCTCGACAAGGACAAGCAGCCGCGCCTGCTCGGCGTCGACAACGAGATGGTGGTCCCGGTCAACAAGGTAGTGCGGATCCAGACCACCGGCGCCGACGTGATCCACTCCTTCGCGGTGCCGGCCTTCGGCGTGAAGATCGACTCGATCCCCGGCCGCCTCAACGAGAGCTGGTTCAAGGCCACCAAGACCGGCGTGTTCTACGGCCAGTGCTCGGAACTGTGCGGCAAGGACCATGCCTTCATGCCGATCGCGGTCAGGGTCGTGAGCGACCAGGAATTCGCGACCTGGGTCGAAGGCGCGAAGAAGAAGTTTGCGACCAACCCGGCGAATTCCTACGCCTCGGCTGGTCAGGCGGCGCAGTAAGCCTCACGGCTTACGGCGCGGATGGAATAAGGGCGACGGGACCGCAAGGTCCAAGAGGGACTGCAAGGCAGGATTTTGAACATGGCGACAGGCGCAGCGACACACGACGATCACGCCCATGACGATCACGCCCACCATCCGACCGGATGGCGGCGTTATCTCTACTCCACGAACCACAAGGACATCGGTACGATGTACCTGATCTTTGCGGTGATCGCGGGCATCATCGGCGCGGCGATGTCGATCGCGATCCGTGCCGAGTTGATGTATCCGGGCGTCCAGATATTCCACGAGACGCACACCTATAACGTGTTCGTGACCTCGCACGGCCTGATCATGATCTTCTTCATGGTCATGCCGGCGATGATCGGCGGCTTCGGCAACTGGATGGTGCCGCTGATGATCGGCGCGCCGGACATGGCGTTCCCGCGCATGAACAACATCTCGTTCTGGCTGCTGCCGGCCTCGTTCGCGCTGCTGGTGATGTCCACCTTCGTCGAGGGTGAGCCGGGCGCCAACGGCGTCGGCGCGGGCTGGACCATGTATGCGCCACTGTCGACCTCGGGCCATCCGGGACCGGCGGTCGATTTCGCGATTCTCTCGCTCCATCTCGCGGGTGCCTCGTCGATCCTCGGCGCCATCAACTTCATCACCACGATCTTCAACATGCGCGCGCCGGGCATGACCCTGCACAAGATGCCGCTGTTCGTGTGGTCGATCCTGGTCACCGTGTTCCTGCTGCTGCTGTCGCTGCCGGTGCTCGCCGGTGCGATCACCATGCTGCTGACCGACCGCAATTTCGGCACCACCTTCTTTGCGGCTGACGGCGGCGGCGACCCGGTGCTGTTCCAGCATCTGTTCTGGTTCTTCGGTCACCCCGAAGTGTACATCCTGATCCTGCCCGCCTTCGGCATGATCAGCCAGATCGTCTCCACCTTCTCGCGCAAGCCCGTGTTCGGCTATCTCGGCATGGCCTACGCCATGGTGGCGATCGGCGGCATCGGCTTCGTGGTGTGGGCGCACCACATGTACACCGTCGGCATGTCCTCGGCGACGCAGGCCTATTTCGTCGCCGCCACGATGGTGATCGCGGTGCCGACCGGCGTGAAGATCTTCTCGTGGATCGCCACGATGTGGGGCGGCTCGATCGAGTTCAAGGCGCCGATGATCTGGGCGATCGGCTTCATCTTCCTGTTCACCGTCGGCGGCGTCACCGGCGTCGTGCTGGCCAATGCCGGCGTCGACCGCGTGCTGCAGGACACCTACTACGTGGTGGCGCACTTCCACTACGTGCTGTCGCTCGGCGCCGTGTTCGGCATCTTCGCCGGCTGGTACTACTGGTTCCCGAAGATGTTCGGCTACATGTACTCGGAGCGGATCGCCAAGGCGCACTTCTGGTTTACCTTCGTCGGCGTCAACCTGGTGTTCTTCCCGCAGCACTTCCTCGGCCTGTCGGGCATGCCGCGCCGTTATGTCGACTATCCGGATGCGTTCGCCGGCTGGAACCTGATCTCCTCCTGGGGCTCGTACATCTCCGGCATCGGCGTCCTGATCTTCATCTACGGCGTGATCGATGCCTTCGTCCGCAAGGAGCAGGCCGCGAACAATCCGTGGGGCGCCGGTGCGACCACGCTGGAGTGGACGCTGACCTCGCCGCCGCCATTCCACCAGTTCGAAGTGCTGCCCCGCGTGCAGTAAGTCCACGACAACGCGGCGCACTTTAAGGGTGCGCCGCGCCTTTTGAGAGAAGCGAGACCTGATCTTGTCGGTTGTCGATCACAACGCCATCGAGCTGCCCCGGATCTCCGAGGCCGAAGTGGGCGACTACATCGCGCTGTTGAAGCCGCGCGTGATGTCGCTGGTGATCTTCACCGCGCTGGTCGGGCTGATGATCGCGCCGGTGCACGTGCATCCGGTGCTGGTATTCACCTCGATCCTGTGCATCGCGGTTGGCGCCGGCGCCTCCGGCGCGCTCAACATGGCCTATGAGGGCGACGTCGACGCGCTGATGACGCGCACCGCCAACCGGCCGATTCCGCGCGGCCGCATCACGCAGACCGAGGCGGCCGCGTTCGGCATCACGCTCGCCTTCTTCTCGGTGATGACACTCGGCATTCTGGTCAACTGGGTGGCGGGTGCGCTGCTTGCCTTCACCATCTTCTTCTATGCCGTGGTCTACACGATGTGGCTGAAGCGCTGGACCGCGCAGAACATCGTGATCGGCGGCGCCGCCGGTGCCTTGCCGCCGGTGGTGGCTTGGGCCGCCGCGACCGGATCGCTCTCGGTCGAGCCGATCCTCTTGTTCCTGATCATCTTCTTCTGGACTCCGCCGCACTTCTGGGCGCTGGCGCTGTTCCGCAGCGACGACTATGCCCGCGCCGGCATCCCGATGCTGCCGGTCGTCGCCGGTCCCGACGCGACCCGGCTGCAGATTCTGCTCTACACCATCGTGCTGGTCGCGATCGCGATGGCGCCGTGGCCGCTCGGCTATTTCGACGCGATCTACGGCGTCACCTCGCTGGTGCTCGGCGCCGGCATGCTGTGGCTGGCCATCGAAGTCTATCGCCGCCGCGAGGGTACGGCTGCCAACCGCGCCACGCGCCGGCTGTTTGCCTTCTCGATCCTCTATCTGTTCGCGCTGTTTGCCGTCCTCCTCGCCGAGGTCGTGGTCCGCGCGATTGCGCCTGTCTTCATCGGATAGGGAGCCGGGGGGCGAGATGGGGGCGCATGGGATATCAATGGACGAGAAACGCGAACCAGAAGGCATCGTCCTCACCGAGGCGCAGCTCAAGAGCCGCCGCCAGCGCTCGATCGCCATCGCGCTCGCGCTCGGCATCCTGGTCGTGCTGTTCTTCGCCGTCACCCTCGTCAAGGGGCCGGCCGTGCTGGTGCGGCCGCTGTGAGTGAGATGGCCAACCAGGGACCGCAGCAGGGTGAGGGCGCCAAGGTCACGCGCCGCACGCTGACGCGCGACGCCGTGGTTGCCTCGATCTGCGGCTTCGTCGTGGTGCTGATGGTCGGCGCGTCCTACGCCGCCGTGCCGTTCTACAACTGGTTCTGCCGCACCACCGGCTTCAACGGCACCACCCAGGTCGCGACCTCGGTGCCTTCGGATGCGCCGCTCGCGCGGACCATTTCGGTCAGCTTCGATTCCAACGTCGCGCCGGGCCTGCCCTGGAAGTTCGAGCCGGAGCAGAACACGATCGACGTCAAGATCGGCCAGGTGGTCACGGTCTACTACACCGTCACCAACCAGTCGGCGCGCACCACCACCGGCCAGGCGTCCTACAATGTCGCGCCGCTGACGGTCGGCGCCTATTTCCAGAAGATCAACTGCTTCTGCTTCACCGAACAGACCATGGCGCCGGGCGAAAAGCGCGAGATGGCCGTGGTGTTCTATGTCGATCCGGCGCTGGCCAAGGACAGCGAGAACGACACGCTGAAGACGATCACCCTGTCCTACACCTTCTTCCCCGTGCGCGACGCCGCGCCGAAGCCCGTGGCGGCGGGCGAGGCGGAACAGCGCAAGGGCGGCTAGTTTTGGAATTTAAGATTTAAGACGTGCCTTGCGGCACGCGAATGGAGAGACGGCAATGGCTGAGGCGCAAGTCAAGCATCACGACTATCATCTCGTCGACCCGAGCCCGTGGCCGGTGGTCGGCTCGATCTCGGCCTTCATCATGGCGTTCGGCGCGATCGGCTGGATGCACCACATGTTCTCCGCCGCCCCGATCGTGTTCGGCGTCGGCACCATCGGCGTGCTCTACACGATGGCGAGCTGGTGGGGCGACGTGATCAAGGAAGCCCAGTACAAGGGCGACCACACCCGCGTGGTGCAGATCAGCCACCGCTACGGCATGATCCTGTTCATCGCCTCCGAGGTGATGTTCTTCGTTGCCTGGTTCTGGGCCTTCTTCAATGCGGCGCTGTTCCCGGCTGACGCGGTGCATGCCACCCGCGATGCGGTGTTCGGCTGCGGCGCCGGCACGGCGATGGGCGCCTGCTCCGTTCCCGGTACCTGGCCGCCGCACGGCATCGAGACCTTCGATCCCTGGCATCTGCCGCTGCTCAACACGCTGCTGCTCCTGACCTCCGGCACCACGGTCACTTGGGCGCACCATGCGCTGCTCGAGAACGACCGCCAGGGCCTCAAGCAGGGCCTGATCCTCACCGTGATCCTCGGCGCTCTCTTCACCTGCGTGCAGGCCTATGAGTACGCCCATGCGACGTTCTCGTTCGGCGGCAACGTCTATGGCGCGACCTTCTTCATGGCGACCGGGTTCCACGGTTTCCACGTGCTGGTCGGCACCATCTTCCTGCTGGTCTGCCTGATCCGCGCCTATGCCGGCCACTTCACGCCGAAGCAGCACCTCGGCTTCGAGTTTGCCGCCTGGTACTGGCACTTCGTCGACGTGGTCTGGCTGTTCCTGTTCATCTGCATCTACGTCTGGGGCCATGGCGCCGAGACGATGGCCCACGGCGCACACTAATTGCCGGCCGACGTGCTAAGAGGGGGCGGCCGAATGGCCGCCCCTTTTTGTTTCCCTTCTCCCCTTGTGGGAGAAGGTGGTGCGGATGTAATCCGCGCCGGATGAGGGGTCTCCATCCGCGGAGACAGACCCCTCACCCGGCTACATCTCGCTCCGCTCGATTTCGCCACCCTCTCCCACAAGGGGAGAGGGGAAGGAGCCAAATGACCGATACCCCGCCGACCGTCACTGAGAGCGCATTGCGCGGCATCGCCTGCCGCTGCCCGCGCTGCGGCAAGGGCAAGCTCTATTCCGGCTTCCTGACGCTGGCGCCGCGCTGCCAGGCCTGCGGCCTCGACTTCGCCTTCATCGATTCCGGCGACGGGCCGGCGATCTTCGTGATCATGCTGGCCGGCGCCATCGTGGTCGCGGCGGCGCTGATCGTCGAGGTGAAGTACCAGCCGCCGTTCTGGGTGCATGCCGCGCTGTGGCTGCCATTGATCCTGGTTACCACGATCCTGCCGCTACGATCGATGAAGGCACTTCTGATCGCGCTGCAATTCCACCACAAGGCCGCCGAAGGCCAATTGATCGAGCGCGACCCGAAATGAATGATGTGACGACGCGCCGGCCGAGCGCGGCCGGCTTCGGCATTTTCACGTTGATCCTGATCGCGGTGTTTATCGCCCTCGGTTTCTGGCAATTGCAGCGCCGGGTCGAGAAGCACGCGCTGATCGCAGCGCTCGAGGCGCGGCTGGCCGCGCCGACCGAGGCGCTGCCGCCGCCGTCGGCATGGCCGACGCTGACCTCCGCCAAGGATGAATTCCGCCGCGTGACCCTGACCGCGACCTATGCGAAGCAGCCTGACGCGATGGTGTTCAGCTCCGGCTCCGCCGTGCGCGACGACATTTCGGGTCCCGGCACCTGGGCGTTGCTGCCGGCGAAGCTCGCCAGCGGCGAGACCGTCGTGATCAACACCGGCTTTGTCCAGAACACGATGCAGGATCGTGCCTTCGAGGACCGCGTCGTCGGCCGCCTCGTCACCGGCGCGCCGGTTGAGCTCACGGGCTATATCCGCTTTCCCGAGCCACCGGGCCGGCTGACGCCGAAGGAAGATATCTCGAAGCGGCTGTGGTTCGTGCGCGACCATCGCGCGATGGCGCAGGCGCTCGGCTGGGGCCAGGTCGCACCGATCTATATCGACCTCGAGGCGCCGGTGCCCGACAGCGGCACGCCGAAGCCCGGACCGCTCAAGGTGCGGCTCAAGGACGACCACATGCAGTACGCCATCACGTGGTTCTCGCTGGCCGCTGCGGTCACGATCGCCTTCGGCCTGTGGTGGCGCGGCCACCGGCAGCGTGCCTCTGGTCGAACCTAGCCCCATCATGGTTTGATTGACTCGCGAAGGGGACTTCGCGGCAAGCAATCAGGGTGTGCCATGGAGAAATACGGCGCCGGGCCAATCGTTGTCCTGGACTATGACCCCAACTGGCCAGCCATGTTCGAGACGGAGCGCGCGAGGATCGCGCACGCGCTCGGCTCGCAGGCCCTGGCCATCGAGCATGTCGGCAGCACCGCGGTTCCGGGCTTGGCGTCGAAGCCGATCATCGACCTGATGGTCGGTGTCCCCAGCCTCGCGGAGGCACGGGAGCGCTGCATCGAGCCGATCGAGGCGCTCGGTTGCACCTACATACCGGAATACGCGGCGTGGCTGCCTGGCGAGTTGTTCTTCCGCAAGGGTCCTCCGGGGCCGTGGACCCATCATCTGCATGTGATGGAGCCATCCAATCCGCGCTGGGAAACGCTGCTGGTGTTTCGCGACTATCTTCGCGCGCACCCCGAGGTGTCCCGTGCCTACGCCGAGATCAAGCAGGCCCTTGCTGCCTCCTCGAGAGAGGACATCGCGGCCTATCGCAACGGCAAAACGCGTTTCGTCGAGGAGACGACCGCGAAGGCCCGCGCGTGGCGCGCGAACCTGTCCGGTCGATAGCGCGGCCGCGCCACGCTTGCATTCTGCCGTAACGCATCCATGCCCGCGCCGGGATCAATGACCCATGGGGGCGGAGCCGCCGAGCTTGACCTTGCGCAAGGTCAGCGCCAGCGGGATCGCCGACAGCGAGATAAGCATCAGGACCCAGAACGCATCCATGTAGGACAGGAACGAGGCCTGGGTCTGCACCTGCTGTCCGATCCACTGGATCGCCTGACTGTGCGCCTGCGCCAGCGAACTGCCCTGGGCGACGAAGAAGTCGGTGACCTGGTGCAGCGTGTCCTGGTATTGCGGGCTCGACGGCGTCACCTGCTCGACCAGCCGGCTCTGGTGGAATTGCTGGCGATGCGTCAGCACGTTGGACACGATCGAGACGCCGATCGAGCCGCCGGTGTTGCGCGCCGCGTTGATCAGCGCGGAGGCCTGGTCGGTCTTCCCAGCGGGAATGCCGTCATAGGACGCCGCCATGATCGGCACGAAGATCAGCGGCAGGCCGACGCCGATCAGCATGCGCGAGCGCGCCATGAACCAGAAGCCGAGATCGCCGTAGACGTTGGTCATGCTGTACATCGAGGTGGCGATCACCAGCGCGCCGGCAACGATCAGGTATTTCGGCTGCACCCTGGCGGCGAGCCGGCCGACCGCGAACATCATCATCATGGTGACGACGCCGCCGGGCGAGAGCACGAGGCCGGCCCAGGTCGCGGTGTAGCCGAAATCCTGCTGCACCAGTTGCGGCAAGAATTGCGTGGTGGCGAGCAGGATGGCGCCGGTTGCCAGCATCACCAGGAAGCAGGCGCCGAACTGCCGGGTTGCGACCATGCGCAGGTCGATCATCGGATTGCGCCGGGTCATCTCCCACGGGATCATCAGCACGAACGCCGCGGCGCAGATCGCTGCAAAGGCGATGATGAAGGGCGAGGCGAACCAGTCGTCCTCGAGGCCGCGGTCGAGCACCACCTCGAGCGCGCCGAGGAAGGTCGCGACCAGCCCGAAGCCGATGAAGTCGAACCTGTTGTCCTGGGGCTGCGCTCCCTTGGCTTTCGCGGTCGCGGGCTCCTGCAGCACGGTCGCGATCAGCGCGATCGCGAACACGCCGACCGGCGCGTTGATCAGGAAGCACCAGTGCCAGGAGAGGTTGTCGGACAGCCAGCCGCCGAGCGTCGGCCCGACCACCGGCGCCACCACGACGGCAATGCCGAACACCGCGAACGCCTGCCCGCGCTTGGCCGGCGGGAAGGCGTCGGCGAGAATCGATTGCGCAACCGGCACCATGCCGCCGCCGCCGAGACCCTGCAGGATACGGAACAGCAGCAGCGCGTTCAGATTGGGTGCAAAACCGCACAGGATCGAGCTGACCGTGAAGATGCCGAGGCAGATCAGGAAGAAGGTCTTGCGCCCGAGCGTGCGGGCGAGAAAGCCGGAGGCGGTCAGGATGATGGCGTTGGACACCAGATAGGTGGTGACCACCCAGGAGGCCTCGTCCTCGCTCACGCCCATGCCGCCGGCGATATAGGGCAGCGCGACGTTGGCGATGGTGGTGTCGAGCACCTCCATGAAGCTCGCGAGCGCGACCACGATGGCGATCAGCCAGGGATTGACGGTGACGCTCGGAGCCGGAATGCCTTTGGCATCGATGGCGGCGACACTCATCACAGCCTCCCGAGGCTCGACTTCTCAAGGCGCTCGAACAGGGACGGCGCGGGATTGATCCGCACCGTCGGCACCACGGACATGCCCGGGCCGAGCGCGACGTCGGCCGGCGGGTTGTCCATCACGATCTTCACCGGCACGCGCTGCACGATCTTGACGTAGTTGCCGGTGGCGTTCTGCGCCGGCAGCAGCGAGAATGCGGTGCCGGAGCCCGGCTGCACGCTCTCGACATGGCCCTGGATGGTGCGTCCGGGATAGGCGTCGATCTTCATCGTCACCTTCTCGCCCGGCCGCATCTTGTCGAGCTGGATCTCCTTGAAGTTCGCGGTGACCCAGGTCTGGTCGGGCACGAACATCGTGAGGTTGGTGCCGGCCTGCGCGAACTGGCCGACCGCGGCCGACAGGCTGACGACGCGGCCCGTCTGGGCGGCGGTGACCGTCGTATAGGACAGATTGAGCTTGGCCTGGTCGCGTTGCGCCTCGGCCTGGGCGAGGTTGGCGACCGCGCTCTTGCGCTGCGCCTTCAGCGACTCGACCTGGCGCTGCGCGAGGTTGAGCGTCGCCTGCGCGCTCAACAGCGCAGCCTGCTGCTGATGCAGCTGCGAGGTGAACTGCTCGGAATTCTGCACGGTGCCGTAGCCGGATTGCTCCAGATGCTGGTAGCGCGTCGCCTGCTGCTGGGCGAACACCAGCGCCGCCTGCGCCTGGTCGACCTGCGCCTGGTTGGCAGCAATCTGCGCCTGCTGCACGTCGAGCTGCGCATCGACATTCTCGATGCTGGCGCGCACGGCAGCGACCTGCGCCTCGGCCTGCGCCAGCGCGACGCGATAGTCGCGGTCGTCGAGCCGGGCGATCACGTCGCCGGCCGCGACATGCTGGTTGTCGGTGACCGGGACGGCTGTGATGTAGCCGGAGACCTTCGGCGCCAGCGCCGACTGACGCGCGGCGATGAAGGCGTCGTCGGTGGATTCGAAATGCGCGCTGTAGTCCATGTAGAGATAGCCGCCGCCAATGGCTGCGGCGAGCAGCACGGCGCCGATCGCGGAGACGACCGGACGGCGGCGGAGAAAGCTGGGCCGTGCTGCCTTGCCGATGACCCCCAGCGGGATTGTTGCCGGCGGGGCGGGCTGCTTGCCCGCGGGATGCTCCTGCGCCGGAGCTCGTGCGGTGACCGAGGGCCGGTCAGGCTCATGGGAGGCCGGAGCCGAGGACGCCCCCTCGATACCCTCATGCCCCGGTTGGTCGCGCTCCAAAACAGTGTCTTCAAACATGATGGCGGCTCCTGCTGTCAGGCGAGGTCTGCAAGGCCTTCGCCAAAAGGAACGAAACCGTTCCGTTCTATGCGGCAAATAGTCCCGCCGCAGTGCGTCGTCAATAGAAACGGAACTGTATCGTTCTATTTACAACCAGATGTGATAAGGCTATATTGCCTGATATTGCCGGCCTGACCGGCCCATCGAACCCGGGTCGATGCGATGACCACCAGCACCCTGAAGAAGCCGCGCGTACCGAAAACCAGGCCGGTCGAGGTGCGCGCCGGCCGGCCGCCGAAGGAACTCGCCGGCGAGGTTGATGCGCGGATTCTCGATGCCGCGCGCCAGGTCTTCCTGCAGCGCGGGTTCGAGGGCGCGAGCATCGACGAGATCGCGGAAGTCGCGCGCTCCGGCAAGCGGACGATTTATGCGCGCTTCCGCGACAAGCGGGCGCTGTTCACGGAAGTGGTGACGCGGGACATCCTGGCACGCATCGCCGAGTTCAAGGCCGATCCGCCGGTCGGCGCGACCATCGAGGAGCGCCTCACCAGCGTTGCCTCGACCCTGTTGCATTGGGGCTTCGATGCCGACCGGATCGGCCTGATGCGGCTCGCCATCGCGGAAGCGCACCGCTTCCCGGATCTCGCCGCCAACGTCGACCGCAGGGCGCGCGCGCTCAGCACCGAGCTCGGCATTCACCTGCTGCGCGACCTGACGCAATCCGACCAGCTCGGCAAGCTGCCGGCCTTCGCGCCCGAACACCTGCCGACCACGGCGCGGATGTTCCTCGACATCATCGCGGTGCCGATGCTGCTCCGGGCGCTGTTTGAGGTCGACCTGAAGGCGCTCGATCCCGAGATCGACGCCCATGTCGCGCGCGGCGTCGCGTTTTTCGTTGCTGCATGCCGGACCGGCTGGGTGGAGAATCCCAAGCCATAGGCGCGCTTAATCCGGCGCGCGCTCCACCGCGTGACGCAGCCAGACCATGCCGCCTTCCAGTGTCTCGCAATGAGTGAGCCGGAGCGATTGTCCGGCGCCGGGGCGGTCGCCGTCGGGGCCGTGATAGTCGACGATGCTTTGCGAGCCGGCGACGCCGTCGACCGCCGGAAAGATCAATGTGCTGAATTCGTCGATCAGCCCATGCTTGAGGAAGGCGCCGTTGATCCCGCCGCCGCCTTCGAGCAGCAGCGTCCTGGCGCCGAACAGCGACGCCAGCTGCGCCATCGCGCCCGGCAGATCGTCGCCCTTGGTGCCTGCAAAGATGTAGGACGCACCGTCCTCGCGCAGTTCGGCGAGATGCGCATCGGATACCTGTTCGCCGAGCACCGCGACGGCGTGATCGCCGCCGACATTGTCCTTGCCGAAATGCACGCGGCCCGACGGATCGATGCCGACAGCAAGCTTGCGGCCGCTACGGTTGCCGAGATGCGCCTCGCGCGGCAGCCTCAGTGGGTTGGCGATATGCCGCTCGGCTCCCTTGGCCATCTCGTTCATGGTGACGCGGCCGATGATCCATCCATCGGCATCGAAGCCGTCATGGATCCGTTCGTAGTGGCCGCGCAGCACGTCGGCCGGGATGCCGGCGGCGGCCTTGGTGAAGCGGCTGGGATGAAGCCGGCCGTCGATCGACGTGCCCATGTGGCAGATGATGTGGGGGCGCATAGGCTGAACTCTTCGGTGGGGGATGACCGCGCCACAGGGGCGGGTGGGGCAGCTTCAGATTAATAGACGCGCAGGCAGGTTCTCAACGCGGATAACGCGGCGGCGTTTCAACTTCGCTTGTTTTAATCGAACCAGCCGTGCCGCTTGAACCAGAGCACCGGCAGGATGCCGCTGGCGATGATCGCGGCCCAGGCCAAGGGATAGCCGAAGGTCCAGCTCAGCTCCGGCATCTCCTTGAAATTCATACCCCAGACCCCGACCAGGATGGTCGGGGGAACGCCGACCACCGACACGATGGTCAGGATCTTGAACAGGTCGTTCTGCTGGATGTTGATGAAGCCGAGCACGGCGTCCAGCAGCAGCTGGATCTTGTCCGACAGCCGGGTCTCGTAGTCGCCGAGCGAGGCGACGTCCTTGGTGACGGCCTCGAGCCGGCGCTTCGATGCCGACGTGATCCATTCATTGCCGACGTCGTCGGCGAAGCTCGCGACCCGGCCGACGCCGAGCAGCACGTCGCGCGCCTTCGCCAGGCGATCGGCGAGCTCGCCGATGTTCTCCAGCGCCTCGCGCAACCTGCGGCTGGAGCGCACCGGACGCTTGCTCCGCACCAGGCCGCCCTTGAAGACGCCCCGCGACAGCCTGTCGGTCTTGGCGCCGAGCTGCTCCAGCACGTCGGCGCCGCGATCGATCATGGCCTCGAGCAGCGCGGTGAACACGCACATGCCGTTTTGCAGGCTCTTGTCGGTGCCGATCCGCTTCATGACGTCGTCGAACGTGGTCAGCTGCGCGAACCGCACCGTGACCAGCACCTTTGGGCCGATCACGAAGCCGATATTGGTGATCTCGGCTTCATTGTTGTCGTCGAGCCGCACCGCCGGCGAGCTCAGATAGAGCCGGTCATGATCGGTGATCAGGCGGCTCGACGCCTCGATCTCGCTCAACGATCGCTCGGACGGGACGCGGATGTCGAGCGCGCGCTCGACGAACTGCTTTTCGTCTTCCGTAGGATCGAGCAGATCGATCCAGATGACCTCGGGCGGCACTTCGGCGCCGATGCTCCGCCAATCGGGGGTCGCCGACCTG
Organism: Bradyrhizobium sp. 33ap4; assembly: GCF_032654765.1. Taxonomy (NCBI): domain Bacteria; kingdom Pseudomonadati; phylum Pseudomonadota; class Alphaproteobacteria; order Hyphomicrobiales; family Nitrobacteraceae; genus Bradyrhizobium; species Bradyrhizobium sp. 33ap4. The sequence goes on along the minus strand of NZ_JAUMTJ010000051.1, from coordinate 13,451 downwards.
TACAGCTGCAGCAATGATCGGGCTCCATGCATGGTGGGTGGTCCGTCCCACGACAATCCCGAGGGCCGCAGGGCCGTTCCCTGTATTTGGAAGCCTGCCGGCACTCACTTCAGTCGATGAGAGGTTCCGCCGAGCTTTCTAAGTCGGCGCAGGTCGCTTGCGGCCTCCGAGAGCAACCAATCGCGAAACGTCACGATTTTCGGCAGGTTTGCGGTCGCCTTCGGACAGAGGATCCAGTAGGTCTTCGACAATGGCAGCGACTGCGGAAACGGCCGCGCCAGATGGCCGTTGATGAGGTCCCACGCCGCCAGCGTGGTGCGCGCGAGCGCAATGCCTTGCCCATTGATGGCGGCATCAATCACCATGCTGGCGCGATTGAGGACCGGGCCATGCGTGGCGGCAGCATCGTCAAGTCCCGCTTCCTCAAGCCAGTTCTTCCAGTCGGCGCGACTGTCCATATGGATCAGCGGAAATTTCAGGATGTCAGCGGGGTTGCTCAGGCGTCGCTTGCTGGACAATAGCTTTGGGCTGCACACGGCAAATAGCCGCTCCGGGCTCAGCCGCACCGCGTCAAGCCCCGGCCAGTTGCCGTCGCCATGGCGCACCGCGAGATCCACTTCCTCGCGCGCGAAGTCGACGTGGTGCAGCGTGGCGGAGACGCGCAGGTCGATGCCGCTATGCGCCTCAACAAAGTGGCCGAGCCGGTGCACGAGCCATTTCGCGGCAAAGTCCGGTGACGTTGATACGGTCAGCACACCGGTATTCTGCCGCTGCAATAGCCGCTCGGTGCCGATGGCGATGCGGTCGAGCGCGTCGCGCACGACAGCGAGATAGTCGCGCCCGGCCTCGGTGATGATCAGGCGCTGGCGCTCGCGGTTGAACAGCTTTATCGCGAGCTCCGCTTCCAGCGCTTTCACTTGATGGCTGACCGCGCCCTGCGTGACGCAAAGCTCTTCGGCCGCGCGCGTAAAACTCTCATGGCGCGCGGCCGCCTCGAAGGCCTTCAGGGCATTGAGCGGCGGCAGGCGTGGGCGCATCGCACAACTTCATGAGAAAAATTAGGGCAGGCACGAGAAACGATGCTTTGCGGGAAACCGCCCCGCACTATTATTGAACAGCTCCAGTGAAGCATTTCAAGCGATTTGGAGCCTGTCGTGTCCGTCCTTTTAACCGATACATCTCGGTCGATCCCGCCGGTGCCCGCCGCCGACCCGGCCACACCACTTCATCAATTCAGCTCAGGAAGGTCGCCTGGCGCTCCGCGCCCCGTATGGTGGAGCTTGCTTGACCGGCCGTTTCAGCGCATCGCGCTTCGCGCGATCGCCGACGACCCGCATCTGCTTTGCGATCTCGGCCTGACGCGCGAGCAGGCGCTGCGCGAGGCCTCCAAGCCGTTCTGGCGCTGAGACCAAATCAGAAAGGAGAAAACGGATGTCCGATCCGATCGTCTACGGTTTCCCACGCAGCAGTTTTGTCAACATCGTCCGCTTGATCCTGACGCACAAGGACGTAGCTTACCAATTCCACGACCTTGAACCGGTCATGGGCAAGCCCGATCACCTGGCGCTGCACCCGTTTAACCGTGTCCCAATTCTGAAACACGGCGATCTCACCGTCTACGAGACGAGTGCGATTGTCGCTTATGTCGACGAAGCCTTTGGCGGCGTGTCGCTGACGCCGAAAGACATCAAGGCGCGGGCGCACATGAACCAGTGGATCAGCGCTGTTAACAACTATTACTACCCCTACATGATCTATCACGTGACGCATGAGCGTCTGGTTTTCCCGGAGCTCGGCATTGCCCCCGACGAGAAGGTCGTGGCACACGCGCTACCCAAGGTCGAGACCGGGCTTGCGGTGGCCGAGCGCCAGCTTGCGCACGGCAAGGATTTTTTGCTTGGGGGCGAGCTCTCGATTGCGGATTTCTATCTGCTGCCGAGCACGTTCGCCTTCAGCCTCACCGCCGAAGGGCAGTCGATGTATCCGAAATTCCCGGCATTCTGCCGCTGGCGGGAACGCATGGACAATCTGCCCGCAACGCAGAAAGTTCGCGCGGCCGTTGAGCGCGTTCCGATCGAACACGCGCGCAAATGGGCCACTTCGCACCGGCCGAAATATTGACCGTCACGGTTCGCGTGCAGAGCATCCGGTTCCGACCGCCACGTGCAGCCAAAAGCCCGGTTGTTTCCGAACAAAGGCGATGACGGAGCGTTAGTGCAGAGCAAGAGGAAGGGACAACACCATGAAAAATTCTACATCGGTTGCGTTCATCTCCGTAGTGGCAATGACCTTCGCATTCGCCGGAAGCGATGCAAGAGCGCAGTCCACGCCTGTCCAACAGGCCCAGCCGCCTCAGCAGTCGGAGCAAACCCGCGAGCAGGATCGCAGTCGCGCCGAGGACGTCAAGATCGGGCGCGACTGGAAGGCTCAAGGCGGCGAGAAGGACCACACCGGCCAGGCATCCACCCCCGACGAACATCAAACGGTCGGCCGCGATTGGCGCGCCCATCCAGAGAGCCGGGACCGCCAGTAGCTATCGAGGCGGAATTGGCTGCGCCTGGCGCATGGCGTGACCTTCGAAGAAGGAAAGCGGAAAGCCGAAGGTCAAACCCGCACGTGTCTCGTTCACCGGATGGCCACCTGTGAGCGCATGCCGAACCGCGATGTCGAAGCTGAGGTCGTCGCGCACACGATAGATCAGCCCGACCAGCCCCGAGAACGTCTCCTCTTTGCCGAACTCGTTCTCGTAGAATATCTCGGCGACGGGGCGCACCGTCCACGTCATCGGCCCCTCGACGATGGCACCCACGAACACGTCGCCATGATGGTCGCGGGTGATGGCGGTCTCGGCATTCAAGTGAATGGTGCCCCAATCCCAGCGCTGCGAGACAATGCCGGCCAAGCTTACGCCAACGACCGAATTGCCGGTACTGTCAGGAAGAAGAACGCCAAATTCGGTCGCAATGCTCGGACCGGTCTTGTCCTGCAGGCTACCGGGTACGACCACGTGTTTGAGGAACGCCCCGGCTGCGGTCAGGCTGGTTGGGCCGGGCGGAGAAAGCGACGTTTGTCCCTGGCCTTCGAAGACGGCTTCCCAATCCTCGCTCAGACCGTAGTTGAGAACCCAGGCCGGCGCGATCAGGCTTGTTCCGCTCTCGTCGCGCAAACGTCCCGCCGGCTGCAGCTCGACCTCCATCTCCCCCTTCTTGGCAACGGCGGCATCGGTGCCATCGAAGGGGCGATAGGCCGAGGCGGGGGCAGACCACGCATTCAGTCCCAAGGCGACCATGAAGCTCGGCGCAAGGCCCATCGAGCAGCTGCGAAAGCCCCGGCTACGTTTGCACATGCGCCGTCTCCCCACAAAGTCGATCTCAAGGCATTGGCTTGAACACCCAGATTGCCGCCGGTCCCGCGGGTCCCGCGCGGACCGCAACAAACAAACGATCCATCTCCGGCACAAAGAGCGACGTTCGCGCGCCCGTCGCTGTCGGCAAGCGCGCGATCAGTCGATAGGCCGCTCCATCAATCTCAAAAACGTCGACATATCCACCGCCGCAGCTCACATAGATGCGTCCGCGCTTTGCATCTACAAAGAGGTCGTCGGCATCGCCGCAAGTGCCGGTGGCCGCAATCGCCTTGCCGTCGGTCGAAAAGGCTGCAAGCTCGGCTGGGCTGCGATACGCCAGGAGAACGCGACTTCGTTCGTGATCGATGGCCATCGCGAAATTACCGCCCTTGTCCAACGGCCAGCTGGTGAGTTGTTTCCCGGAAGCAACGTCCACCACCGCGACGGCTCGCGCGTCAGGCAGATTGACAAAGATGCGCCCACTATCGGGCTGAAGCTGGAAGCTTTCCGGATGTGCCTTAAGGAGTAGGCTCCGAACCTTTGTCCGGGTGGATGGGTCGACGACTGCCAGGCCACCATCGCCATAGCCGACGATGACGCGCTTGGCCGCCGCGTCGACCCGGATATTGTCGGCGTCGCTGCCGAGTTCGATTCGCCCGGTCGCCCTGTACTCGTTGGCTTCGTACAGCTGCACCGACCCGTCGCGGGCGTTGGCGACGTAGAGGGTGTCGGTCGACGGCTCATAGCCGACGCCTTGGGGTTCGCTCAATCCGGTGATGGTTCGAAGCAAACTGCGCGCAGCCAGATCGACGACGCCGACGCTGTCATTGCCGAGCTCGGCCACGAACAGTCGCTGCCGCTTCAGGTCGACCGCCAGGTGATCGATCCGACCGCGGACATCGCCGAGCGGGATCTTCGTTTCGAGCTGAAGGGGAGTTTTGTCTCCTGCCGGTTCAGTTGCCGCTGCCAGCGTCGGAATGAGGGCGTCGATGCGCCGGACGATCTGATCCCGGGCCGACTCATAATCATCGATACCCAGGGGAATGCCGGACCAGTAGGTCACGTCGGCCCGTCCGTGCCGCTCGGCGGGGATCTGATCGAACGCCACCACCTGGTCTGCCGCGGCCATGTCGTCGATGGTCAGCTGTTGCGGCGTATTGGCCGCCTCCAGACCATCGAGTGCAAGGCCGTCCTGCACCTTGACCGGCACCGACCGATAAAGGTCGATGCCGCGTGAGACCGCCCTTATCCGCGATCCGCGCTCCTGGGCAGCCTTGTTGAAATAGGCCGCCGCCATCTGGCTGTTCACCACGCCGTGCAGGCAGACAAAGACAACGATCTTGCCATCGTCCGCCGGCGCCGGCCGAGCCGATGTCAGCGCGATCGCAAGCGCCGCGGCGGCAATGCGCAGCATCACGTGGGCACTCCTGAGCAGCGTGCGCCACATGGACATGACCGTGAGGCTTCGCATCGTTGATCCCTCCGAGACCAGGGTCAACTTTTTGTCGTGGCCGTCTTATCGAGCGCGGCACGCAGGCCCTTGGCGAGCTTGACGGCGTCGTCATTGGCCCAGAAATGCATGAAGAACAGGCGCGGCTGTTCGTCCAGCATGTGGCTGTGCAGCGCGGTGACGTCGATGCCGTGCGTCCGCAACGCCATGATGACGGGGTTGACCTCGTCATTTGTCAGCACGAAATCGCCGGTGATCGCCGCCTTGCCGCCGCCGGTCGGTTGGAAGTTGATGCCGATGGCGACGCCCATCGGGCCAACCGGGCTTAACGCCATGCCCTGTTCGGTGATCGGATCGCGACGGGGCACGTTGAACTGATAGACGCCGCCATTGGCCTGGCCCTTGACGCCGATGATCTGATCGAGCTGTGCAGTATCGAGATCGATGGCCGGCGGCGGCGCGGCCGGCGCCGCGGCCTTGAGCGGCGTCTTGCTTTCGGCGAGGCCATCCCGGATCGCGGCGGCGATCTTGACCGGGTCGCCGTGACCGGCGACGTGCATGTAGAAGGTGGCCGGGCTCGCGCCGAGCAAATGGTTGTGCACGGCCGTGATCTGCAGGCCGTTGCCGATCATCTTCAGCATGACGGGGTTGATTTCGGATTCGAGCAGCACCAGGTCGCCCATCGCCATGACGTCGTCGTGCATGGGTTTGAAGGCGACCCAGCCGCCGAGCGCCAGCGCCGGCTTGATGGTGATGCCGTCGAGCGTCACCGTCAGATCGCTCCGCGGAAAGCCGTAGCGATGCACGTCACCGGTGACCGCGGGCTTTCTGCCCAGCATGTCGTCGACCTTCTGCCAATCGATCGCCTGCGCATGTGCCGACGAGACGAACGGCTCGGTGAACACTTGCCAGTCGATCTTTTGCGCGCTCCCGCCGGTGGCGAAGAGGCAGGCACCGACGCCGATCAGCGCCGAAATCGTATGTCGCATTGGATTGCTCCCTTGAACCTCTTTCGATGCTTCGGATCGTGGCTCTATTGCTTCGAGAGCCCGACAATGGTGCGGAACCCGGCGATGTTCTGCACCGCGATTTCGACGGGATCGCCGAAGCGGACGGCATTGAAGATCAGGCCGTCCTGGACCTTGAACGGTTCGGTCCGGTCCGGAGATAACCGGATCAGCAGCGTGTCGTTGCGTTCATCGACGCGATCGACGACGCCGCGCAGCGTCTCGCTCGCTTGCGGGTGGACCATCGCCGCTTGCATTGTAACGGCCGCGTCCTGCCGCTCATCGAGGGCGGCCGGCGCTGCCAGGGTTGCGCCCGGCCCCAGCACCGCCATGCACAGGGCCACAATTGCTCTCATCATGATTATCACTCCATCGATTAGTTGACGGCTTTCGCGCGCGCGGGCACTCAGTCCCGCTCCTTGACCTGGCCGCTGCTGTCGATCACGAGCCGCACCGGCTTGCCGTTCTTCATCGCCTTCGCCGTCGTGCCTTCGGCCGTCGACTTGACCTCGCTGATCTCGGCGTAGCCGGCGGCGCGAAGTTTTGCGACGAGTTCGTCCTGCGTCAGGGCATGGGCCGGCATGACCGCGCCCGCGATCGTCAGGGCGAGAATCGAATGGGAGAGTCGTCGTGTCTGCATGGTTGTTCTCCTGGTTGTGTTGTGCTGCCCCAGGTTCTCAAGCTGCGCGCCGTTCCGCTCAGATGATGCCGACAAGGCGCAGCAGTACGCCCGTGATGCAGGAGGCGGCGAGGACGCTGAGCATCCCCGCATTGAAGCGGAAGATCGCGATCGCGGCGGCGATCGACAGCGCCATCGCTGGCCAGTCGAGGCTGGCAGGCACCGGCGCGTCGAACGACAGGCCTAGCCCGTGCACCGGGAATGTTTGCCGGAACAGCGTGTGCAGCGCGAACCAGATCGACAGATTGAGGATCACGCCGACCACGGCGGCGGTGATCGCCGAAAGCGCGCCCGCCAGCGCCTTGTTGCCGCGCAGCGCCTCGATGTAGGGCGCCCCGACGAAGATCCACAGGAAGCACGGCGTGAACGTCACCCAGGTCGCGAGCAACCCGCCGAGGGTGGCGGCCAACATCGGCGACAGCCCGCTTGCTTCGCGGAACGCGGCCATGAAGCCCACGAACTGCACCACCATGATCAGCGGTCCGGGCGTGGTCTCGGCCATGCCGAGTCCGTCCAGCATCTCGCGCGGGCTGACCCAATGATAATAGTCGGCGGCCTGTTGCGCGACATAGGCGAGCACGGCGTAGGCGCCGCCGAACGTCACCATCGCCATCTTGCTGAAGAAGATCGCGATCTGGGTGAACACGTCGCCGGGCCCGAGCGCAATCAGCAGGGCGAACACCGGCACCAGCCAGAGCGCGAGCCAGATGGCGCCGACCCGCAAAGTGCGCGATGCGTTGGGACGGACATGGTCCGGCACCGCTTCACCGAGCATGCTGTCGATCACGGCGGAATTCTTGCCGCCATGCTCGATCGCCGCAAATTCGCTCCGGCCGAGACGTGCGCCGACCAGCCCTGTGACCGCGGCGGCGCCGATGATCAGCGGAAACGGCACGGCGAAGAAGAAGATCGCGACAAAGGCGATCGCCGCGAGCGCGATCATCACCCGGTTGCGCAGCGCGCGCTTGCCGACCCGCACCACGGCCTGGATGACGATGGCGAGCACCGCGGCCTTCAGGCCGAAGAACAGCGCTTCGACAAACCCGACATTGCCATACGCCGCGTAGATATAGCTGAGGCCCATGATGGCGAAGATGCCGGGCAGGATGAACAACCCGCCGGCCACGATGCCGCCGAGCGTCCGATGCAGCAGCCAGCCGATATAGGTCGCCAGCTGCTGCGCCTCCGGCCCCGGCAGCAGCATGCAGTAATTGAGGGCGTGCAGGAAACGCCCCTCGGATATCCAGTTCTTCTCCTCGACCAGGATGCGATGCATCACCGCGATCTGGCCGGCCGGTCCGCCAAAGCTCAGGATGGCGACGCGTATCCAGACCAGCAGCGCCTCGTTGAAGGAGATGCCGTGCGCGGGTTCATGCCCGCGCGCTTTCGCTGTCGTTGCGACGTCGGTCATGGCTTCACCTTGCTGGTCGGCCAGTTGTGCGTCTCCTTGGTCGCGTCGCGGCACCATCGGTGGAAGGCGTCGTAGAGCAGCAGCCCGGCGCTCAACTGCTCGAGGTCGTCGTCGAACATGCGCGACAGGCCGAGCGAGGCGGCGAGCAGCCCGGGCGCCTCCGGCGAAAGCTCGAGCCGCGCGGTATCGGCCGCCCGCACCATCGTCGCGAGCCGCTCCAGCGCCGGCGTCGCGAGGCCGAATTCCTTGACCATCACGTCGAAGGTGCAGAGCTCGCCGCGATGGCTCCAGAACACGTTCTCGATGTCGAACGGCGTGGCGTCGAACCGTTCGGCGACCGCCTCGACCTCCGCCGATGTGACGAACAGGAACACGGCCGCGGGATCGACGAAGCGGCGGATCAGCCATGGACAGGCGATGCGGTCGATCTTCGGCCGCGATCGCGTCACCCAGACGGTGCGGCCCCGCCCGTCGCGTTTCGGAATCTTGTCGGCGGGAACGGTCGGTAGCTCCGCTTCCCGCCAGCCGAGGTGGCCGCCCTCGAGAATCTCGGCCGCGATGTTGCTGCAGCGCAGCCAGGCGGCGGTGCCTTCGGAAAGCTTCTGTCCCTTCTGGCAGACCACGACCACGGACTGCCCGGTGAAACGGGAAGCCCAGTCCTGGACGTCGAGATGGGAATAGCGGACCGCGCCCGGAATCAGGCGCGGATCGGCAGCGAAATCTTCATCGAGACGAACGTCGACGAGCGTCGGCGCCTTCGCCGTACCGATGAGACGGGACAATTTTTCTGATGAGATCGATGTGTATGACGACATGGTGCGCCCTTGGTGACAGGACGCGATTCTTGGGCATGTCGCCTCGCGGGGAGATCGCACATCCCCGTAGCCACATCAAAAACCCTGATCTCCGGGCTGTCAACCTGACTTTGCCAAATCCCGCAGCAATCGCCGATCGACAGTCACGAAAACTTCATCGCGCAGCATGGAACGAACATCCGTGGGCTCGCGCCGATGGCTCACCTCTCCATCTCCGGCGAGTTGCGAATAGGAACATACAATTCGCTGCCGAGTTGCGCGGTGGCAGGGACCAACTCAGGTAGATGCCGACACCGCGAACGTGTCGCGCTCCCGCCTGCATTCATTGGAGCAATGCCGATTGATGGACAGTCATTGTTGGCATGCGACGCCTGTTGCCCTCGTTATGCTGCTCATCACAACAACCGGCGGCGCTCTCGCCCACGATCACCAGCACCCCGAATTGAATGGTTGGTATGAGGGCTTGCATAGCAGCAAGGGTCCCTGCTGCGATGGCACGGATGCGCAGCACATCGACGACGTCGACTGGGAAACCAGGAACGGCCATTATCGGGTGCGCATCGATGGCGAGTGGGTTGACGTACCCAACGAAGCCGTCGTGCCAGGGCCGAACCTGTCCGGCCGACCCATCGTGTGGCCCTATTACATAGATGGTCATCCGAAGGCGCGCTGCTTCATGCCTGGCAGCATGGGCTGACGCCCGCCGCTGACATCCCGCCGCCATGTCTCGATGCGCGCCCCGGTTGGCCGCCAGCATGGTTGACCGATATAGGATACCCCCCTATATTACTTTCATGTCGCATACCATCAAGCACAAGTCCAAGCTCGTCGGCCGGGTTCGCCGCATCAAGGGCCAGCTGGAGGCCGTCGAGCGCGCACTGGAGTCCGAGATTGGTTGTGCCGACGTGCTGATGCTGGTGGCCTCGGTCCGCGGCGCCATCAACGGGCTAACCGCGGAATTGCTCGAGGATCACATCCGCCACCACGTCGTGGATCCTGCCCGGGAAAAGGATCCCGAGAAGGCGCAGGGCGCCGCGGACCTGATCGACGTCGTTCGTACCTATTTGAAGTGAGCGCCATGACCGACCTGTCTCAGCTGCTCCAGCAGAGCAGTGCCCATGCATGGCTGTTCGTGCCCAGTGCGATCCTGCTCGGCGCGTTGCACGGGCTCGAGCCCGGCCACTCCAAGACGATGATGGCGGCCTTCATCATCGCGATCCGCGGCACGGTGGTGCAGGCGGCGCTGCTCGGCGTGGCGGCGACGATCTCGCACACCGCCATCGTCTGGCTGGTCGCGCTCGCCGGGCTTCACTTCGGCCAGCAATGGTCCGGAGAACGCAGCGAAGCCTGGCTGCAACTGGCCTCGGCGGTGATCATCATCGCGATCGCGGCCTGGATGGCCTGGCGCACCTGGCGCGAGCAGGCTGCCGAACACGATCATCACCATCATCACGACGAAACGCGCCAGCTGGTCCTGGCCGGACAATCGCTGTCGCTCGAGGTCTTCGAGGACGGCGTGCCGCCGCGCTGGCGGTTGCGAAGCGAGGCCGGAGCGCTGCCGGCGGCCGGCGACGTTGACGTCGTGACGATCCGCCCCGACGGCAGCGAGCAACGCTTTCGCTTCGCCGACAGGGACGGCTATCTGGAAAGCATCGACGAAATTCCGGAGCCGCATGCCTTCAAGGCGCGCGTCTCGGTGCGCGCGGACATGGTGGAAGTCCTGTTCGAGGAGCATGACCATGCGCACATGAATCTCGGCGACGAGGACGACGCGCATGCGCGCGCGCACGCCGCCGACATCCGCAAGCGCTTTGCCGGACGCACCGTCACGACATGGCAGATTATCCTGTTCGGCCTGACCGGCGGGCTGATTCCGTGTCCGGCGGCGATCACCGTGCTGCTGCTCTGTCTCCAGCTCAAGCAGTTCAGCCTCGGCTTCGTGCTGGTGCTTTGCTTCGGCATCGGGCTTGCGCTCACCATGGTCTCTGCCGGTGTTGCGGCCGCGCTCAGCCTGCGTCATGTCGAACGTCATTGGGCCGGTTTCAGCCGCTTTGCCCATCGCGCCCCCTACGTGTCGGCCGCGCTGATCGTGCTCGTCGGCCTCTACACGGGCTGGCTCGGGTTGCACGGGATCACGGCCTGATCCGGGATCACGGCGTGATCCGGGATCGTGGCCTGATCCGCTTCGCCCCACTTCCATCTTGAAACCTGCGCGCGGTGGTCTAGATTTGCCCCAAGGGGACAAGGCAGACTCCCCGTGAGACCTCGGTCCAAGCTCTGCGCGACACTCACCGTCGTGGAGCTTTCACATGGACACCCAACCACACACACGTCTTCGTTCCGAAAATCGTCGTTGCAAAATCGCCATCCTGTCGCGTGGCGACGCCGCGTCCCGCCGGGAGGCGACCCCACAAAACAGCCGTTTCGTCCGCGTCTTCGAAGCGCTCGCCGCTTCGGGCATCGCGGCCGTTCCCGTCGTCTATGACGAGACATTCGCCGATGCCGTTCGCGACCAATTGCTGACGATGGACGGCGTTCTGGTCTGGGTCGATCCGATCCATCAGGGCAAGACGCGCGCCGCCCTCGATCCGCTGCTGCGCGAGGTCGCGGCGGCGGGACCATGGGTCAGCGCGCATCCCGACGTCATCCTCAAGATGGGCGTCAAGGACGTGCTGTACCGGACGCGACACCTCGGCTGGGGCGCCGACACCCATCGATACGCGACGGTCGATGCGTTCCGCGCCGAATTTCCCTCGCGCTTGCGCGCGGGTGGTCCGCGCGTGCTCAAACAGAACCGCGGTAATGGCGGGCAGGGCGTCTGGAAGGTGGAAACCGTGCCAAAGACCGACGCGACGATTCGCGTGCTGCATGCGCTGCGCGGCAGCCAGCCGGAGGAGATGCCGCTGGCAGACTTCATGGCGCGCTGCGAGCATTATTTCGGCTGGGGCGGCTGCATCATCGATCAGGCTTTCCAGCCGCGCCTGCCCGAGGGCATGATCCGTTGCTATGTCAGCGCAGCGAAGGTCGCAGGCTTCGGGCACCAATTGATCAAGGCCCTGATCCCGCCGCCCCCGCAAGGCCCGGATTCTCCGGAAGCCCAACCCGGACCGCGCATCATGCACGGCCCCGATGCGCCGCAATTCCAGGCACTGCGAAGGTTGATGGAGGACGAATGGATCCCGCAAATGATGGCCGCGCTGACGATCGATGAGACGTCGCTGCCGGTGATCTGGGATGCCGATTTCCTCTACGGTCCACGCGATGCTGATGGCGCCGACACCTACGTGCTCTGCGAGATCAACGCGAGCTCGTGCTTCGCGATCCCCGACGAAGCGCCGGCGGCGATCGCGCAGACGGTCAGGGATCGCATCGGTCGGAACATGGCGAGCGTGAGGTGAGCACGCCCTGCAGGCTTCCTCTTTCTACTCATTGCTCGGGGCCCATGGGTGCGATCGGCACCCGGCTTTCCCTGCGCCCTCCGTTCAAGAGAGGGCGGAGCAAAAGACAAAGCTCGGACAAATCATGTCGCGAGAACGCGGAAGTGTGTCACAGACGACGCCACACATTCGGTGTCGTCACTGCGAAAGCAGGGACCCAGAACCACCGATGGTCATTGTTGAGCAGTGCTGCAACGACGAGTCCCATCCACAACATCCGCCGCGGAGTATGGGTCCCGGCCTTCGCCGGGACGACGATCGAGAGAACCGCGCACACGTTTGCGCCTCTGCCTGTCCTTTGCAGCGCGTCCGCAAACTACTTCGCCCGCATCGCTTCCGGTGTATCCGGTTGCGCGGACGGATGCGCCTTGGCGAACGCCGGCAGCGCCATGGCGGTCTCGTGGATGCGCTTCACGGTCGGCCAGGGCGACAGGCTGATCTGCTGGTTGATCGCCGCCGTGACATGGCCGACCAGGCAGATGTCGGCAAGGGTGGGCGCATCGCCGTGACAGAACCGGCCGGTCGCCTTGTGGCCGGCGAGGTGCCCCTCGAGCGCCGCCAGCGTCTCGACCGTCCAGTGCCGCCGCCACGCGTTCTGCTGGCTGTCGCGCAGATCGAGCTCGCGGTCGAGATAGCGCCGCACCCGCGGCGTCAGCAGCGGATGGCCCTCGCAGGCGACGATCAGCGCCAGCCCGCGCACCCGGGCGCGGCCGAGCGCATCTGCCGGCAGCAGCGGCGGGCTCGGGTAGGTCTCGTCGAGCCAGTTGATGATCGCGAGCGACTGGAACAGCACCGTGCCGTCGTCGGTCACCAGCGCCGGCAGCGCCATCTGCGGATTGATCTTGCGATAGGCATCGGTGCGATGCGCGTCCGCATCGAGATCGACGAAGACGACGTCGGCGGCCACGCCCTTGAGGCTGAGCGCAATCCGCACCCGAAAGCTCGCCAGCGAGCGCCAGAACGAGAAGAACTGCATGGAGTGCACCCCGCATTTCTTCCCCTCTCCCCTTGTGGGAGAGGGTGGACGCGATGCAAGGCATCGCGGACGGGTGAGGGGTCTGTCTCCGCGGATAGAGACCCCTCATCCGTCGCGGACTTTGTCCGCGACACCTTCTCCCACAAGGGGAGAAGGGAAGAAAGGTCTATCCAGACCCGTAGCCCGGATGAAGCGCAAGCGAAATCCGGGGCCGGTCCGTCGTTCCGTCGCAGTCTATCCCGGATTACGCTTCGCTGCATCCGGGCTTCTGTAACGGGCCTTGGTTAGTCAATCCCTTTTCGCGTCATCCACTCGCCGGGCACTTGCTTC
>NZ_JAUMTJ010000050.1:0-70784 GCF_032654765.1 Bradyrhizobium sp. 33ap4 | reverse complement strand
TGCACACATCAGGCTCCTGACCCGCAGACTCGCGGCTGCAGCTAAGGTTGGGTGATTTATGAGTCAGACTCTCAGGATGACGGGTCGAAAAGCGTTCCCGCGCAATCAAATCTCGCCGATCACCTCGCGGCGGCGCTGCTCGGATTCTTCCGCGTAGCGCCGCATGGCGTGCGCTTCGGTGAGCAGGCCGATCGGCCGGCGGTCACCTTCGACCACGGCGAGCGATTCCGCTTCGGCCGCGTCGAACACCGCGATCGCCTCCTGCACGTTCATGCCGGGATGCAGCACCACATCGGCATAGCGCAGAATCGCGGCAAGCCCCTTGTCGGCCTCGATATCGGGCGCATGCGCTTCGGCGACCAGCGCAAGCCCGGCGTAATGCCCCTCGCCGTCGACCGCGACGACCTGGGTCTTCGAGCCCGGGGGGAATTCCTCGCGGAACGCCTCGATCGGCATCGCGGCGTTCACCGTCGTCATGTCCTGCCGCATCATCTTGCCGACCGTGAGATCGCGGATCCAGCCGATATCGGCGGCGCTGCGGATGGTCTCGCCGCGCAGATGCAATCGCCAGGTCGCGAACGAATAGCCGAATAGCTCGCGCGTGATCGTGGTCGAGATGATGACCGCGACCAGCACCGCGGTGGTAAGCCAGAGGTTGCCGGTGGATTCCAGCGCGATGAACGACATCGTCAGTGGACCGCCGATCACCGAGGCCGACAGCGCGCTCATGCCGATCACCGCATAGGCGTTGGGGTCGAGGTTCAGCCCCGGCCACACGATGTCGACGCCGGCGGCGAACAGCCGGCCGCCGAGCGCGCCCATGAACAGCGTGGCGAAGAACAATCCGCCACGAAAGCCCGAGCCGAGCGAGATGATCGAGGCCACCGCCTTCAGCGCGAACACGCCGGCGATGAAGGCAAGCGGCATCGCCACGATGCCCGCGAAGCGCAGCGCGCCATGGCCCGACGACATCACCTGCGGCGTCAATAGCGCCATCGCGCCGACCGCAAGCCCGCCGAGCGCCGGCCGCAGCGGCGGCCACAGCCGGCTCTTGGTCAGCAGCGCCTCGCACAGCGTCACCCCGCGCATGATCGCAATGCCGGTCAGGGCCGCGACCATGCCGAGCAGCGCTGCAATCGCAAGATCCCGTCCGAGCACATCGCCGACGGTTCCGACGCCGACGCCGAGCGGCAGCGGTTCGAAGGCATGGGCAACGAAGTAGCCGGTCACCGCCGCCACGCCGACCGGGGTCAGGCTGGCCGGCGTATAGCCGCCGATCACAAGCTCGAAAGCGTAGAACGCACCCGCAAGCGGCGCGCTGAAGGCGCCGGCGATCGCCGCCGCCGCACCGCAGCCCACCATGATTCGCTGGTCGTTGCGGCGGAGGTGAAAGCCGCGCCCGAGCGAGGCGGCGAGGCCGCTGGAGAGCTGGGTGTAGCCGGCCTCGAGCCCGACCGAGCCGCCGACGCCGCTTGACCAGATCGTCTGCAGCGCCACGATCACGCTGCCGCGGAACGACATCCGCCCGCCATAAAGCGCGTTGGCCTCGATCGGGTCGATTTCGCGGGCCGGCCGCACCCGGAGCAACAGAAGGAATGCAAATCCCAGCAGCAGGCCGCCGATCGTGGGAACCACGAGCGCGCGCACGGGATCGATGCTGGGCTGGCTCGACAACCGGTCGCCGAGCGGCAGATTGAACAGCACCGAATGCAGCACCGTGACGAGGCCGCTCATGACCGCCACCACGAGGCCGCCAATGGCGCCGATCAGCACCGCCAGCACCACAAGGCTCGTCTCGTGCGCGCGCACGAACGCGCGCAACCGGCGCGGCGCCTCGAGATAGCTTGAGGTCGTGGTCATCGGCAGGGTCCGTCACTGGCCGACAGGGCCTTGCGGCTCCCTTTACGGGCCTCGCGGGCGGGAGGCAATCGGGGCAGGAACATGGCAGGGCGCGGCGGATAAGCCGCTCATTGCTCTTCACAATCCCGTCACGCTGCCTGTAGTATGTGAGTGCATGCTGCTTCGCAGCTAGTGGGAGTCAGGAGCGTTATTTGAACGCACATGTCTCGCAAGGCGGTTGGCCGGTGCTGGTCTTGAATGCGGACTTCCGGCCGCTGAGTTATTACCCGCTGTCGCTCTGGTCCTGGCAGGACGCGATCAAGGCGGTGTTCCTCGATCGTGTCAACATCGTCGAATATTACGACCGGGCGGTACGAAGTCCTTCCTTCGAAATCCAGCTGCCGAGCGTCGTATCCCTCAAGTCCTTCGTCAAGCCGACCACCCACCCCGCCTTCACCCGGTTCAACGTTTTCCTGCGCGACCGATTCAGCTGCCAGTATTGCCTGTCGGGCGACGATCTCACCTTCGATCACATCATTCCGCGCAGCAAGGGTGGCCAGACCACCTGGGAAAACGTCGTCGCCGCCTGCTCGCCCTGCAATTTGCGCAAGGGCAATCTGACGCCGCAGCAGGCCAAGATGTTTCCGAAGCAGACGCCCTACGCCCCGACCGTGCATCAGCTGCATCGCAACGGCCGGCTGTTTCCGCCGAACTATCTGCACGAGAGCTGGCTCGATTATCTCTACTGGGATACTGAGCTCGATCCGTAGAGCGCGCTGGCGCGCATCGTCGTCACATCGAATGCAAGCCGTACTGCTGTGATTTGGATCAGGCGGGTCGCTTGGTGAGGGCCGCTTCACCCTCCTCGCGCCCGGGAACGCTGACGTGGACCTCGTGCCCCATCCTGATCGCCAGAGCCGCGGCGGCCGCCGCGGATTCGAATGCAGCTTCCTTGGTGGCGTATCCGCCGTTGAGATTGCCGTCGTGCAGGACGCCCCATTCCTCGCCGGCTGCAATCACCGCATATTGAGCCAATCCCATCGTCTCCTCCTTGCGCCAGCGGCGCTGCGTCAGGTCTCATTCCGCTTGTATCTGTCGCGGACGACCTCCTCGCCGGCCTGCACCGTGCGCCTGCTGCGAAAATGGTGTTGAAGCACGCCGAAGATCAAAGCGGTCAGCAGCACGAGCGCTCCGATGCCGTAGATGATCTCAAGGCCCATATCCATTTGGTCTCTCCAGGCCTTGTTCTCAAAGCCTTGTTCTCGAAGCCTTGCTCTCTTGCCGCCCGCCGGGGCGGCATCGTTCATCCGCTCTTCGCGGCACTGTCGATGCTTTCGCGGTGAATTTCGCGGGCGTCGCTGCGGATCACCGAGATGTAGTAGCCGCGGCCCAGATATTCCTGTCGGGTCTCCGCAAGGTCGATGGCGAGCCGCTTGGCCACCGCAATGGCTTCATCGCGGTCGGCAACCGGCTGACCGGTTGCATCGATCACACGCTCATCATTCACGATCGCGAAATGAAAGGCGGACATTGGCTATCTCCGCGCATCAATGCGTGTTCGATTCATGCCACTTTTCCAGGTCCGGCTTCTCGTCTTCGGAGGCCTTCGCGTCTCCTGAGCGCCTCGCATCTCCGGAGCGCTGCTCCTTCTCCGGGTTTCCCTTCCACGGCTTGTCGGTTTGCGCGTGGGAACCCCAGTCGCTCGAGCGTCCGGAATCCTGCGTTACCGGCTTTCTGTTCATGACAATCTCCTCAAGAACAGAAGCATCTGTATCCCGATGTGTTCCTAACCCGCCGCGCTCAAGGTCCGCCCGCAACCGAGCATAACCAGCGCATCGAGGTCGATCCCGCAGCAGTACTGACACTCCCTCACGCAGGATCGCATTCGCGTGATCATCCGCGATGTTCGTACTATATCGTTGCATCCTAATAGTTCGTATCCTATCTAGTTTACATGCCTTCACAGTCCCACATCCACGCCGAGATCGGCCGCCTGGTGACCAGGCTGGCCCGGATCTGGCGCCGCGAGTCGGATCAGGCCTTGTCCGACCACGGACTGTCCTACGCGACGGCGATTCCGCTGCTGGTGTTGTCGCGCCAGGGGGAAAACGTCCGGCAAGGCGTGCTTGCGGATGAATTGGGAATCGAGGGGCCTTCACTGGTGCGGCTGATCGATCTGCTGCAGTCCGAAGGCCTGGTCGAGCGTCGCGAGGACCCGACCGACCGGCGCGCCAAGACGCTGCATCTCACCGCGGCCGGCGGAGCCAAGGTCGAGGAGATCAATCGGGTGCTGCGTCGCGTACGGGCCAGCCTGCTGAAGGATATCGGCAGCGCGGAACTTGCGGTAACCTTCGAGACGCTGCAGCTCATCGAGCAGCGGGCGAGCCGCCTGCAGGACGCCAGGACTGCGCCAGCCAGGACTGCTCCAGAGGCGAAATAGTCATGCGCGCGGAAGAGCCGTTCCTGGTCCGCCACGCGGATCTCATCTTCGCGTTGAAGACGTTCGCGGCGTCGATGCTGGCGCTTGTCATCGCCCTGGCGATCGATCTGCCGCGTCCCTATTGGGCGATGGCGACGGTCTACATCACCTCGCAGCCGCTGGCCGGCGCGACCAGCTCGAAGGCGTTCTTCCGCGTGATCGGTACGCTGGTCGGCGCGAGCGTCACGGTCGCCCTGGTGCCGAACCTGGTCAATGCACCGGAGCTACTGTGCCTCGCGATCGCGCTCTGGGTCGGGCTCTGTCTCTATTTATCGCTGCTCGACGGCACGCCGCGCAGCTATGTCTTCATGCTGGGCGGATATACCGTCGCGCTGATCGGCTTTCCGTCGGTGGCCGAACCGGGCAGCATCTTCGATGTAGCGCTGGCACGAGTCGAGGAGATCTCGCTCGGCATCATCTGTGCGAGCCTGGTGTCGACGGTGGTGTTTCCCCGCAGCGTCGCGCCGGCGGTCGGCGGCCGCATCAGGAGTTGGCTGTCGGATGCGCGCCGTCTGTCCCGCGACGTGCTGCTTGACCGCGGGACCGGCGAGACGCGCCGGGCCCAACGCCTCCGTCTTGCGACCGACATTGTCGAGATCGATACGCTGGCGACCCATGTCGCCTATGACCGGCTGGCCGACGCCGGCACCGTGCGTGGCCTCGGCGAGGTCCGGCTGCGCATGCTGATGCTGTTGCCGATCATCACGTCGATCGAAGACCGGCTTACCGCACTTGGCGAAGCGGCGCTGCAACGGCAACCGGAGCTGCAACGCCTGATCGGCGATCTCGCCGCATGGATCGTGGACGAGGACCGCCAGCGGCAATCCGGCGAGCAGATCCGCACCGCAATCGCCGAGCGGCAATCTGCGCTCGACGGAATCGCGCCGCGGGAACGCATCATCACGGTCAGCCTGCTGCTCCGGCTGCGCGAGCTTGCCGACATTTCGGCCGACTGCCGCGCGCTGGGCGATGCGATCACCGCGGGCCGGGATATCTCCAGCGTCCAGCTGGCGTTCCACCCGGAGTCGGGGGCCGCACCGGTCCGTCATCGCGACCACGGCATGGCGCTGTGGTCGGCCGCGGGCGCGGCGGTCGCCATCCTGATCTGCTGCGGCCTGTGGATTGCGACCGGCTGGGCCGATGGCGCCTCGGCGCCGATGATGGCGGCGGTCGCCTGCTCCTTCTTCGCCGCACAGGACGAGCCTGCGCGCAGCATCCGGGCCTTCGGCCTGTTTTCACTGGTCGCGATCGTCATCGTCGCAATCTATCAGTTCGCGCTGGTGCCCGGCATCTCCCATGTCGAGGTCCTGATCGCGGCGCTGGCGCCGACCTTCCTCCTGTACGGCTTTTTGATCGCACGACCCAAGACCGCGCCGATCGGCATGGCGCTCGCCGCCAACACCGCGACGCTGCTCGCGCTGCAATCGACCTACAGCGCGGATTTCGCCAGTTTCGCCAACACGTCGGTCGCCTTCTTCCTCGGTGTTGTGATCGCGGAGATCGTGACGCGGATCGCGCGCGGCGTCGGCGCCGAATGGATCGCCAAGCGGTTGATGACGTCGAGCTGGCAGACGCTCGCGGTCGCGGCCGAACGGCGCGGCCACGGCGATCGCGCGCAGTTTGCCGGCCTGATGCTGCATCGGCTCGGACTATTGGTCCAGCGCATCGCCTTCATCTCGGAGAGCGACCGCCGTGATGCCGACAGCTTGGTCCAGCTCCGCATCGGGCTCAACATCATCGACCTCCGGCGGGCCCGCTACGGCCTCGCCGCAGTGACCGTGCGTGCCATCGACGACATGCTGGACGACTTCGCGGCGGCGTTTCGCGCCCGTGCGGACCAGGCAATGCCGGCCGAACTGTTGTCATGCATCGATGCGGCGCTGACCGCGGTCGTCAAGGACCCCAATGAGCGCGCGCGGGACGATGCGTTGCTCGGCCTCGTCGGCATCCGCCGCGGCCTGTTTCCGGATGCACCCGCGTATCGATCGCAGCCCGAGGAGAGCTTTGCCGCATGAGATATGAGCTCGACATTTACGGCGTGCTCGTTCCGGCGCTGCTGCTGTGGCTGATCGTTGCCTATGCATTGAGCGCAGTGGCAAGCCGGATCTTGCAGCGCTTCGGGTTCTACCGGCTGGTGTGGCATCGCGCGTTGTTCAATTTCGCCCTGTATGTATGCCTGCTCGGCGTCGTGGTTTATCTTTCGGAGTTTCTGCCATGAAAGGGAATTTCGCCTGGCTCGGCCGGGTTGCGCTGACCGCGGTCGCCGTCATCGCTGCACTCGCTGTCGCTCGCGCGCTCTGGGTCTACTATATGGAATCGCCGTGGACCCGCGACGGCAGGGTTCGCGCCGACGTGATCCAGGTGGCTCCCGACGTCTCCGGCTTCGTCACCGACGTGCTGGTCAGGGACAATCAGCCGGTGCGTCGCGGCGACATCCTGTTCCGGATCGATCGCGCCCGCTTTGCCCTGGCGCTGAAGCAGGCCGATGCTGCGGTCGCCGGCCATCGCGCGACGCTGGATCAGGCCGACGCCGACCTCAAACGCTACAGCTCGCTGACCACCGATGCCGTGTCGCAGCAGAAGCAGGAGCAGGTTCTGGCGACGCAGCTGCAGGCCAAGGCGGCCTATGACCAGGCGGTCGCCGACCGCGCCGTCGCGCAGCTCAATCTGGATCGCAGCGAGGTGCACGCTTCGGTGAACGGCACCATCACCAATATGGACCTGCGGCCGGGCGCTTACGTCACCGCAGGCAAGGGCGTGATGGCGCTGGTCGACACCGACACGCTGCATGTGGAGGGCTATTTCGAGGAGACCAAGCTCGCGCGCATTCGCGTCGGCGACAAGGCGCAGATCCGGCTGATGGGCGAGCCGGTGCGGCTCACCGGACATGTCGAGAGCATTGCGGCCGGCATCGAGGATCGCGACCGCGCGGCAGGCGCGAGCCTGCTCGCAAACGTCAACCCGACCTTCAGCTGGGTTCGGCTCGCACAGCGCATCCCCGTGCGCATCGCGCTGGACCACCTGCCGGATCGCATCGCGCTGGTCGCCGGCCGTTCGGCGACGGTCGAGATCATGGACTAGCCGGCTGGCCGGGCGCATCCGCGGCGACAGCATCGAGCCGGTGCACCTTACTGCGGCTCGTCGACCACTCGCCTATCGCACGCCGTAGCGTGTGAAATCGTCGCCGATGCTGCCCTGGATCGCCTTGGCCGCCGCCATGTCGGTATTGCCGCCGGCCTTGTCACCCTGCTTCAACTTCGCCAGGCCGCGGCCATAAAGAGCGCTTGCGAGCTTGGGATCGATGCGAAGTGCGGAGCTGTAGTCGGCGATCGCCGCGCCCAGCTCGCCGGTCTTCAGATAGATAAGGGCACGCGAGTCATACGTCGCGGCGTTGGTTGACGCCAATTGAAGGGCCTTGTTGCAATCTTCCAGCGCCGCCTGCAATTCGCCGAGGATGGCCCGGCTCCAGCAGCGTCCGTTCCACACCCCGTCGAGCTTCGGCTCGAGGCGAATGGCCTCGTCGTAGTCCTGCGCCGCGCGCGCATAATCGTTCTTCTTCAAATAGGCGCCGGCGCGGTTGGCGAAGGCCTCGCCGTAGTTCGGGTTGAGCTTGATCGCCTGATCGAAGGCGTCGGTCGCGCGATCATATTCGCGCTTCCTGAGATAGGCCACGCCGCGGTTGTTGAACGGCTTGGTGTAGGTCGGATTGAGCTCGATCGATCGATCGAAATCCCGGATGGCGCCGTCATAGTCTCCCTTGGCGGCGTAGGCGTTGCCACGGTTGTTGTAGGCGATCGCGAGGCCAGCCTGGGTCATGTCCTGCCCCGCATCGATCAGCGCCGTGCAGGCAGCAATGCGCGCGTCGGCCGGTGTGCGATCGAGGCCGCTGCACAATCCGATAGTGCGGAGATAGCTATCCTTCTTCGGGTTCTGCGCGATCGCCGGCAACACTGGGAGCGTCGCAACGAGGAGCGATATCAGGCTGACAATTGCGCCGGCGCTTGCACGAAGTTTCATATCGGGCCTTGCTTGCACGAAACTGGCTGCGCCTGGCCTAGCACCCTCGACAGATGTTGGGATTGAACTTGTGAAGGGTGTTTTGCTCAGGTTGCTGCGGCGTTCGAGTCCCGACCTTCCTGACCTTGCTCTTGCCCTCTTCAACGAGCGTGGCGAACCTCACCGTTCCATCGTCCGATATCTCGATGCGTGGCGTGGTGCCTCGAATGCCCATCGTTGCGACAGGGGTGTCGATCTTCATGTCTCCGGTCTTCGCAATGTTGCCGGCAACGAAGGTGAACGTCCCATTGGTCAGTTTGAGCAAGGTCGAGTTCGACTTGCCGTTCGGGTCGTACACGAACTCGGTCATCGCCATCTTGGCGTTGCTCGACAGATTGAACGAAGTGCCGTCGGAGAAATTGATCCCAACGCGTCCGTCGGCTCCAGTTTGCACCACGTCGCCCAGATACACGGGGTCGCCGACCTGCGCCTGAGGCAGTTTGCCGGGCAGCCCTGCCTGAACGACGACTGCATTCGGATGCTCGATCGTGACCGAACCGGTGGCGGCTACGACCCTTCCGATGAATTTCAATTGGATATTGTCCGGTTCGGTTTGCGCCTGCACCTGGCCGGGCGTGAGCGTTGCGAGCGCCAGGACGAAGCTTGCAAGCAATTGAACAATCAAATGGATGCGCACGATCCCCTCCTCGAAAAGGTCTTGTCGTGCCGGGGCTCGATGGGTGACCGGGACCACCGGGCCGAGACCGCAGGACCTTGAGTGCCAAACGAGTTGTCGCAGACAGGCCTAAATGCCTGACGCAGTTCGACTAAAAATTAATAAGTGGACAATTTGCATGGTAATCATACTATTAATTTTGCGGGGCTGCACGCGCGATAAAGGACAGCTGCTCTGACCTTTTCGTAAGGCTCCCCCGCAGTATTGGAATTCCATTTTTACTGCCGAATTTGGTTTCAATCAGGACGTTTCAGCGGACAAGCCTATGGCTGACGGCGCGGGGTTTTTCGCCGCGTGGCCGAACCAAGCCAAAATAAAAAGACTGCGGCGCCACTTTCCGCTCGAACTGCCTAACAGGCAAAAAGCCAATGTCAGTTGCGTCCGGCGTAGAGTTCGGGGACGCGTGCATGGCCGTTTTCGGCCAGCCGCCCCGCTTAGTTGGCACTGTTCGGACGGCGATCGGCTGCGGCACGATCGCGGGAGCCCGGGGCATACCGATTCAAATCGTAGCTGGCGATTCCGTTCGCCAGGGTGACGTCATCGAGGTCGGAGCCGGCGGGCGGATCGAAATCCGCCTGGTCGATGGCAGGGTGCTCAATTTGCCGGCCGGCACCCGGCTGGAGTTGGACATCGCGCAGGACCCCACCGGGGGCTTGCGGCCGGGTCTGTTCGCGAAAACCAGAAGCCTCTTCCGCCTCATCGGCAGCCGGCTCGCAGGGTCTGGCGTCCTGACGGCGGACACGGTTGGCACCATCCGCGCCAGCGGCCTCGGCATGCTGTCGCTGGCCGCCCTGACCTTCTCGCTGCTGGAGGACGCCCGGGCCGCGGAGCCGAACGTCACGCTCCTGGACGACGACAACATCAAATACAAGGACCTCCACCACGGCGTGTTCGAACTCGTCACCAAGGAGGCGATCCCCCGTCACATCATCGTCGAGGATCCCGAAGAGACGATTATTCTGAGCAGAAAAGGCTCCTCCGTCGGGGTGAACCAAGCCACGAATTCCCCTGCGCACATGGAGGAACTACGGGAGGCTCAACAGGAGACCCTTGCCTATTTCGAGAAAGGACCGGCATCGAAAGGGTCCGGCATGCCTGCTCTCGAAGGCGGCCAATTGCTGCTGCCGATCAATTTTATTCAGCAGTCCCCGCTGTCGCCGGTGCAAGATACGCTCGGGCCGCTACCGGTGGCGACCTTCGCCAAAAATGATCTCTTCAAGCTGCCGCCGGCTCCGCCGAAGCTGAACCTCGGAGCGGGGCCGACTGAAATCGATACGGTGATATTTGACGACTTCAATGCGGCGAGCGGGACCTTTTCCGCGATCAGCATCAAGGGCGGCGCACTGAAATTCGGCATCAGCGGAGGCGCCACAGGCGATACGGTGCTGGGACAGGCGACATACGACGTGTCTAGCGTCGGTACATTTGGCACGCTTTATCTCAACAGTGCGACCGGAAATTACACCTTCGTTCCGAACAATACCGCAATCAACGCGCTGAAGGCCAACACGACCCAGAGCTTCGTGATCACGGTCTCGGACGGCGCGCTTTCGGCCAGCGAGAGCTTCGACATCAGCATCCTGGGCGCCGACGACGCCTCCATCATCTCCGGCACCATGGCCGGCTCGGTGGTGGGTGCGGTCGGCGTCAGTCATGCTTCGCCCGGCCTGCTCATCGCAAAGGGCACGCTCACCGACACCGATGTCGACGATCCCGCCAATACCTTCACCGCCGTGAACGCGCCGACGACAAGCGCAGGTGGCTACGGCTCATTCACGCTCACAACGGCCGGCGTGTGGACCTATACGCTCGACAACGCCAACAGCTCCGTGCAAGCCCTCCATGTCGGCAACACGCTGACCGACAGCTTCACGGTGACCACGATCGGCGGAACCCCGCAGACGGTGACACTCACCATCCACGGCCCGCTGATCGAGGTTGGGACCGCGCCATCGCTGACGTTGAGCGAGACCCATCTGACAGCGACGACGCTGGACGACAATATCGCCGGCTCGGCACCGGACGCCGCGCTGATGACGACATCGGGCGAGTTCTCGGCGGCATTCGTCACCGAACCGGGTCTGACGGTCAGCTACGCACTGACGATCACCGGCGGCAACGGTACGGCGTCAGGGCTGATCGATTCGCATACCGGCCTCGCTGACCTGCTGGTTCTGAACGGCAACACCATCGAAGGCCATGTCGGCACGGCAAGCGGGGCGCTCGCGTTCACCATCACGGTTGACCCGGCCACGGGCCGCGTGACCTTCGTCGAGCACCGCGCGGTCGAACAATCGTCGGGCACCAGCCCTGACAGCGGCGAAGGGATCGCGCTGGGGACCGGCCTCGTCAACCTGATCGCGACGGTCACGGAGAGCGACGGCCAGTACCAGGATCTAAGCATCGATCTCGGCAAGCAGCTGACAATCACGGACGATGGCCCGCGCATCGAGGCGGCGGGCACAGCCCCATCGCTGACGCTGAGTGAGACGCATCTGACGGCAACGGCGCTGGACGACCACATCGCCGGCTCGGCACCGGACGCGGCGCTGACGACGACTTCCGCCGATTTCTCGACCGCGTTCACTTCGGTGCAAGGCGCCGATGGCGCGACCATCCGCTACGCGCTGACGATCACCGGCGGCAACGGCACGGCATCGGGGCTGATCGACTCGCATACCGGCCTCGCTGACCTGCTGGTTCTGAACGGCAACACGATCGAAGGCCGCGTCGGCGCGACCAACGGCACACTGGCATTCACCATCACGCTCGATCCGGCTACGGGACGCGTGACCTTCACCGACTACCGGCCGGTGGAGCAGCCGCTCGGCACCAGCCCGGACAGCGGCGAAGCCGTATCGCTGGCCGCGGGCATCGTGGGCCTGACTGCCACGATCACGGACAAGGACGGCGACTTCCAGAGCGCCGGCCTCGACCTCGGCAGCAGGCTGACCATCAGCGACGATGGCCCCTGCATCCGGGCCAATTGCACCGCTCCGTCGCTGACGCTGAGCGAGACGCACCTGACGGCAACGGCACTGGACGACCATGTCGCGGGCTCGGCACCGGACGCGGCGCTGACGAAAATTTCCGCCGAATTCTCGACGGCGTTCAGCTCGCTCCAGGGCGCCGACGGCGCGACGACTCACTATGCACTGTCGATCAACGGAGGTGACTGGACCCCATCCGGTCTGATCGATTCGCATACTGGCTGCTCCGACGTGCTAGTTCTGAACGGCAACACCATCGAAGGCCATGTTGGCACAGCAAGTGGCGCGCTGGCATTCACCATCGCGGTTGATCCGGCCACGGGATGCGTCACCTTCACCGAATATCGCGCGGTGACGCATCCGGCCTGCGCCGGCCCTGACAGCGGCGAAGCCGTGTCGCTGACCGCCGGCGTCGTAAGCCTGGTTGCCACCATCACGGACAAGGACGGCGACTTCCAGAGCGCGTGCATCGACCTCGGCAAGCAACTGACGATCACGGACGATCACCCGACCATTTGCGGCTTCCCGGAGACCTTCGTCGCCGCTCAGGATCATCAGACTGCGACAGGTACCTACGATATCAATTTCGGCGCGGATGGCGATGCCGCGATGTTCGTTGCCGTCCACAACGGTCCGGTCGGCTGCTCGGGATATGATCTGGCCACATCATGCCTGGGCAACGGCATCACCGCGGTGCACGTCACCGGACATGGCGATGATTACAACTTCTACTATACGACCCATGAGGTGGGCCGCGGCGTCGAGCTCGACGCGTATCTTACCGATTGCGGCGGTAGGTTGGACGATCCTTATTTCAAGTTGCTGATCAATCCGGATGGAACATTCTGCTTTGATCTCGAGCACGCCGGGCCGTCGAAGGACGTCACCGTCCATGGCTCCGATTTTGATGCCCCGATCTGCGGCACGCCGTCATTGACGGCTCCGGACGGACAACTGGTTATTACCGGGTCGGACTGCGCCGGCCAGCCGCTCGATGTCAAGGCATCGGACTGCGGTATTGCGGTCGGCGACAGTGGACTGCAGATGGACCCGGCCGAGCAGTTGAATCTCGCGTTCACCGAGAAGCAGTCGCAGGTCGGCTTCAATCTCACGGAATGGCAGGGCTACGGCACGGCCGGTGTGATCCTCAAGGTTGTTGATGGCAGCGCCGACGTTCACGACTTCTGCATCGATGTTCCCAGGCCGCTCTGCGGCAGTGCCGGCTTCGTGGTGCAGGAGACATCGGATGCTTCGCTGATCGACACCTACACCTTTGATGCCACGACGACGACGTATACGCTTTACGTTGACAGGTCGTTCGATCAAGTCCAGGTCGACTACGATCGGGTGGAAGCCGGGTGTCCCACCTTCGCGATCAACAACATCAGCTATACCGAAAAGACGAGCATCAATGCGGATCTGCTGTTCGATGTGACGGCGGTCGATGCGGACGGCGATTCGGCCACGAGCAGCCTTCAGGTCGATATTCAGTGCCACACGGCGGGGATGGACACCTTCATATTCGCCGCCAGCCAGGACAGCCCCGCGCCGCCGGTCGGCGCCAGCGCTCCCGCACCCGATGTTAGTCCGATGTCAACGAGTAGCCACGAGGACGCGGCGTTGTCTCAGGCAATCTTGCCCTTTGTAGACGGCGGAACGTCGGGAACGACCGAGCAGTCCTTTCATTTCGCGGAGCCTTCGAGCCTTGAACAGCAGGGAGCTTCGTCCCCTCCACAGTTTGATCAAAGCCTCGCGTGGTTCGGCCGCCACGACGATTCCGCCGGATTTCAGCTGGCGCAAGGAGTTGCAACTGGTGGAACGCCGGCAATGGGGCCGGCTGTCCCGGAGCACCAAACAGATTTCTTCCCGGACCATACGCCGGACGCCGTCGTGACCCATCCGCTACACGATCTGATCATGTAGCGATCGCTTCTTGTAGCGATCCCTTCGTCTAGCGATCCCTTGGGCGCGTGGCCGGCACTCCGGCCCGCGTCGGACGTTGACGCGGGCCGGCAGCGTTTCTCGTGTCAGTGCCAGCCTTCGCCGGCCTTCAGCGCCGCCGAGAGGCTACGCACCGGGCGCGTTACCAGCGGATCGAGGTCGAAGCGCTTTTCAAGCATCTTGAGGATCGACGTGGTGTCGAAGTCCTCGTGCGCGACGCCCGACTTGTTGAAGCGCTTGGCGATCAGGAGCGCCGGAATGCGGGTGCCCGGGCCCCACTGGTCCGCAGCCTTGGCTTCGGCACCATGGCGGTTGAACGGCGGCGGCGGAACGTGATCCCACTGCCCGCCGAACTCGTCATAGGTGATGACGATCAGCGTGTCCTTGCCCTCCGGCCCTTCGACGATCGCCTTGACGAGATCGACGAGATGCTGGCTGCCTTCGGACTCGCTGGTGTAGCCCGGATGCTCGTTTTCCTCGCCGATCGGCTTGATGAAGCTGACCTGCTTCAGCCGGCCGGTCTTCGCCGCCTGGATGAACTCCGCCTCGTCCTTCAGGCGATCTTTGCGGGCCTGCGTTCCGGGCGCGTAGTTGGCGAAGTAGTTGAACGCCTGATGGTGGTACTGGAAATCCACGTCCGGGCAGTTCGGGAACACCGCCGTGGAAACATGGTTCGGGTCGGTGCAGGTCGTACCGTTGCCGTTGGTCCAGCCCGAAGCGCCGACGTCGCCGTTGGCGTTCGACCAGCCGCCCGAATACCAGGCCCAATCGACGCGCTTTGCCGACAGCCGATCGCCGATGTTCGGCGTGTGCAGCGGCGGCAGGCGCTTGATGTCGGCGGTGCCCGGGGAATAGGGCTGATAGAACGGCTGCGTGGTGTTGACCGCGTAGTCGCCGCAGGCGAGGCCCGCCGGCAGGCCGGCCTGATTGCACTTCGCCGTCAGCTGCGCATCCTTCACGGTCGAGAGCGGCGTGTAGAGCGGCGTGCTGGTCGGCATGCCGTTGGCATCGACGATCGAGTGGAAGTCGTTGGCGCTGCCGTCATTCAGGGCACCGACGAACTGCGGCGCCGCGGCGGCGACCAGGAACTGGTGGTTGAGGAACGAACCGCCGAAGGCACCCTGGAAGAAGCTGTCGGCAATGATGTAGTTCGGCGCGCCGTTGCCGTGGAGATAGGTGTAGATGGGTAGCTTCTTGGTGTCGTAATAGCCCATCACCAGACCGGCCGCATCACTGCCGGTCATGTAGCGGTTTTGCCGGCCGCCGTTGAGCTGATACTGCTCGCTGTAGAAGCGGTGCACGATGTCCGCGGTGCAGCCGCCGGGCGCGCCGGTGCCGTTGAGGAAACCGTGAGCCGCGAAAGCGCCGAGCGGCTTCGGGCAGGTTGTGGCCGAGGTCGGAATGAATTCATTGATCTCGAACGGCTTGTTCTTGAAGGCACTCAGGATCGCGACCGTGCCCGTATTGTCGGTGCAGCTCGTCGGTTGCGGCGACGGAGAAGTCAGGTTGACGTCGTTCTGCAGCAGACAAGCATAGACGGTCTGGTTGTCCTGCCGAACCTGCAGGGTGTGCGCCTGATCGGCGTAGGATGTGCCGTTGATCCGGTCGCGGCCGACGTCGCCCCAGTGACCGTAGAGGTTATCGAAGCTGTGGTTCTCCTGAAAGATGACGACGATGTGCTTGTACTGGTGCACGCCTTCATGGCCACGATCCCGTAGGTCGCGCAGCTCGTCCTTGATCTCGTGCTTGAACTCATCAACGATCTTTTCGACCAAATTCTCTGCGTTTGCTACCGGCGAGATGGCAACGGCGCCAGCAACAACCGCGAGCGCCGGAATGGCTCCCCAAAGCCGCATAGTGCTCTCCTGATTTAGAAAGAAATAGAAATGGAGCTACACGCTATGCAAAACACATTTCGCTGGGATGACTGTTTTTCGACGCGCGCGCAAACGCGCGGAAAGATGCTCGCGCACCAACAGACTTTCATCGTGTCAAACGCAGACTGCGTTGCGCTTCGCTGATCGCGCGTCATCAAACCGCAATCAAAATTCGTCTATCCAGTCAGATGGTCATTGATCCTGCCGACAGGAAACTGTCACCTCCGTGACATCTTCCGACGCGCGGCAGCGCATATACATTTGTGACAGGGACGTTTCCGCGCGATGGCTTGGGATATTCTGGCGTCCGGCTCCGGAAAACATCGCGCGACAGCCGCCGATCGCGGCGTCAGACCGGCACGGGGCGCGTGGCTGGCGCTCGTCGTTGCCCTGCTCCCGTTGCGCGCGACGGCGTTCCCGCTCGGCGGCGACCAGACCGTGCTGCCGGCCGGCACTGAATTTTCCGAGGAGGCGCTGGCGCGGCCGCGCGAACTCTTTCATTCCGAAGCCGTCGGTGGGCGAAAGTCCTATTTGGTCAATCTCGGCGATCTCGCGTTCAACTCGCCTTCCATCCTCGGCGGCAAGGCGCGTCAGGCCGAGATGAGCTGCGGCACCTGTCACGTCAACGGCGCATCGAACCCGAAACTGTTCGTTCCGGGCGCATCCTCCCGGCCGGGCACCTTCGATACGACCAGCCTTGTCTTCAACGCGAAGACGTTCAACAGCATCCTCGATCCGGTGAGGATTCCGAGCCTGCGCGGCGCCCGCTTCCTCGCCCCCTACGGACATGACGGACGCATCACCTCGCTGCGCGACTTCGTCTACAATGTCATCGTCAATGAATTTTCCGGTCCGAAGCCGCGTGACGAGGTTCTCGACGGCCTGGTCGCCTATATCAACGATATCGATTTCCTCCCCAATCCGAAGATTGCGCCCGGCGGCAGGCTTGCCGCGCAGGCGAGCCTGGCCGAGCGCCGCGGCGAAGAGCTGTTCTTCAAGCCGTTCCCGAAGCAGGCCGAGCTGAGCTGCGCCGGTTGTCATGTTCCGGGTGGAACCTTCAACGACCAGATGCGCCACGACGTCGGATCCGGTGGACTGGTCAAGACCCCGACTTTGCTGAACGCCAACTTCAACGCCCCGTATTTCCACGATGGCCGCTACGACAGCTATGAACAGGTGGTCGATCATTTCGATCGTGTGTTCG
Source organism: Bradyrhizobium sp. 33ap4 (assembly GCF_032654765.1). Taxonomy (NCBI): domain Bacteria; kingdom Pseudomonadati; phylum Pseudomonadota; class Alphaproteobacteria; order Hyphomicrobiales; family Nitrobacteraceae; genus Bradyrhizobium; species Bradyrhizobium sp. 33ap4. The sequence goes on along the minus strand of NZ_JAUMTJ010000050.1, from coordinate 53,722 downwards.
ACCTCGAACTGTCAACCCAGGACACCCAGGACCTCGTGGCCTATCTGAATGCGGTCGGCGACGGCGAACGCCCGTTCGACAAGGACGGCGTCATGCTCCGGATGAAAGAGGTGCTCGAGCTCTCGAGCGTCCTCGAGGTCGCGATCCCGGCTGCCGACACCGCGGTGGTGTCACTGGCCGTGACCGGGGTCGGGGCCGAACTGCGCGAACTGACCGAGCGCATCCCGGACATCAGGAACACCGCGATCGGTGGCAAGGACGAGCGGCTGGCGGCGCGCGCGATCCTGAAGGACCTCGTTCTCACCCTGCGCCGCATCGATCTCGACGTCGGCGCCGGCCGTATCGACGATGCGATGGCCGAATATGGCAACTTTGCGCAGCTGGTGCACTTCGACGTACCCGTCGCTCTGAAAAAGGCCGAACCCTGGTCGCTGTTCAACAGCAACGTGCATCAGTCGCACTACACCGCGCTCGGCCGGATCCTGCCGGTGACAAGCCAGCAGTCGCAATAACGGACAGCGTGCTCACTCCGAAGCCGGCGGCTCAACCCATACGTCACTCTGCTGGATCCGACGGATCAGCGCTTGCGGGTCGAACTTGCGCAAGCCTGCGGGGATTTCAAACGTCTGCGCCGGCTGCGGCTCGTCGCGGATGTGATCGGCAGCGATCACCGTCCCATCCGCGGTCTTGATCCGTACCGGAAATCTGCGCGCGCGGTCGATCCAGCCGACAAAGCTCAAACCGGACGGCGCGGCGATTCGAAAGACGTCGGTGTCGTGCCCCCCGATCCTTTCCGCTCCATCGCGCTGGCAGTGCCACGTCGCGAGGTCGATCGGCGCGGACAGCTGCGCCATCGCCAGCCATTGCCGGCAGGGATCATCCGGATCGACCGGAATGAACATCCGGGTGAGCGGACTCGATTGCCGCGCGTCCATGTAAACCCGTGCCGCCGGACGGACGAAATAGGCTGCGGGCTTACCCGTATCGATCAGGAAGAAGCCGTCGGACAGCGTGCTTGTCTCGATCCGTGCTCTTCCGCCCGAGACCCGCAAGGCTCCCATGGCGGTTGCCGTGTCGTCCTTGTTCGCGACGAGGTCGGCGGAAAACTGCTGCGCCATGGCAGGGATCGCCGCGCCGGCCAGGATGGCGACGGCAAGCAGGCTGGCCACGACGCTGCTGCTGATCGCGCACGTCTTATTGCGTTTCATCGCATGTCTCCGGTCGATCAGGTGGCAGGGACAGAACATGACGGCGCCGACCGAACCATTGGTTCGATCGGCGCCGCCCTTGGACGCAGTCAAGACCTCGCCGTGGGCGAGAGCTTGATCACTCGGTGTAGGACAACGTGACCGGCTTGCTGAAGTCGAACGCGTCGAACATATCAGACAATGCCGGGCTGTTGGTCGGAACATACTCGTTGTTCTTCGAGTAGGTCGGGTTCGGCAGGTTGTCGCGGCTGCGGTTCGTGAGCGGCTGGAGAGCCCAGTTGCGCTCGATGAACTTCAGCAGCGAAACGTGGTCGGCGTAGTTGTGGTTGACCTTGCCGCCCGTCGAATAGGGCGAAAGGATCAGGGTCGGAATGCGCGGTCCGTCGCCGAAGAAGTCGATGGACTGCTGGTAGCCGGAGTCCCAATAGCCGCCGGCCTCGTCCCAGGTGATGAAGACAGCGGTTTCAGCCTTCAGCTCCGGGTTGTTGTCCAGCGAGTTGAGCACGTTCAGGACATAGGCCTCGAACAGGTCAACCTTCGAGCTCTGCGGATGACCGTCGAGCAGGCCGTCCGGCTTGCCGAACGACACCGCAGGCAGCGTGTTGTTCTGGATCGCCGTGATCAGATCGGCAGTGTCCTTCATGTGAGCCTGACGCACGGCCGGGTTAGCCATGATCGAGGTCGCATACTGGAACGGATTGCAGATCTGGCAGTAGGCAACGCCGAGCGCGTGCGCCGGATCGGCGACCGCAGCGGCGCTGAGGTTGGGGTTCGACGGATTGGCGGCAACCGCGGCGTTGGAAAGCGCCACGGCGTCGTTGAACGCGCCACCGTAGAACGCCCAGGAGACGTTCTTCTCCATGAGCGCATCGCCGATCGTGCGAACCGACGACGGCGGCACGTTGTTGCCACCCGACAGCGCGCCGTTCGGCAGATAGCCCGGGTTGACGTTGTTGAGCATGTAGTAGTGGTTGGGCTTGCAGTTCGGCTCCGCCGCGTATGGCAGATTGTTGAGGTAGGTGACGATCGGCTTGACGCCGGGCTGGAAGACATCAGAGCAATTGCTCCAATTGCCATCGACGGTGTAGCGGTTGACCGAACCCGCGACCGGATTCGGATTGGCGATCAGGTTGGCCGGCGGCGTCACCGGATTGCCCTTTCCGTCGCTCCAGAAGGCCGCGTCACCGGTACCGAGCATGAAGTGGTTCGCGCCGGTGCCGCCATGGAACGACTGGTGGAAGTTGTCGCTCAGGGTGAAGCGGTCGGCCAGCATCTTCAGGACCGGAGCCTGACCCTGCTGGGCGTTGTAGTAGCCCATCGAGTTGGCCATGCTCTTGTTGGACGCCGAATAGGTCGCCATCACGAACGGGAACAGATCGTTCAGGCAGCCCGAATTGTTCTTCTTGGTGGCGTTGGCGGCGCTGCAGTCTTCCTGCTGCCAATCCTGGTAGAAGCGATGCGTCGAGTCGCCGGTGTAGTCGTCGTCGCTGATCTGCTCACCCTGCAACTGGAACGGTCCGTTCAGACCGCCGGCGCCGGGAATGCGGGTATCCAGCACACCGGTCGGCAGGCCGCTGAAGCCGGTGGTGAGGATATCGAGATCGGCCGGGTCCATGTCCTTCTCGACGCTGGCTTCGGCGATCGTCTTGAACGGGGGCGCGGTGTCGCTCTGCGCGGTCGGCGTGCCGGCCGTGTTCGGCTGCGGCATCGGGTTGGTCGCGTTGTAGGGCGACTTCGCGATGGTCGGTGCGCCGATATAGTACAAGGGCTGGCCCGCGACCGAGGACTGCTGCGCCTGCGCAAAGTTCGGTCCCGGCGTTCCATCCTCGTTGACGATGCCCTTCGACAACAGGTTGGAGATGGTCTGTCCCTTGCCCTTCGGCTTGTAGATACCGAAGGTGTGATCGAGGCCGCGGTTCTCACCGATCAGGATGATGACGTGCTTGATCGGCGACGCGGTCTTCACGCCGTGATCGCCGTCACCATGATGGCCATGGTTCTCATGATTCGCACGATCGCCCTCTTCGTGCGCCTGGTGATTGTGATGCGGACGCTTGTCCCAATCACTGCGACCGCCCGGATAGTGAGCGGCATATGCGGCCGTTGCGACGAGCACCGTTGACGCGATGCAGAGCGCGGTGCTGGTTCGCCAGTGCTTTTTGTAATTCAAACTCATTGTCGACCTCAGGGTGTTTGCGGTTAGCAACACACACTGCTTAGTGCGACAATATGACGCATGGTTTTCGCTTACATGAAAGCGCGCAAGAAATTTCGAAACGTTCAAATATTTTCTGAGGAGACATCTGCCGCCGCGCGGTGCATCTCCACGATTCAATCATGCAACCAATGATCGAAAATTGATCGAGCATCCGCGCCGCAGCGCAGATCGCAAAATCACTTCAATACAACGCAATCAGTGCGAAAGGTGCTTGGAGCGCATCACCTGGCGAAGCGCAGCATAATGCTGGTCATGCACGCCTTGATTGAATAGCGACCATGGCTCGGCGCTGGCCAACAGCGCAGGCACTGCAGCAGCCATCAGATTGCGATAATTCCTGAACTCGGTTGCGGCATCCGCGTTGCGCCCTGCCGCAGCCGCCATCTCGATTCGCCGCAGCGTGAGCACGAGCTCCTTGAGGCCGTTGCGCGCAAGTACGCGCTGCTGCTCGCCGCCCGAGACGCTGGTGTTCTTGCGGTCGGGATATTGCTCGGTCAACTCGCGCAACTCGCGGCCGATCGTATCGACCGCCAGCGCGACGATGTCCTTGTCACCGGACGGAATCGCGGTCGCGAGCACCGTCGAGAAATCGTTGATCTCCTTCAGCGTTGCCCCGGCGCCGTCGCGCTCATAGGGCTGAACGCCATCGCCGACTGCCGTGAGATAGGCGACGAGGTCGCCCTTGTCCTGCGCCGAGAGCTCGAGCTGAAAGGTCCGGTCGAAATAATCGACGACCTGGTCGTAATTGTCGAAGCGGCCGTCGTGAAAGTACGGCGCGTTGAAATCGGCATTGCGCAGCGTCGGCGTCTTGAACAGTCCGCCCGAACCGACATCGTGCTGCTGGTGATCGACAAAGCCGGACGACGGAACGTGGCATCCCGCGCAGCTCAATGATGGATCGTGCGGGAACGGCTTCGCGAACAGCGCTTCGCCGCGGCGCTCCGCGTCGCTGATCTTGCCGGCCAGCCGTCCGGCGGGACCAAGGCTCGGATTGGGCAGGAAGTCGATGTCGTGAATATACGCCACGATCGCATCGAGCGTTGCCGGCGACGGCTCGGGACCTGCGAACTCGTTGGTGATGACGTTGTGGACGAAGTCGCGCAGCGAGGCGAAGCGGCCGTCGGCGCCGTAGGGCGCAAGATAGCGGGCGCCGCGCAGGCTCGGGATCCGCACGGGATCGAACGCCAGATTGTTGGCCTTCGGATTGAACAGCGGACCGGTGGTGTCGAACGTGCCGGGCCGGCTCGACATCTTCGGCATGAAGAATTTGGCGTTATTCGCGCCATTGACGTGGCAGGTGCCGCAGCTCACGCCGGCCTGCCGCGCCACGTCACCGAGCAGCCCGGGCGAATTGAATGCGAGATCGCCGAGATTCACCAGATACGACTTGGCTCCGGTCCGCTCGGACTGGAACACCTCGCGCGGCTTGTCGAGCGCATCCTCGTTCAGTTCGGTCGCGACAGGCAGCACGGTCTTGTCACCGTCGACCGGAAACGCCACCGCACGCCCGAGCAGTGCCAGGGCGATGACACCGGAGAGCAGCGTGGCCAGACGCAGGTGAAGCGATGTCATCGCGCCTGGGCCTCCAGGGTCGGCCGCTGCAGCCCGAGCTTTGCCGAGGCGCTCTGCAGCGCAACCACCAGTTCCTCACTGGTCTGGCGCAGTTCGGCAATGTTGACATGCGGCAGGTCGGGCGTGGCGACAATCGCTTCGAGCTGTTCGATCCGGTTGGTTACCATCTCGTCGAGCTTGCCGTCGACCGTGTTGAGCGCGGCCGAAAAGATCGTGTGGTAGGCGAAGTCGATGCCGGCGATGTTGTTGCGCATGTCGTCCAGCGAGGTGCCGCTGATGCGCGACTCGCCGCCATCCGCCTTGCTCTCTCCGACTTCGTAGGCAAGCCGCACCGTGCCATCCAGAAGGCCCTGCGGCGTCAGCTTGATATCCTTGAGCTTGCCGTGGAGATCGTTCAGATGCTCGACAAGGCCGGTCGCATCGGTGGCAACGTCGGTGCTGGCAGCCCCGAACAGTTTCGCCTCGATGGCGTGGAACCCGCTGTCCGCGTTGGGCCAGGCGTCGATCTGCGCGTCAAGCTCAGGCACGAAGCCCGCGGTGAACACCTCCGAGCGCTCCCAGCCGGCGCGCGCCGACAGCCAGGCCTTCTTCGCTCCGGGCAAATCCGCCGCCGCGGCGCGCTCGCGCAGCGCACGCGCGCCTGTCAGCGCACTGGCGACGCCCTCGATCAAATATGGCCGGTAGCGCTCGGCGCCCTCCTCGAGAGCGCCGGCATTCGCGGCGCGCACGCCGGCGAACGCTGCCAGCAAAGCAAGGCACGCCGCCACTTGCATCTTGTGCATAGTCAACCCACTCGTCTGCCACGAAGGGCTCGCGGCATGTAGCGGGGCGAACTATTGTCGGTATCCTATGCGGATTTGTGACAGCGCAGACTTTTTGTCGCATCTTTTCTGCTTTGCGATCGTCGATGACGATCACAATTTTGCAAACTCGTTCGCACTGCTGCAGACGGATTGAAATTGGACTGTTCAACGCGCGTGAGTTGTTGCAACACAACGTTCGCACCCGTCACACTTGTCCGTCGCCATGCAGATTGATCGCGAAGCTCTCTATTTTATCGGATCTTACGGCGCGCTTTGCATGCTTTGCTGCGCGGTCGCGCTGATCGATCTTCGCCACGGCATCATCCCGAATTGGCTGAACCTTGCGATCGCGGCGCTCGGTCTCGCCAACGTCGTCGTCACCGAAGGCACGATGGCCGCCTTCACCGCCATGGCGATCGCGGTCCTGGTCGGCATCGTGTTCCTTCTATTGCAGCGTGTTTACTTCGCCTTGCGGCAAGTCGACGGATTGGGACTTGGCGACGTCAAGTTTCTTGCCGCCGCGGCGATCTGGGTCGGCGCGACAGGCGTTCCGACCTTGCTGCTGATCGCGGCACTCGCGGCGCTCGGTGTTGCCGGCGGCCTGCAACTCGCAGGTCACGAGATGAAGCGCCAGACCTCGATCCCGTTCGGCCCGTTTCTGGCGCTCGGGCTTCTCGTGACGCCGGCCCTTCAGAGCTGGCTCGCGTTGAACTAGCATCTCGGTCCGACGCGCGGTCACATCTGGCGCCGCGCGGCCAAGGGCTTCCTTTCGGTGCTGACCGGAACCAGGCGGACATCGCCGCTCTCGTCGCCGCCGGGCTGGGGCAATGTGAGCACTGCCCCCTGATCGTCCTTCTGCATCGTGACTTCGCGGCCGTTGATGGACCGCAGCTTCCATCCCTGGAAGTCATCGCCGATCTTCAGCCGCAGCGCCGTCTTGTTCGACTGATCGAGAAAGATCCCGAAGCTTTCGTCATCTCCCGCAATCGTGCCGACCAGCGACAGCGGCGGTGGCTCGATCGCGACCTTGCGCGGCGGCGGCGCTGGCTTGCTGACCTCCGGTTCCGCAACGACGGCAGGTGGCGGTCGCCGCGACGGCGAGAACACCGGCCGGTCGCGCGTGTTGGACAGTGTCTTGAGCGGGATGCCCCACAACGGATTGGCGCTGAGCGGCCGGGGTGTCGGTGCCGGCGACGGGGCCACCCGGACCGACGTCACCGGTTCGGACGGCGGCGGTGAACTCAGCACCGGTCCACCGAGGCGTGTATCGTCGAGCATCCCGGCGTCCAATGCATCGCCGGACGAGGCAGGCACCGCAGCCGGCGCCGAATAGGCCGACACCGCCAACAGCACGATGGTCGCAGCGAAGCGTCGCATCATTTGGCTCCTCGCCATTGTCCGGAGACGCCGAGCAGCACGCGCAGCTTGCCGGGATCGGCGCCCTTGGCGGCCTCGTCGGCGACGGGTTGCACGACCAGTTGGTCGATGAACAAAAACGGCATGCCGGCTTCCAGATCGTAGAGCACCTGCTGCAATTGCGCTTGCTCGATCTCGCTGCTCGCGACCATGCTGATGAAGCCGGCCTTGGCCGGCGCGTTCGGAACGTCGAGCTGCGTCGACAGCACGTTGCCGCCGGCCTTGATCACCGCACCCGACACCCGTTGCAGCAAGGTGGCGCCGGCCACCGTGACGGTCGCCCCCTCGAGATAGGCCGAGCCGGTCGGCATCGGCGGCTGACCGGGCGCGGTATTCGCCCTGGATCTCCCCTCCAGTTGCTCGAGCATTCCGGCCGCTGCCGCGACATCGCTGCGCAGGCCGATGATGTCGGAGATTGACGAGATGACGACAAAGAGCAGCAGCACGAACAGGCCGAGATAGCTCGCGGTCGCGACCATTGGCGAGGTGCTGACAGCGGTCAGCGATCGGGATGCTGCGCTCATGAGCCGGACCCAAAATAAGCAGTGATGTTGGCCTCAACGTGGAACCGCTCGGCCGATTCATTCGCCGCGCGCGTCGTCGGCGCGAAGAACGTCGCGCGGGTGAATTGCGGCGACTGTTCCAGCAGCCGGATCAGGGACGGCGCATCCTGGGTCAGCCCCACCACCTGCACCTTGTTGCCCTCGATGCGAAGTTCCGTCACATAGGTCGTGTCGGGCAGCACGCGCGAGACCGCTTCCAGGACCATGACGCTCGACGGCGTCGTCTGCTTGCGCTTGGCCAGCAGGCCGAGCCCGGACGAGTCGCCATTGGCATCGAGACGCAGCGCGGCGCGGCGCTGCGCGATCCGGTGTTGCAGATCGTCCTGCTCGGATTGCAGCCGCCCGCCGAGATAGATGTTCAGCAGCAGCGAGCCCGCGGCCGCGGCCGCTGTCGAGACCAGGCCGACGCGCAACAGGCGCGGAACCGAAGGCCCGGCAAGGCCGCGCAGCGACTTGTCGAGCAGCGTCACCTGCTGCGCGGCGCCGTCGCCGCCAACCGCCGGCGCGAAGACCGCGACGGAGGCGGCGCCGAGCATCCTCGCCATCCGGATCAACGGATCGACCTTCGCCGCCGCGGTCGCGCCGAACGCGACTTCGATGCGGTCATTGGCGATCGGTTGCGGCGAACTCCAGCCAAACACGGCATCGGCAGCGCTCCATGGAGTCAGCCGGTCGACCTGTGCGCGGATCATGCCGTCGAGGAAGTCGCTTGCCTGGCTCGGGAAATCGAGCACGCGGCTGACGATTTGATCCGATCGCAAACGCACCTCGATGCGGCTGCCGTCGAACGCGGTCTTCCACTCCGCCGGCAGCGGAGGCTGCGGCGCATCGTGATCGAGCCGGAACGAAACCGGCATCGAAGGCGAGCCATCCTTCGAGACCGCGAGGCGGGCGGTGAACGTACCATCGCCATTCTCGTCGAGCTCGATGCTGCGCCGGCGCATGAACATGCCGGCGACGCCGTCGACGGCCGTCGCGACCGCGGCGATCCATTGCTCGAACCATTGCCGTGCCTCGGCAAGCATTGCCATCAACCTCTCCTGCGCGGCAGAGCCGTAATTCGCGCCTCGACGTCGTTTTGCCAGGACAACACCCGATAGGGCTCGACCTTGTCACCGAGTGCGATCACCGCCTCGGATGTGGTCCGGTGACCGTTGCGGAAGCGGATCGAGATTGCGATCCGGTAGCACGGGCTCTGCGCCGTCGATGCCGCGCTTTGCTGGCTTGGGGCCTGCGTTCCGGCAGCGATTCCGTTCGGCGAAGCCGGGCGCGCCCCGAAGCCGTCCTGGTCCTTCCCCGGTGCCTTATCGACGGCGAGAGCGACTTCCGGCGCGGCAATGGTCGGATCAACGTCCGGACCGCCGTTGAACACCGTCACGAATGGCAACACGCGATCGACAAACGCTTCGGGGATGCCGGCGACCAGCGCCAGCTCGTTGACATGGGTGAACAGCCCCTGCCGCGGCGAATAGCCAAGCGCGTTGTAGCGCGCCGCCTCCACGTTCTCGCTGCCCGGCGCGGGCCGGGTTCGCCAGCCGACGATCCGGTCGGCATATTCGGCGGCGGCGTCCTTGCGGGCACCGAGCACGACGAACAGGCCGATCAGCATCTCCTTCGATGCATAATTCAGATCAAGGCGGCCGGCCTCCGACGTGAAGGTGACATCGACGCTGGCATCGTCGAGACCGAAATGAAACGTCCCCTGCTGCGGCCTCGTCTTCTCGTCCGTCAGCGTCAGCTGATAGGCGGTGAGCTCAACCCCGGCCGACACCAGCGCCTCGGTCTGCAACGACAGATCGCTGGCCGCCAGCGCGCGCGCCGACGCGGCCAGATAGGCCGAGAAGATGATCGCCAGCGACGACAGCGCCAGCAGGATCCAGAGCACCGCAACGATGACGAAACCGCGATTGGCCGGCGATCGGCCGATCTTGCCGGACGCGCCCATCACGTCTTCCCCTGATCGGTGGCACTGCCGGAACTCTGCTTGTCGCCGCAATTGCCGTCCGGCTTGGTGCAGTCGCTCGGAATCTGGACATGGACCGGCGCGATGGTCGAAACCGACAGGACGCGCTGGCTCGCCGCGTCGCGCACGGTCAGCCGGATCATCGCCGGCAGTCTGTCCGCGTCCTTCCACGCGCTCTTCCAGGCCCGGTCAGCACCGGCATAGGCGAACGACAGCCGATAGGGCGCGCGCAGCAGCACCACCGGGCTGGCGAGATGGACCTGTTCCGACCGCGACACCCCGTCAGCCAGCGGCGTGAACCGCGTCTGCGTGCGAACCGTGACGAACTCGCCGCGATCGCGCGTCTCGCCAAGGCGCACCACGTCGAGCCCCGGCCCGGCATTCGGCCCCACCGACGTGCGCACAAACATCACGGACAACTCCGATCCGTCGAACAGCGGCTTGTGGCTGTCGCGGTTGGCGGCAACGAACTCCGCGGCCGCAAGATCGGCGCCGATCCGCTCCAGCGCGATCCCGATCAATTCGCTGCGCTGGATCCGGTCGAGGCCCCTGTTCCAGCTCGGCAGCCACTGCGCCGTGATGCTGGCGAGCGCCGACAGCAACAGCCCCATCAGCGCCAGCGCGACGATGGTCTCGATCAGCGTGAAGCCGCGCTCGCCCGTTCGCTGGTCTGCCCATGCCCGGGTCATTCCGACGACCTCGGCATCAGGCGCACGGTGCGAATGTCGGACAGCGCACCGCCCGGAGATTTGACGCGAATCCGTACCAGCTCCGGAGCCCAGGGCACATTGCCCTCGGGCACTTTCCAGTTGCCACCGAGCGGACTGACATCAATCGTCCAGCGGTAGCCCTCCGCCTGCCCCGTCGAGGTGCCCGACTGCAATTCCGCGCGGGGCGGGATGCCGACCGTCATCAAGGTGCGCACCGCCTGCATCAGCGCCACGTGCTGCTCCAGCGCCCGCACGCCGCGCGTCTTGACGCCCATGACGGCGCCGATCGCAACGATCGAGACGGCCACCAGCGCCAGCGCCACCAGCACCTCGATGATGGTGAACCCCGCATCAGTGCGGTTAGTTGGCGGCGACGTCGCGAGCAACGATTTCAACCCTTCCGGTAAGCCAGTTGACGCGGACCTCATATCCCGCATCGAGCCGCGTCAGCGCGATGGAGCCGCCGCAGGAACCGCCATTGGCGAAGAAGTGGATCGTCGACAGTGCGGCGCGGCGCTGACAGCTCTGCGGCAGCACGGCATCGAACCGCACGTCTTCGGGGATCCGCACCGTCATGCGCGACGCGCCGGAGTGGATCACCCGGCTCGGCGCATCGACCAGCGTCGCAACACTGGTGCTGCGCTCGATGGCGGCATTCCGATCCGCCTTCAGCAGCGTCGCGGTCTGCAACGCATAGGCCTGCAGGCGCGATCGCGAGGTCTGGTGCGGAATGAACGGAAGCAGCACGGCCGCCAGCAGCGCGATGATGGCGAGCACGCACACCATCTCGAGCAGGGTGAAACCGCGGTGCGTCGCGTCACTCATGCTTGCGATGCATCCTTACTGGTCGTTGTTGTTGGCGGCGGTGGTCTTCTCGAGCGAGATATCGGCCGAGGTGCCGCTGCCGCCTTCCTGACCATCGGAGCCGTAGGAGACGATGTCATAGGGTCCGTGCTCGCCGGGCGAGCGATAGAGATAGGGGTGGTTCCAGGGATCGTTCGGCACGTTGCCGCCCTTCAGATACGGGCCGTTCCAGGCCGCGACCCCCGGCGCGCGCCGCACCAGCGCGGCAAGCCCCTCAGCCGTGGACGGGAAGCGCCCGGCGTCGAGATAGAACAGGTCGAGCGCGCTGGAGAAGCTCTGCAACTGAATGCGCGCGGTCTTGACCTTGGATTCGCTGAGATAGTTGAGCACGCGCGGGCCGATCAGCCCCATGATCAGGCCGATGATCGCGATCACCACCAGCATCTCGACCAGCGTGAAGCCCTCCTGCCCCGAACGCCTCTGGCTTTGCGACGGCGCGCGAGCGCGTTCCACTCGCGTGGCGAATGCCTTTATGATGGTGTTGCGCGATATCATGGCCGATGACCCCTGCTCTAACCGACTAGCTGCGTGACCGAGAGCAGCGCCGTCATGACCGACACGATCAGTCCGCCGACGACGGTGCTGATCGTGATGATCGCCAGCGGACCGACGATGCCGACGACCCGGTCCAGGCTGCGCTGCAATTTTGCTTCGTAGAATTCCGCGACCCGCCCGGCCAGCACCGGCAGCTGCCCGGTCTCTTCACCGAGCCGCAGCATGCGGACCGCCATCGGCGGCAGACTGTCCGCCACGGCGAGTGCTTCCGACAATTTGCCGCCATGGCGGACGCGGTCGGCGGCGGCGGTCCAGTTCGCCTCGCTTCCGGTCACTGACATGATGTCGACCAGGATGCGCAACGCGGCGGTGAGGTTGACGCCGCTGCCGAGCAGGACGCCGAGATTGCGGCAGAACAGGCTGGCGCGATAGAACTGGAAGGCGCTGCTGATGCCCGGCACCCGCGAGATGGCGTTGACCAGCGCGGCGCGGACGCCCGACTGCCGCAACAGCCACCATGCGAGCGCAATCGTCGCCGCGCTGATCAGGCTTGCCGCGGTGGCATTGGCGCGCAGGAAATCCGACACCGCGATGAAGCTGGCGAGCGCCGTGTCCGACTTGCCGCCGAAATCGCCGAGCACGGTCGAGAATTGCGGCAGCACGAACAGCAGGAAGAACAGCATCACGCCGGACGCCGCGACCAGCACGAAGGCCGGATATTGCATGGCGTCGGTCAGCTTGCGCCGCATCTGCTCGGAACGCGCGCGCTCGGTGCCCAGCATCTCCAGCACAGAATCGAGCGTGCCGGAGATTTCTCCCACCCGGACCAGGGCGATGTACATCGGCTGGAACAGGGTTGGATGATCGGCGACCGCGTCGGCGAAGCTCTCGCCGGTGAGCAGGGCGGCGCGAATTTTCGCCACCACCGGACGCATCCGGCCCACGTCCACGTCGCCCGACAGCAGCTCCAAGGCATCGTCGAGACGCGCACCGGCCTTGAGCAGCAGTGCGAGATCACGCGTGAACGTAGTGACCTCGGCCGCGCTCGGCCCGCCGAACAGGCTGCGGGCGCCGACGGCGCCGGATGCGCGCTTGTCCTCGGTGGTTTCGATCGGCAGCAGCTTGAGATATTCGATCCGCCGCGCCACCTCGGCCGCCGTCGGGGCGGAGATCGTGCCGTTCACGATCTCGCCGGCCTGGGTCAGAGCGCGATAGCGATAATTCGGCACGGCGTCACCGCACCGTTGCGACGCGGAGGATCTCGGCGGGCGAGGTCAATCCGGCGCGGCATTTGGCGACCCCGTCGTCGAGCATCGTGGTCATGCCCGAGCGGATCGCCATCGTATCGATCTTCAGCCCGTCGGTTCGCTCCCCGATCAGTTCGCGCAGTTCATTGGACAGTTCGAGCAGTTCGAACACGCCGAGGCGGCCGCGATAGCCGGTCCCGCCGCAGCGCTCGCAGCCGCATGGCTCGTGAATGATCTCGTCGGCCTTGAAGCCGAGCGCGGCGAGCCGGGGGTCCTCGGCGAAATCGGCTGTTGCAAGCGGCCGCGCCGTCTTGCAGCGCTCGCAGAGTTGCCGGACCAGACGCTGCGCGATCACGCCGCGCAGCACCGAACGCAACAGATAGCCTTCGACCCCGAGGTCGAGCAGACGCGGCACCGCGGCAGCCGCGGTCTCGGTGTGCAGCGTCGTCAGCACCAGATGCCCGGTCAGCGCCGCATGCACCGCGACATGCGCGGTCTCGGAATCTCTGACTTCACCGACCATGATCACGTCAGGGTCCTGGCGAACGAAGGACCGCAGGGCGGTGGCGAAGGTCAGGCCGATCGCGGGCTTGATCTGGGACTGGTTGACGCCGGGAAGCTCGTATTCGACCGGATCCTCGATGGTCAGGATCTTGCGGCTCGGCTCATTGAGGATCGACAGGATCGTCGCCAGCGTCGTGGTCTTGCCGCTGCCGGTCGGTCCCGTGATCACGACCATGCCGTGCGGCAGCTTCAGGAGCCGCCGCAGCTTGGCTTCGTCAGGCTCGGAGAACCCGAGCTTTTCGACTACCAGCAAGCCGCGATCCTTGGGCAGGATGCGGATGACACAGGATTCGCCGTGCTGCGTCGGCATGATCGCGACGCGGATATCGATGTCGGTGCGACCGGCCCGCAGCCGCGCCGCGCCGTCCTGCGGCAGGCGGCGCTCGGCGATATTGAGGTTGGCGATGATCTTGATGCGGGAGACCACCGCCTGGGGCAGCACGCCCGACAGCGCGGCGACCGGCCGGAGCAGACCATCGATCCGTAAGCGCACCATCAGCCCGCCGGAGAACGGCTCGATATGGATGTCGCTGGCGCGAAGCTCGACCGCCTTTTCGATCAGATCGTTGACCGCGCGCACCACCGGCGCGCCGCTGGCGAGATCGCGCAGGCTCTCGATGTCGTCTTCGCGGGGCAGCGCCGCCGCGCTATCGGCGGCCTCGGCCTCTTCAGTGCTGGAAGAGTTGTTCAGCGCGATGGCGACGTCTTCCGACGATGCCACTTTCACATTGATATCAGCGCCAAGCACGATCTGTGCCGCGCGCAGCGTCGCCTGATCGGTCGGGTCGACGACCGCGAGCACCGTGGTCCCGTCGGCCGCCCGGCACGGATAGACCATGGTCTCGCGCAGGAAGCGCGGCGAGAACGCCCCGGCCAGCGGTTCGGCCGAGGTCATCTCCTGGAGCGTCAGGCGGCCGAGCGCAAAGAAGCGCGCGGCTTCGTCGGCGAATTCGGTCGGGGAGAGGCTGGTGACCTCCCACAGCTTCAATTGCCTGACATCGGCGCCCTGCCCGGTCCGCTCAGCCGGTCCATCGCTCGGCGCCAGGTGATTGTTCTGACGCAGATAATCCACGAACCGAACGGACAGGTCGTTGGCCATTCTCGATATCCCGCCACACTATCCCGGATCAGTTCGTGCCAAGCGCCGCTGCGTGCCGTCGCGTTCGGCTCCCGGCAATTGTGCGGTTATCGATCCGAAGTGTGACAGCTGTGCGAAGTCACATCATTCGTCGCGCTCAAGAAACTTTGAGGGTGGCATCGCGGACACAAGCAGCGCGCCGGCAGCACGATTTCGGTGCGATGCGATGGGCAGGTCGCGAACGACAATCATGTAACCAATTTATTTCTGTCATGTTCGATCGCTAAGAGTCCCTCCGGGGCAGGACCGATCGTCGCAAGCAATCGAAATTTCAGTTAGTCAAAGCGAAGGGCCTTCATGCAACGCGTAGGCACAGTGGGCCGCTGCCCGACGATCCGTGGCGGCCTCGCAGCCATTTTTGCCTTGACGTCACTGGGGCTGTTGGCGTCCTGCAATTCCGCGACGGTCGGCGAGAGCGTGGACGCATCCCAACTCGACGTCACCGACAAGGTGCGCTCGCTGGATCTGGCGCAGCGCCAGCCGCAACCGGTGAACGCACTGGCGGCGACGGGCGGCAGCCAGAGCGGCAGCGTCCGCGCGGCGATGTATGACGGAAGCGAAGTGACGGCGGTCGCGGACGCGCGGCCGCAACCGGCGTCGAACGGCAACGGCTTCGATCTGAATTTCGAGAGCACGCCGGTGGCGACCGTCGCCAAGGTGGTGCTCGGCGACATCCTGCATGTCGGCTACACCATCGACCCGCGGGTGCAGGGAACGGTCAGCCTGGTGTCGGTCCGCCCGGTGCCGAAGTCCGACATGGTGTTCGTGCTTGAAAACGCACTCCGCCTGAGCGGCGTTGTGCTGCTCAAGGATACGGCAGGCTATCGCCTGACGCCGCTCGGCGACGCCGTCGGCGGCGGCCGCGTCGATACCGCGGCGGCCAATCCGGAACCCGGATTCGGCATCTCGGTGGTCCCCCTGCAATATGTGTCGGCGCAGACCCTCATGAAGCTGACCGACAGCTTCGCCACCAGGGCCGGCGCGATCCGCGCCGACACGACGCGCAACCTGCTGCTGATCCAGGGCACCGGCGCCGAGCGCCGCACCGCGGTCGATACCGTGCTCAGCTTCGACGTCGACTGGATGCGCGGCCAATCCGTCGGCATCTTCCCGATCTCGAGCGGCTCGCCCGCGCCTGTCATTGCCGAGCTGGAGAAGATCGTCGATTCCGGCGAGAACGGCCTCAGCCAGAATGTCATCAAGCTCATGCCGATCGCGCGCCTGAACGCGATCCTGGTCGTGACCAAGAAGCCCGACATGCTGCACACGGCCGCGACCTGGATCAAGCGCCTCGACCGCAACGACACGGCGCGGACCTCGGTCCATGTCTACCGCGTCAAATACGGCGATGCGCGCCAAATCGCGCGGGTCCTGACCGACATGTTCCTTGGCGGATCGTCCGGCAACCAGCTCGACAGTGCCGACAGCCAGCTCGCGCCCGGCTCCGGCACCTCGTCGACCTCGAGCGTCGCCGACCGTCTGTCGCTCAACAACAACAACGGCGCGAATTCAGGCATGAGCGGCTTCGCATCCCGCGGCACGTCGGGGACAGGCGCAACAGGCCAGGGCCTTGGCCAGGGATTCGGCGCCGGCGGGCAGGCGAACAATCCCAACAATCCGGGCCAGGGCAACAATGCCGCGCTGGATGCCGGACGCGGTGCCGGCGGCGGCAACGGGCAGCCCGTCATGCAGGACGTCCGGATCACGCCCGATGTCGTGAACAACAATCTCCTGATCTATGCCGACCAGGCCAACTACCGCATTATCGAGTCGACCCTGCTGCAGATCGACGAGCCGCAGCTCCAGGTCGCGATCGACGCGACGATCGCCGAGGTCACGCTCAACAACACCTTGTCCTATGGCGTGCAGACCTATCTCACCAGCCAGAACCTCGGCCTGAAGCCGAACACCGGCTCGATCCTCGGCACCCAGGCCACTTCCGCTCCCGCGACCACCACCGACGCGACCACCGGCGCGGTCTCGGTCGCGGGGTCGCTCACCAATGCCTTCATCAACCAGAGCTTCCCGGGCTTCAACTTCCTGATCGGAAATACAACGCAGCCGAGCCTGATCCTGGATGCGCTGCACGCCGTCACCAGCGTCAAGGTGCTGTCCAATCCCTCGCTGGTCGTGATCAACAACCAGGTCGCGACCCTGCAGGTCGGCGACGTCGTCCCGGTCTCGACCGGCAGCGCGACGGTGCTGACCACGAGCAACACGGTGGTCAACACCATCGACTATCGCAACACCGGCATCATCCTGAAGGTCTCGCCACGCGTCAGCGTGAACGGCACCGTGCGGCTCGATGTCGAGCAGGAGATCAGCAACGTTCCCCAAAGCAGCGGCAGCACGGTCAACCTGACGCCGACCGTTTCGGAGCGACGGGTCAAGAGCCAGATCTCGGTGGCCAACGGTCAGACCGTGCTGCTGGCCGGCCTGATCAGCGAACAGCAGAGCGGCGCCCGCAACGCGCTTCCGGTGCTCGACCAGATTCCGGGCCTCGGTGACGCCTTCGGACATCAGAGCAACGGCACCCAGCGTACCGAGCTGATCATCTTCATCCGCCCGCAGATCATCCGCAACGGCTCCGACGCCCAGACCGTGGCCGAGGAGCTTCGATCGAAATTGCGCGGCAGCATCGCCACGACATCGACCAATGCGCCGATCACCACCAGCTATCACTGAGCCGGGCAGCAGGATGCGCCGCGTTCTCGCACAACGGACGGGCCTCTCGGCTTCGCTTGCGATCGCACTTTGGGCGATGACCGCCTCTGTCGCGAGCGCCGACAGCGTCGCGCGCGGATCGACCGCCTTCCATCGCGGCGACTATGTCCGGGCGGCCCGGGAGCTCGCGCCGGCCGCCGAGCGCGGCAATCCGCGCGCCCTCGGCATGCTCGGCTTCTTGTACGAGCACGGCTTCGGCGTGCCGCAGGCCTACGCAGCCGCCGCCGACTGCTACTATCGCGGCGCCGTGCAGGGCGACCCGTTCGCGCAGGCCCAACTCGGCCTGATGTACGACAAGGGTCACGGCGTTCCGACGGATTTCGTGCTGGCCTACAAATGGCTCAATCTGGCTGCGGCCCGCTCGAACGGGCGGCAGCGCGATGTCTATCTCCGGTTCCGCGATGCGGTCGCATCCAAGCTTTCGACCTATGAGATCATTGCCGGACAGCGGTTCGCACTGGAATGGGCACCCGATCGGCCGGCGCCGGACGTGCACCTGACCGTCAAGTAATCGCGCCTTACGGAGGTGTGCGCACGAGGCTCGCCGACACGCGCCTGCCTCGTACCTTCCGCCGCCGCAACCGGCGCCACCCGATCACGATCCCGCTGATCGAGATAATCGTACCAGCCGCCGATAGCAGCCACACCACGACGTCGCGCGCCGGCCAGATGCGCAGCAGCAGCGGGACATCGAGGCTGTGCAGCGCGTTGAACAGCCAGCGGTAGGACCGGCGGCTGTCGTCGCTGCGCTCGAGGATCTCGCCGGTGACGGGGGAGATGTGCAGCCAGGTGCGGGCGGGATCGTCGAACCCGATCCGCAATACCGGAAGCTCGCGCGCCTGGTGCAGCGTGTACCAATAGGCGTCGGGTTCATCGAGCTGCCGCGCTGATGTCATCGCAGCGCCGGGCATTGCGTGTCGGGCGGCAGCGATGACCTCGTCGCGCGAGAGGGTCATCCGCGCACCGGTCACAGGATCGGCGATGCTGCGGCCGCCGTTGCCGTCGTCGAGCAACATTAACCGGTGTCCGCCGATCCAGACGAAGCGGGCCTCCACCGCAGGCATCGATGGCGACGACTGGAAGCCAGCGACGATGTCGGCCGTGTCATGGCCGCTGTAGCCGATCGCGATCTCGCGGGTGACGCCGCGGCCGGAGAACGCGCCGCCGGGATTGAGCGACAGCCAGCCGCTAAACATCCAGGTCAAGACGCAGATGCCGCCGATCAGGCCGGCGATGTGATGCCAGGCCATCCAGCCGCGATAGGGCGAGATGGCGCCATCAGCGTAGCGGCGCATCAGCCGCAGGCGGAGGACGCCGATCCAGAAGCCGGTGACCGCGACGACGAGGCAGATGCCGGAGATCCACAACACCACGTCGCGCCACAGCGAACCGTCCTTGCGCAACACGGTCGGATAGATCCAGTGCGGGATCGAGCCGAGCCAATTCCAGATCCGCTCGCAACGTGTGGTGTCGAGCGCGATCTCGCCGGTGCGCGAGGAAACATAGAGCTCGGTGCCATCGGCGTCACCGAGGCCGATCAGATAGAGCGGCCGCAACGGATCGAAGCGCGACGTGACTGACCATTGGTCGCGCGTGATCGTTTCGATCAAGCGAGGCTGCAAGGCATGCGGATGATGAGCGGCAATGGCCAGCGCCTGGTCCGGCGTGATCCGGTCAATCACGCTGCCGTCGGTCGCCGAAATGGTGATCGTCCCTCCCTTCCAGCCGGTCACCCGATAGACGGGCGTGTCGTCCATCATCGAAAGCCGCAGGTCACGCGGATAACGCTCGACACCTGCGATCGCCATCGCGCGATCAGGCGTGACCCGCACCTTGCTCCAGGGAATGACAGGAAGCGCGGCGAGGCGCTCGCTGTCGGTAAGGCGCGGAAAGGCCACGTACATCATGACGAGGCCGGAGATGAACCACATCGCGAACAGGAGACACGTCGCAATGCCGATCCAGCGATGGACGATATAGAGCCACCGCCGCCCGCGCCGGATCAGAGCGTTGCGCATGGTCAGAACTTCACGTTGACGGACAATTCGGCGGTACGCGGCACACCGAGCAGCCACTGCCCGGTGCCGTTCGAGGTCACCGCGTAAGGCTTGTCGAACAGATTGTAGAGGCGGAACGCGACCGTGGTGCGGTCGTCCGGCTTCCACCTGACGCCGCCATTGACCACGTTGTAGCCCGGCCGCAGCTGGGTGTTGGCAAGATCGGAGTACATCGCACCGACGATCTGCACGCCGCCATAGACCGACCAGTTGGGCGCGAAATCCCAGGTCAGCCAGACATTCGAGACCTGCTGCGGCACGTTGACCGGGACATTGCCGTTGAAGCTGACGATCTTGCCGCCGACCACCTGGCTGTTGTTGTCGTATCTGGCGCGCAACAGCGCAAGATTGGCGTCGACGCGCCAGCCGTCGTTCAGCGCGAGCCCGATCGATCCTTCGACCCCGCGGGATGATTGCTGGCCGATCTGCAATGCCACGCCGCCGGTAGGGTTGCCGGGATCGGGAATCGTGAGCCCGGTCTTGACGATCTCGTAGGCGGCCAGCGTCCACTCGCCGCGGCCGCCCCAGAACGACTGCTTGACCCCGATCTCGGTCTGCTTGCCGGTCGCAAGCTGGAATGTCTTCTGCGTGGTCGACAGTGAGATCAGATTGCTGACCGGATCGACGCCGACCGCGTACTGGCCATAGAACGCGAGGTTCTTGATCGGCTCGTAGACGAGGCCCGCGCGCCAGCTAGTGCCCGATAGCGTCGTCTCAAAACTGTTTGCCGGCGTCTTGTAGTCGGTGCGGTCCACTTCGGGGCGATCATACCTGACCCCGGTCACCAGCGACAACTGATCGGTCAGCGAGAGCCGATCCTCGGCGAACAGCGCGTATTGATTGACGATCGCGTTGAAGCCCGGCGTGGTCGCCGTCGTCGTGGCGAAGAACGATCCGGGATCGAACACATAAGGATTGACCGAGGACGCGCCGCCATAGGGCGAGTTGTTGGTATGGGTGAAGTCGATCCGGTTGACGTCGAACCCGGCGACGACCTGGTTCGCAAGGCCGAACACGTGGCCGCTGAAGGTCGTATCCATCCGGTTGCCGAGCTGCTTCTGGTCGTGGAATATCTCGATATAGCTCGTGCGATCGATCAGCTGGGTCTTCGGATTCCAGGTGTAGTTCTCGATGTCGCGCCAGTGCCGCTCGCTGGTCAGATAATACAGCGTGTTGTTGACCTTGATGCCGTCGGCGACGTCCCACTCGGTCTTGAACTGGGTCCAGCTGTCCTGATAGCGGATCGCGCTGTCCAATGCGTTGTAGTTCTTGAAGCGCAGCGCATCCTGGATCGAGCCGTTGATCAGCGGCGTGCCGAAATAGCGCGACGGGCTGCGGTCGCCGTAGTCCTCCGACAGCGTGAAGGCCAGATTGTCCGACGCCTGCACCCGCACGGCAGCGGAGACCACCGCGTTCGAGGTCTTGTCGCGATCGAGCCAGCTGTCCGACATGTTGCCGGTGGCGTTGATGCGGTACGACACATTGGGATTGATCGGACCGGTGCTGTCCACCGAGAGCCGCCGCGTCATGTTGCTGTCGAGCGAAACCTCGGCCTCGTTATAGGGCGTGCTCTGCGGCTTCTTCGGAATCACGTTGATGACGCCGCCGATCGCGCCTTCGCCGTACAGCACCGAGGCCGGGCCGCGCAGCACTTCGATGCGCTGCGTCGACCAGGTGTCGTAGGGGAACGTCAGCGTGCCGGAGCCGATATAGAAGCGCGTGCCGTCATACAGCGTCATCACCGAGTTGCTGCCGGCAAAGCCGCGGGTGCTGAACGACAGGCCGCCGTTGCCTGGCGCCGGCGTTGCGACGAACCCGGCCGCGTCCTGGGTGACGGCATCGAGCACATTATGCTGGCCGCGTTCAGCGATGGTCTGCGCCGTGATGATCTCGACGCTGGCCGGCGTCTGCAGCGGCGTCAGGTTGAGACGACTGCCGGTGCCGCCCTGCGTGGTGGCATTGAGCGTCGGCGATGCCGTCCCTGGTGTGCCCGACGAAGCCGCGCGCGACGTGCTGCCGGCTGCGGCGGCCGTCGCGGGCCTCGGCCGTGGCCGCGCCGCGGCGGCCGTGTCACGACTGCGCGCCGCAGGCTTCGGCTTTGCCGCAGCCGAGGGCGCGACCTCGATCGGATCGAGCCTGGTTGGTGGCGGCGTTTGTGCCGAGCCTTCGGCCGGCAACAGCAGCGATGACAGGGAGCAGAGAAGACCGAGGCGCCATTTGCGCGCAACGGGAGAGGACGGAGACATGAAAGGACTCGCGGTAACGTGGCACGTCACCGCGAACGCGGATGGCGCATTGCCGAAAAGGCAGTGCTCCGATCCCACCAGGACGCCCCCGCCCGATGTGCTCGCGTGTGACCACGACTGACGGCAGGTCTCCTGGCTCACGGGTCATCGCCTGTCGACGCCTTCCCGGGCCGATGGCCCAGTGGCAAATTGACGAAAGGCTCGCCGTTTACAGTTGCGGGGACAGCTGCGGCATTGGGGTTACCCTCGCACCGCATTCCCTTTTGATCCCCGAAGGGAACCGTCGGCAAAAACGATAGGTGGTGCCGGCAGGGCTGTCAATTCGATGATCGTCGCACACATGCTTTGCGAGATGCTGCTGCGGCGATGACACAGCGACGTCGAGGGCTGACGCCGAAAGGCAACCCGTCATCCTGAGGAGCGCGGCACGCGCGTCTCGAAGGATGCACGGCCCGGCTGGTGGCCGATTCATCCTTCGAGACGCCGCTTCCCTCGCACCTCAGTATGACGGGAAACGTAGGTTCGCGTCACTGAGCCTCGACGCATCCCTGCATCACCTCATCAATCTCCGCGCGCGACAGCGCACCCATCTCGGCGATGAACACGATGCGCGTGCGCGGCACGCCGGGCGACGGCACGCCGCTCGCAGCCAGGGTCGCGCGGCCGCCGGCGAGTTGAAGCACGGTCAGCCGCCCGGGCTGCTCCACCGTCTCGAACAATCCCTTCGCCCGCGCCAGCTTCGGCGCCAGTCTGCCGATCGCCTGCTGCAAGCGCGGCAGCACGACGGGCCGCTCCGAGGTCCAGCTCAGCGTCTCGAAGCGATCGGACGCCGGCCGTCGCGGCGCGGTCTCGCGCGGAGCCGGCACATGATCGAGGTCCGCCGGGAACAGCAGCGCGGCCGGCACCTCGCCATGCAAGGCATCGACCACCACGGCCGCCGGACGCACCGCGCGCACGGCGTCGCGGATCGCGGCGCACGCAGCGGCGTCAGTCAGATCGACCTTGCTCAGCGCCACCACGTCCGCCGCCCGGAGCTGCGAGCGCAGCAGCGCATCGTTCAGCATCGCCGCAGGCTGCGTCGCGTCGACCACGCACAGCACGGTCTCCAGCGGCGCCTCCTTCCAGATCACGGGATCCATCAGGTTGCGCACGATATCGGCGGGATCGGCGATCCCGCTTGTCTCGATCACGATGAATTCGGGACGCGGATCACGCCGCAGCAACGTGGCGAGCGTGCGCAGCAGGTCGCCCTCCAGCGTGCAGCAGATGCAGCCATTGCTCAGGCTGACCACGCCGTCGCTGGCGCCGGCGATCAGCTCGGCGTCGATATTGATCGCACCGAAATCGTTGACCACGGCGGCGATGCGCCGCCCTTGCGCATGCGCCAGCAGATGGTTGACGACCGTGGTCTTGCCCGCCCCGAGGAAGCCCGCGACCAGCAGGATCGGGACCGGCACCTCACCCCCCCGTGATAGGCCGGCGCACCGGCCGGCCGGGACGCGCCGCGACATCGAGCACACCATCGCTGATCAGCGGCTGGCCGCTGACCACGAGATGCCGCACGCCCTCCGCCGGACGATTCATCGCCGAGAAGGTCGCGCGATCGCTCAGCGTCTCGTAGTCGAACACCACAACATCGGCGTCGGCGCCGACCTGCAGCCGGCCCTTGGCCCGCATCGCCGGCGTGCTCGCCGACAGGATCTCGGCCGGGATCAGCGCGCATTTGCGGATGCCCTCGAGCAGCGACACTTTCTTGCGCTCGCGCACCCATTCACGGATGAAGCGGGTGAAGCAGCCGGCCGAGCGCGGATGCGAGGTGGCATCGTCGGGCAGCGGCCAGGCGTCGCCGCTGTAGGGGCGGCCGTCCGACAGCGTCCACGGCATCGCGTCGGAGGCGATCGCGCCGCCCGGATACAGCACCGCCATATCGAGCAGATCGCGATGATGCGCGTTGTTCTCGATGTCGAGCACATGCCACAGCACCAAGGTCGAGGGCTCTTCGGCCTGTGCCGCCAGCAATTCCTCGCGGCTGCCGAAGCGGTGACCGTCGGTCACGCGCTGCACCGAATCGTAGCCGAGGCCGTTGCGCTCCTCGAATTTCGGATCGCTGAAGAAGGTCGCCGCCAGCACGGTCGAGCCGGTGCCGTAGGGATAGGCCTCCACCGTGATCGGCAGGCCCTGCGCCTGCGCTTTCGCGATCAGCGCGACACAGCGCTCGATATCCGTCTTGCTCGACGAGTTGAAGTGGCAGATGTGCATATGCGCGCCGGTGGCGCCGGCATAGCCGATCAGGCGGATATAGGCTTCCGCCGCGCTCTCGGGATCGATCCGCGACATGTAGGCGACGTGGGTAAAGGTCGGCACCGCATGATCCGCCGCGAGCTGGCACACCGCGGTCAATTCCTGCACGCCGGCGCCCGGCGCATAGGCGTTGAGAATGCCGATGCCGATGCCGCCCTCGTTCAGTCCGTTGGCGAGGCGCTCCAGGATGCCGCCGACCTCGCCTTCGGTCGCGACGTTTTCGATCCAGCGGCGATCGCGCATCGCGGCACCAAACGATTCCAGCGAGCTCTCCGAATTCGAGCCGGTCATCGCACCGATGCGCGCGAAGGCCCAGTTGGCGGCGGCGCCGTAGTTCAGCACCCTGCCCTTCTCGGCCTGGCGCTTGTACCAGGACGCGACCGGCAACACGCCGGCCTCGAGGTCGAGCGAGGTCGTCACCCCGTCGAACGCCTGCATGCGGTCGGCTGGAATGGTCTGGCCATGCGCGTGCAGGTCGATGAAGCCCGGCGCCACCACGAGCCCGGTCGCGTCGATCTGCCGTTCGGAACCGCCGAGGCCGGTGCCGACCGCGGCGATCTTGCCGTCGACGACGGCGACATCGCCGATCGCGTCCATCCCGCTGGCCGGATCCACCACCCGGCCGCCGCTGATCACCAAGCCACCCATCTCGCCACTCCCCGCATTCCGAAACCGACCGGTCTCCTGTCGAGCACAGAGAAGCGCATCGCACTGATCGCAGCAAGCCGGCCAGGGTTGTGGCGACATGCTGTGACGGAATATCCGCCGCGCCGTGATGGCGATTGCAGAGTGAGGCCCCTCCTACGTTCCGGTTGCACGCCGCGACGGCAGCCCGCGCCAGAGATCGGCGCCGGGCTTCACGCGGCTCGCCACGAGTTTCGGCGGCGTGCGGTCCCTGGCTATCGCCGCTTCGACCGCACGCTTGAGCCTGACATTGTCGATCTGCGCCAGGAACCGCCGGATGACGGCATCCTGATCCGCGCCCTGACCGGAGATCGCCGCGCACAGCTCCGCGGTCGTCCTGCGGAAGAAGTGGAAGGCGTCATCGGCCGCGCCGCCTAGCCGGTCGACCTCGCCGGCCACACCGAGCGCGTGCATCCGATCGTCGTCGTCGAGCGTCACTGCGAAGCGCAGCACGGCAAGCTGCCAGGCACGGAGCAGCTTGCTCTCCGGTTCGGTCGCATTCTCGCGCATCAGTCGAACACCCCGCGCGCCGGACGTCCTTCGGCTGTCGATGGAGGTCGGGCGCGGCGCGACTATCCTTGCGCAGGAATAGGTTTTCGAGGGGAGCGCGCGCCCGATTGCATAGGAATCGCATAGGCGGAGCGCGCCGAGCCCCAATTCTTTCAGATCCCCTCGAATTGCAGCCGGGCCAGCCGGGCGTAGAGTCCGCCCGCGGCGACCAGTTCGGCGTGGGTGCCCTGCTCGACGATCCTGCCCTGGTCCATCACCAGGATGCGGTCGCAGGACAAGACGGTCGCCAGCCGATGCGCGATCACTAGCGTGGTGCGGTGGCGCATCAACTCCTCCAGCGCGGTCTGCACCAGCGTCTCGCTCTCGGCGTCGAGCGCCGAGGTCGCCTCGTCGAGCAGCAGCAGCGGCGCGTCGCGCAGGATCGCGCGCGCGATCGCGATGCGCTGGCGCTGGCCGCCGGACAGCGTCACGCCGCGCTCGCCGAGCTGGGCGTCGAAGCCTTCGGGCAGGCGGCGCAGGAACTCGGTGGCATGGGCGAGATCGGCGGCACGCTCCACCTCGGCGTCGCTGGCATCGGGCCGGCCGAACCGGATGTTCTCGCGGGCGCTTGCGGCGAACACCACGGAATCCTGCGGCACCAGCGCGATGCGCGCGCGCACCTCGGCCGGATCGGCCTGCCGGATCGGCACGCCGTCGAGCGAGATAGTGCCCGATTTCGGATCGTAGAAGCGCAGCAGCAGATGGAACAGCGTGCTCTTGCCGGCGCCGGACGGGCCGACGATCGCGACCTTCTCACCTGACCGGACCGAGAGCGACACTTCATCGACCGCAAGCGCGTTGAGCCGGGTCGGATAGGCGAAGCTGACATTGTCGAAACCGACATCGCCGCGCGCCGGCTGCGGCAGCGCGCGCGGCGACGCGGGCGCCGCGATCTGCGGCCTGACGCGCAAGATCTCGAACAGCCGCTCGGCGGCGCCCGATGCGGCCGAGACCTCGCCCCAGACCTCGCTGAGCTGGCCGAGGCCGCTCGCGGCGAACGCCGTATAGAGAATGAACTGGCCGAGCCGGCCCGGACTGATGGTTCCGACCAGCACATCGTGCGAGCCGACCCAGAGGATCACGACGACGCTGGCGAACACGATGAAGATGACGATCAGCGTCAGCACCGCGCGTGCTTTGGTCGAGCTGCGCGCGGCTTGATAGGCCTGCTCGACCTCGCCGGCAAAGCGCGTCCTGGCGAGCCGTTCGCCGGTATAGGCCTGCACGGTGCGGATCGCGTTGACCAGCTCGGAGGCATAGGCGCTGGCATCGGCCAGCGTATCTTGGGCGGTGCGCGACAGCCGCCGCACCCAGCGGCCGAACGCCACCAGCGGAATCACGATGATAGGGATCGCGAGCAGCACGAAGCCGGACAGCCGCGGGCTGGTGATCACCATCATCGCGGCGGCGCCGAAGAACAGCATCAGATTGCGCAGCGCAATCGACACCGACGCGCCGACCGCGGACTTGATCTGCGTGGTGTCGGCGGTAAGCCGCGACACCAATTCGCCTGATCGCGCGGAATCGAAGAACGAGGGCGACAGCGAGATCAGATGCGCGAACACGTCGCGCCGGAGATCGGCGACGATGCGTTCGCCGATCGTCATCACGAGGTAATAGCGCGAGGCGCTGGCACAGGCGAGCACCGCGACGACCGCGATCATCACGCTGAAATAGCTGTTGATCATCGCGATGCCTTCGGGCGTGAAGCCCATGTCGATCATCCGCCGCACCGCGACCGGCACGATCAGCGTGGTGATCGCGGCGATCGTCAGCGAGATCAGCGCGAGGATCGCCCGGCCCTTGTAGCGCGCCACATAGGGCGCGAGCGCAAGCAACGGCCGCAACCGGGCACGGCTCTTCGCCGGCTCCGTGATCTGGCTCTCGATGAAGGCTTCCTCATCGAGCAATGCGTCGCGCGGAGGCTGCGGGGCGCCGCGCGGGGTCTCAAGCTGTTCGGCTACGCTCATCAATCTAGACCGGTTCTATCGCCCCCCACATAGGCCCGCCGACCCCCGGCTGGCAAATCCGGTAAAGTCCCAATCCGGTGATGGGCTTAGGCCCTTTCTTGGCTTGTTTTGGCGGGCTCCATGGGTTATAGACCCGCGCAAATCCCGTATTCCAGACATCTTGAGACGGGCGCCGGCGCGCCGAAGGAACTGTCATGAAAGCCGATATTCATCCGAATTATCATACGATTAAGGTCGTCATGACCGACGGCACCGAGTACCTGACCCGCTCGACCTGGGGCAAGGAAGGCGACACGCTGAACCTTGACATCGACCCCAAATCGCACCCGGCCTGGACCGGCGGCACCCAGCAGCTGATGGATCGCGGCGGCCGCGTCTCGCGCTTCCAGAAGAAATTTTCGGGCTTCCTCAAGAAGGACTAAAGTCCGCTTCGGGATCGCCCCGGCGATCACACGCAAAACGCCCCCGTCTCGGGGGCGTTTTTGTTTTTGGGGGCCGCTCCGGACCGGCGGGCTGAACGGGCCCGCGATCCTCCCGATGCGTCGTCCTGGCAAAGGCCAGCACGACAGCGAATGTGTGGCACGGCCTCCATCCACAATCGTCGCCCCTGCCTAGTGCGCAATTGCGCACGGGAGCAGGGACCCATAACCACAGGGCTGTGTTGTTGAAGAGGGCTGCGGCCCCAGCGTCGCGCAACTACTGTCATTTGTGGTTATGGGTCCCGGGTCAAGCCCGGGACGACACTGAATGTGTGGCTCGACTTTTGGGTCATACATCTGCAAGCAAGCATGGATGGGCTACTTCTTTAAGCGCGCTGCAGTCAGCCGGCGGCCTCGCGCAGACTTGCTTCGTAACGCGCGCTCGCCCGTTCGAAGTTGCGGCGCGCTTCTTCGCGGTCGGAGCGGCCCTCTTCAAGCGTCAACGAATCCCATTTGCTCCGTTCCGTGGCGAAAAAATCGCCGCCATAGACGTGGATTGCGCCGCTCAGCCGGTCGATTGGATTGATCACCGAATGGATGATGTCGGTGCCGAGCGGCACGGTATCGCGCACGCACAAGGCCCTGGCGCCGGCAGCCTCGATCCTGTTCGGCTCGCTCGGAATGCGCCGCCAGAAGACGTTGTCCTCACGGCCCCCATAAACGCCGATCACGGCCCACATGTGATGGTCGTGAGGTGGCACGATATAGCCGGGGGGCCACACCACGTTGAGGATGGTCAGCGTCTCGGAATGGAAGAGCGCGCGGCTTTCGGGACGCTGCGGCTCGCCGAGTCCCTTGAATACCGCAGCCGGTTCAGACATCGCGCGGGCAACGACCTCATGAATGGCTCGGTGAGACGGGTCCGCAGCGAACGCTGCGCGGCAGTCGGCAACGAAACGCTCGGTGTCAAACATCGCGATTCCCCTTTTGGACAAATCTCGGCTGGGCGGCGTAAGGATGTCGCGGCTTGCTCAATGTGTCCAATGCATTTATTATCCATCTATTCATGCATTTGGTGCATTGAAAATGGACCTTCGCCAGCTGCGCACCTTCGTCGTCGTTGCCGAGGCAGGCGGCTTTGCCGCCGCTCAGCAACAGCTGCGTCTGAGCCAGCCGGCGGCCTCTCGCCAGATCCAGGCGCTCGAGGACGAACTCGGAATTCCGTTGTTCGATCGCGTCGGCCGCGGGATCAAACTGACTTCAGAAGGCGAGGATCTGCTACGGCGCGGCCGACGTCTCCTGCAGGATGCCGAATCGTTCGGCGAGCGTGCCCGCGCGCTGAGAACCGGCAAGGCCGGCGCGCTGCGCGTCGGCTGCAGCACCCAACATATGGAAACGGTGCTCGCCAATTTCCTCCCCCTGTTCCGGCGCAAGCACCCCTCCGTGGCCATCGATTTGATCGAGGATGGTGGTGCCCGCGTTCCGGATCGTCTGCAGCGGGGCGACGTTCATCTCGCGATCATTCCGGCCGCCGACGACGGCTATCACCGCCGGTTGCTGGCTCCCGTCCATATGCTTGCTGCGGTTTCGCCGCGGCATGGCTTCGCAAGCAGGCGGAAGCTGGAGATTGCCGAACTCGCCGAAGAGTCATTGCTGCTCCTGCGGCGGGACTTCGCATCTCGCGGCTGGTTCGATGCCGCCTGCAACGTCGCACACATCAGGCCACGCGTGATCCTCGAAAGCGCAGCGCCTCACACCTTGCTCGCGCTGGCAAAAGGCGGCAACGATGTCGCCATCGTGCCGTCGAATGTCCAGATCCCGTCCGCAGGCGTCCGCGCCTTTCCGCTGATTCACAGGGGCGCCTCGATCGGGCGATGGACTGCGGTGGCTTGGGATCCGCAGCGCTTTCTGGCTCCTTATGCCAAATCCTTTATCGACGAACTCGTCGCCTATTGCGGCCAGCACTATCCGGGACGCGAGTTTGCCAAGCGCGTCTCCCCTCTACCGAGGCCGGAAGAAACAAAGGCGTAGTCGCCTTGCGGGAATTGCCGCGGATGGCCTGCTTCCGGGACCCGCAACAACGACTCAATCACGAACATGAAATGGTAGCTCGCGCCGTCGCGCGGATTCCGACGGCGAACCTAGCGCGGACGTTTCGGTCGCTTGAGTTCGGCGACCTTAAACTTCCCCGCGGCCTGCAGGCTGCTGCAAAGCCACCAGGCCCTGTTTCGGTACTCGCCCAGGAACCATTTGGTCTCGACGCAATCGACGTAGGACTTGTAGGTGAGGTTGTCCCGGCACGTCGACGAGAACGGTCCGTGGGTTTGTCCGCCCGTCGACTCGCTGCACCCGACCCAAGGGTCCTTGCCATGCGGGAGGCTCGATTCGCAGCCACCGTTGCAATTGCTGGCGACTTTCTCCAGCGCGGCAATCCTGCCCAGCACTGAATCCGGCGCCGGCGACGGCGCTCGAGCGGTTGACGACGACGTCTGGGTGGTTCTCGATCTCCGGTGAGATACCCCCGTGGTCACCACCTGTGTCGGACGATTTGGCCTTGCCACCGGCTTCGGCGCCTCGACCGTGATGGAGGGAAGCGGCTTGGCTGGGTCTGTTTGCGACGCTGCCGGGCCGCACAGCCAGACAGTTGACAACACGGCGACGGCTGAAGGCGCGACAAGGCTCGACGGCAATCTCATGACATAGCCCTCCCAAATCCGGGACGGAAATGCCGTCCCGACGAGGGCACGGTACCATACCGCCCGAGCTTGGCTACCTAGGGTTGAGGATAAATCTCCCGGTGTCTCACGATCGACGTCGACATGGCGGCGAGAGAACGCCCACCGCTCGCACCGTTCCGGCGTCTAGCCCAAAGCTGAGCTCGAACGGCTCTTGCCGATATTCGCCTTTGACCCGGAGCGGTTACTTGAACGACGCCGACACGCGGCGGGATCGGGTCGATTTTGCAGGCCCACGCCGTTAGGTCAGCGGTTCTGCCCCATGGTCTCTTGTTCAGAAGTTGCTGGCGCCCCCTACTCTCGATCCAGCGGCCATGCTTTGGTCAAAACTGCGTTGAGTGTTTGGCAGGGGTCATCGACTTGGCGAAAATACGATCGCCCTCCTTCGGGTGACATGGAACCGGGTGCCAGGTCGTTCCCTACCGCATTCTTGAGGTGCCCACCGCAAAGGCTTGTGATGGAACGGGCAAGGTTCGATAAGGCCGGGATTTTCGCTTTTGGCGATGCTCGGAGCGCTGTGACCTACTCGATCGAACTTTTTATCGTCACCGCGATCTACGGGAGCCTTGCGGCCTCCGCACATTTCCTTCCCGCTATCAATCCGACCGCGACACCGCTGTGGCCGCCAACCGGGGTTGCGCTCGCGCTTATGCTGCTGCGTGGCTACCGGATCTGGCCCGCGATCCTAGTGGGCGCCGTCGCGCCTTACCTGATAACCGACCGATCGCTCCTGGAATTTGTCGCCGCCGGGATCGGCACCCTCCTTGCTGCACTGGCCGGGACATGGCTGATCGGACGCTGGTCGAACGGTTGCCAGACGTTTGCCACGCCATCCGGTGTCGCAAAGTTTGCAGGCGTCTCCTTTGCGCCGACCGCGATGATCAGTTCATTCTCCGCCTTGGCCGGATCCATCTTCGTCAACGAACCGAGCTTTCCCGATTCCGTCGCCGCCGGGCTGACCTGGTGGCTTGCCGACGCAGCCGCGATCCTGGTGATTGCTCCGGTCATCGTGCTCTGGGCGATGATGCCCTTACGGATTTCCTCCAGATGGGATCTGTTGGAATCGATCGCAGTTATCGCCCTCGCTGGTCTCATTGGGATCGTAGCCTACAGCCCGCTCATCGGCAGTGACCTCGTCAGCGACGATCTCAACGTGGCGTTGCCGCATCGCAGCCTGCTGGGTTTTCTGGCTTTGCTCCCGTTGATCTGGACCGGTCTGCGCGGCAATCGATGCACCGCGGCTACGGCTGCGCTCATTTTCACCGGAATCGCAGTCTGGGGTTTCGCGTTCGGTAATGATCCGTTTCCGAAAACGGATCCGAACGGAGCATTGTTGTCACTGCTCGTGCTTTCGATCACCGTATCGGCCCCCTCTCTTGCCCTGGCAGCGGCAATCGCCACGCGTCACACCGCGGAAGCCCATCTGCTTTCCGTGCAGGACCAGTTGAACGGTCAACTTGAACGGAACGCTTCGGCGCTCGACAGCATCAGACGGCACTTCCAAACCCTTATCGAAGGCGTCGTCGATTATGCGATTTTTGCGCTTGATAGAGAAGGACACGTTACGAGTTGGAATAGCACCGCTCAAAAGATCATCGGCTACACCTCGGAAGAAATCATCGGCAAGCATTTTGGAATATTCTATCGGCCGGATGAACGCCGCGCGGGTTCGCCGACACACGCGCTGGAGACGGCAATCGAAAGAGGCAAGTACGACGTAGAGGGTTGGCGCATCAGAAAGAATGGTACGCCGTTCTTCATCACGGGCTCGGTCTCGTCGAGCCATGATGACTCAGGAAATCTGATCGGCTTTATCAGTATTCTGCGGGACGCAACCGAGCGACGCGACGCGGAGGAGAAGCTGGTTCAGGCACGCGAACAGCTCGCGATGTCGCAGAAAATGGAGGCAATCGGCAAGCTGACCGGCGGGATTGCACACGACTTCAACAATCTATTGATGATCATCGGAGGCAGTGCCCAGATCTTCACACGCCTGCTTGATCCAAAACTGCCCAAGGCAATTGAAGCCATACAGACCGCGGCCAAGCGCGGCGAAAGCCTCACCCGCCAATTGTTGACATTCTCTCGTCATCAGCATCTCAGCCCGACGGTCGTCGATCTGAATGCGTCCATCAAGAACATGCGGACCATGATCGAGAGCTCGCTGCGCGGGAACATCGTGTACAATGAGAACGTCGGCGAGGGTGTCGCGTCGGTCAAGGTGGACCTCGCCGAGCTGGAACTTGCGATCGTCAACATCGCCGTCAATGCGCGCGATGCAATGCCAAGCGGCGGCACGTTCACCTTATCCGTGCATGCGGTGACCGCGAACCAGGAAACCGGCGGCGATCGCCGCGCAAAGGCTTTCTTTGCGATCGCGCTTGGCGATACCGGCACCGGCATTCCGCCAAACCTGCTGTCCAAGATGTTCGATCCGTTTTTCACGACCAAAGAGGTCGGCAAGGGTACCGGGCTCGGCTTGTCCCAAGTCTATGGTTTCGCGCACCAGGCCGGCGGAACGGTGACGGCGGACAGCAAGGTTGGACAGGGAACAACGATTACAATCTACTTGCCGTCCTGCGCGGACGAGCAGGTCACCAGTAAAGAGCTGGCCGCTGCCAGAACAAGAGCAAGGCAGCCGCAGCGGCAGACGGTTCTCGTTGTCGACGACAGCCCCGAAGTGGCGGATGTGACTTCCTCGCTGTTCGAGCATCTGGGTTATGACACGATCTATCGAGATTCGGCCGAAGCGGCGCTGAAATTGCTCGACGCCGGTACAAAGATCGATCTCGTCTTCAGCGATATCGTCATGCCCGGGACCATCGATGGCGTCGGGCTCGCGAGAGAAGTCCGGTCGCGATACCCCGGTTTGCCGATCGCCCTTACAACCGGCTACAGCGATGCCGCAAAAGCAGCTCCGCCAAGTCTAAAAATACTCCGCAAGCCGTTCGATACCGACGCACTGAGAGATTTTATCCACGATCTTGCGCCGCCGCGACCACCGCGATCATCCGCCGCGCCCATGACGTCGAACACGACTGAAGCCTCGGGCAGAAATTGACCGGTCGCGCCATTGCAGAAGCAGCTCGTCGCGCAGCTTGGCGAAGCGTTGATCCGCACCATCGCCGCTGGTGGACATGACGGCTTCTAGCGATCCTGGAAGGCCAGCCGCGCGCCAAGCGCGACCAGGATGCTGCCGCCGATCCGCTGCATGATGCGCTGCGACCGCTTCGAGCGCTGCAGCTTCGACATCACGGCGCTGGCGAAAAACACGCAGACGATGTCGACCGCCGAGAAGGTCAGATTTACCGTTGTGCCAAGCAGAAACAGCTGGGCCCAGACCGGCAGGCTGGCCGACGCATCGACGAATTGCGGCAGGAACGCCAGGAAGAAGATCGCCGTCTTCGGATTGAGCACCTCGACGACGATGCTTTGCGCGAAGGCGCGCTCCGCGGAGAGCGGCGCAAGTGTGGGGCGCTTTGCATTGTCGCGGTCGCGGAACAGCGACAGCCCGAGCCAGACCAGATAGGCCGCACCGGCAAGCTTCATCGCCATGAACAACGGCGGCACCGCATGAAACAGCAGCGCGAGGCCGGCCGCCGCGGCGACGACATGGACATAGCCGCCGAGATGCAGCCCGAGCGAGGCCATCAGCCCCGCGCGCCGGCCGCCTGCCAGCGTGCGGGCCGCGGCATACAGCATGGCGGGACCCGGGATCAGCGCGAAGGTCGCGGTCGTGATCGCGAAGGCGAGGTACAATTCCATGTGTGGGCGTCAATCTCTGCGGGCGCAACTTCCTCCGCCGTCATTGCGAGCGAAGCGAAGCAATCCATCTGCCCGCAAATGCCGATAGATGGATTGGTTCGTCGCTATCGCTCCTCGCAATGACGGTCTGGAATTTGTTCAAGGCGTCTCAGCTCGCCGGAATCATTGCCGCGACCTCGCGATCAGTCGGATTGTCGCTGGCCTCAAGCCCCGCGATCACGCCGGCGCGATCCTCGAGCTTGCGGTTCTGGCTCATCTTCTTCTTGGCATCGATCCGCGTGATTGGCATCCGGAAGCCGACGATCCCGCGCAGCTGCGCCTTGATGAAATCACCAGGCGCGTCACTGACCTGCCAGGCTTCCGGGCGCGAAGTCTCGTGCAGCTCGGTCAACCGGGTCACGACGTCCAGCAGACGATCGGCATTCTCGAAGAACTCGGCCGCGCCATAGGCGTGGACGGCGACGTAATTCCAGGTCGGCACCACCTTGCCGTGCTCGGCCTTGGTCGCATACCAGGACGGCGTCACATAGCCGTCGGGCCCCATGAAGATCGCCATCGCCTCGCCGACCGCGGCCAGCTTCCACTGCGGATTGGGCCGCGCGACGTGACCGTACAGCGTGCCGTAGTAGCCCTCGTTCTCATTGAGGATCAGCGGCAGCGGCGTGCCGATCAGGCCGTCGGCGGTTGCGGTGACCAGCGTCGCAAGCTTTGAGGCCCGCATCGCGGCGTGGATCGGACCGAGCTCATCCATCTTGAAATGCGGCGGCAGGTACATTGCGAACCTCTTGGCAGACACTCTGGCAGGCCTGATCAATTGCTGCTCGCACCATAGCGTTGAATTGGCCTATGATAAGAGCCACTTTCGATCATCTTGATTGGTCCACTATGCCCCGCCTGCGCGCCACGATCAGCATCCCTTCGCTCCGGGCCGTCGACCGCGCCGCCGGACAGGTCGGGCGCCAGATCGCGCAGGCCCTGCGCGCCGCGATTGCGAGCGGCGAGCTGAAGGCCGGGGATTTTCTGCCGTCGACGCGCGCGCTGTCGGCCTCGCTCGGCGTCGCGCGCGGCACGGTGACGGAGGCCTTCGAGCAGTTGCTGGCCGAGGGCTATCTGGAATCGCAGGTCGGTGCCGGCACCCGCGTCGCGCCGACGCTTGCCGAGCAGGCACGGCCCGTCGTGGTCAATCGCAAGCCTAACAAATCAGTGCCGATCCGGTTGCCGCCGCGCGCGGCGCGGCTTGCCAAAGTGGCGGCGGCCTTCAGGCCGATGCCGGAGGTCCCGTTTGCGATCGCGGTCCCCGGCGGCGCGGTCGCGCCCGACGACCATTGGCGCCGCCTCGGCAACCGCGTGCGCGCATCGCGCGCCGCGGCGCCTGCGAGCTATGGCGATCCGCGCGGCCTGATCGAGCTGCGGCAGGCGATCGCCGACTATGTGCGCAAATCCCGCGCGGTGCATTGCGAGCCCGAGCAGGTCGTGATCACGGCCGGCACCCAGCAAGGCCTCTATCTCGCCGGCCGCGTGCTGCTGTCGTCAGGCGATCCTGTCTGGGCCGAGGATCCCGCCTATCCCGGCATGACCGCCGTGCTCGACGATCTCGATCTCGTCACCACGCGCGTTGGCGTCGATGCGCAGGGCATCGACGTCGATGCCGCCACCGCCGCGTGCCCGCACGCACGCGCGGCGTTCGTGACGCCGTCGCATCAATATCCGCTGGGCATGCCGATGAGCATGGCCCGCCGCAATGCGCTGGTGGCGTGGGCGCAACGAAGCAATGCGTGGATCGTCGAGGACGATTACGACAGCGAGCTGCGCTACGCCGGGCATCCCTTCCCGTCGATGCAAGGCCTCGCCCCATCGCGGGTGATCTATTTGGGC
The DNA here is from genome assembly GCF_032654765.1 of Bradyrhizobium sp. 33ap4. Classification (NCBI taxonomy): domain Bacteria; kingdom Pseudomonadati; phylum Pseudomonadota; class Alphaproteobacteria; order Hyphomicrobiales; family Nitrobacteraceae; genus Bradyrhizobium; species Bradyrhizobium sp. 33ap4. Next base: position 17,636 of record NZ_JAUMTJ010000050.1, on the reverse strand, counting down.
ACGCTGAGCAAGGTGCTGTTTCCCTCGCTGCGGCTCGGCTATGTCGTGGCGCCTTCGCCGCTGATCGACGCTTTCGCCGGCGCGCGGGCGCTGCTCGACCGGCATTCGCCGACCGCCGACCAGCATGTGCTGGCAGCCTACATGCGCGAGGGGCTGTTCGAGGCGCATATCAGGCGCATTCGCGGCGTCTACGCCGCACGGCGTGCGACGCTGATCGCGGCGCTGACGCGTCACATGCCTGGTGACGTCACGCTGCAGCCGAGCGACCAGGGCATGCATCTGCTGTTGTGGCTGCCAGAGCGCTTCGACGATGTGCAATTGGCAAAATCAGCGCTTGCCGCCGGCATCGTCGTGCGGCCGATTTCGCCGATGTACCAAGCCGCACCACGCCCCGGCCTGATGCTCGGCTTCGGCGGGTTCGAACCGGAGGAGCTGGAAGCGGCGACGCTACGGCTGCGGCGCGCAATCGATCAGCACACGTCGCCGCGGCGGACCAAGCCACGCCGCGCGGACGCGTCACACTGATTTGCTGCCCGGATTACTGCTCGAACGCCGCCTTGAGGCGGTTGAGCTGCGGCACCAGCGGGTTGCCGATCGACGAGCGATCCGGCGCCGGCGCGTGGATCGTGGTGTCGAGGCGGCGGACGCGCGCCTGCAGATCCATCGAGCGGGCGATCAGCTGCTGCAATTGCTCCGGCAGCTTGGTCACCATGTCGGCCGGGCCGGGATCGGCGGCCGACAGCTTCACCTTGGTCTTTTCGCGATTGGCCTGGGTCAGCGTCATCTCGCCTTCCTTGACCGCGCGATGCAGCAGCAGCCAGGAGGCGAGCTGCATCAGCCGTGTGGTCAGGCGCATGCTTTCGGTGGCATAGGTCAGGCTCACGGACCGTTCGAGCGCCTTGGCCTCGGCACGTCCGTCGCCGTCGAGATAGGCGGCGGTCTGCTCGACCAGATCCATGCCTTCCCGGAACAGCACGCCGAATGCCGCAGAATTAGTCAGCCGCTCACTGAACAGCACAAGCCCGGCTTCGCTCTGGGAACGATCGGCCATGGTTAACGCCCTCACACCACCGTAACGCCCGCTGGCATCTGACGCGCCAGCTTATGATGAACAAATCATTGCGCGGGCGCGCCGAAGAGTCCAGCCGCAACCGGATTTATGGTTTCCAGCCGCTAGGACGCACAAAAAAGAGCCGCCGTTTCCGGCGGCTTTGAAGTTGATAACAGGGAGGCGTCAAACAGAGTGGACAGGAGCCACTCGGTGTCCAAACGAGGACAATGCAGTCATAATCGAGAAAGCTTAACCGATCGTAAATGAACGGATTTCTTGACACTTTGTTTGCCATGTCGGCCATTGACCTAGTTTGGGACAGGCCTCTTCTCCTTCCCCTTGAGAGGGGAAGGTCGGGATGGGGGTCAACCGCAGGCGACGGCGTATGTGAAGAGAGCTGATCCCCACACGCTTTGCTCTGGCGAGCAAAGCGACCTCCCCTTTTCAAGGGGAGGTGGAGCCGCGTAGCCCGGATGGAGCGCAGCGAAATCCGGGAACGGTCCATCCGCGGATAGCGCGGCTCCCGGATTGCGCTTCGCTTCATCCGGGCTACGACAGAAATGATGGCGCAGCGCTACGACTTGAAGAACGCGTTGGCGGCGTCCTTCGACGCGCGCTTCTTCGTCATCGCCTCTTTCAGGCGATCGACTTCGGCGTTGAGCAGCGCGATGCGCTCCGTCAACTCCTCGACCGACAGCAGCGAGAGATCCTGGCCGATCTCATGGCTGATTTTCTTCCGCGGCCGGTCCTCATCCTCAATCGGCATGTGTCTTCCCCGCGATGCTGATCTGGCGTCCTGCGTCCAGCGATGATAGATATCCGTCCAGAGGAGAATTTTGCAGTGACTTTCGTGTGCGCGCAACATCTGACGCGAATGCCCCGGCCCGACCGCAAGGAGTCTGACCGGACGGGATAGTTGCGCGCCTGCGCGCGAGGCATGAGCCGACCCCAAGCCCTTCCGGTCACGCGGGAGGGCTTTTTGATTTTCCGCTTTGATTCTTGCGGGGTCGGCATCACCGAACGCGAAAGACCTTAATCCATGACCAAGATTCTCATCACCAGCGCGCTGCCCTACGTCAACGGCGTCAAGCATCTCGGCAATCTCGTCGGCTCGCTGCTGCCCGCCGACGTCCACGCCCGCTTCCGCCGGCAGACCGGCTGCGACGTGCTCTTCATCTGCGCGACCGACGAGCACGGCACACCGGCCGAGCTCGGCGCCATCGAGGCCGGACAGGATGTCCGGGCGTTCTGCGACGCACAGCACGCCGTCCAGGCCGACATCTATCGGCGCTTCGGCCTGTCCTTCGATCATTTCGGCCGCACCAGCTCGCCGCACAACCATGCGCTGACTCAGCACTTCTATCGCCGGCTCGATGACGCCGGGCTGATCGAAGCACGCACCTCCCGACAGGTGTTCTCGCCGGCCGACCGGCGCTTCCTGCCAGACCGCTACGTGCTCGGCACCTGTCCGCATTGCGGCGACGCCGGCGCGCGCGGCGATCAATGCGACCATTGCGGCACGCTGCTCGACCCGCCGGACCTCATCGATCCCCGCTCGGCGCTATCCGGCAACCGCGCGCTCGAGATCCGCGACAGCCGTCATCTGTATCTGCGCCAGTCGCAGCTGGTCGACAGCATCGGCGCATGGATCGACAGCCGCACCGGATGGCCGCCCTTCGTGGTGTCGACCGCGAAGGGCTGGCTCAATGCCGAGCTGCGCGACCGCTGCATCACGCGCGATCTCGCCTGGGGCATCGCGGTGCCGCGCGACGGCTTCGACGGCAAGGTGTTCTATGTCTGGTTCGACGCGCCGATCGGCTACATCGCGGCGACGCAGGAATGGGCCGACGCCGCGCCAGGCCGCGACTGGCGGCAATGGTGGTGGCAGGCCGATGACGTCAGCTACATCCAATTTCTCGGCAAGGACAACATCCCGTTCCACACCGTGAGCTTTCCGGCGACGCTGATCGGCTCCGGCGAACCGTGGAAGACCGCCGATGTGATCAAGGGATTCCACTGGCTGAATTACGAGGGCGGCAAGTTCTCGACCAGCAGGAAGCGCGGCATCTTCACCGATGCGGCGCTGGCGGAATTGCCCGCCGATCTCTGGCGCTGGTGGCTGATCGCCAACGCGCCGGAGAGCGCCGACACCGATTTTGGCGTCGCCAGATTCGTCGCCGACGTGAACAAGGATCTCGCCGATATCTTCGGCAATCTCGCCAACCGCATCATCAGCTTCGCGCATCGCGCCTTCGACGGCCGCATCCCGGATGGTGGCGCTCCCGGCGATGCCGAGCGCCAACTCGCGCTTGAACTGGAGCAGCGCATCGCAGCGCTGCACCGCCATCACACGGCGCTGGAATTTCGCGCAGCGGCAGCCACGACCCGCGCGATCTGGGACACCGCGAACGCTTATCTGCAGCACGCAGCACCCTGGACGGCGATCAAGTCCGATCCGGCACGCGCGGCAGTCATCACCCGCACCGGGCTCAATCTTGTCGCGCTCAGCGCCACGCTGGCGTGGAGCATCGTGCCTGATCTCGCGGCGCGCGTACTTGGCGCGCTCAGTTGCGACGATGTGATCCCGCGCTGGCCCACTGGCCCACTCCTCCCGCTGCTGGATCGCGGCGCGGGCACGCCGGTCGCTAGGCTCGGGCCGCTGGTCGAGAAAATCACGCCTGAGAGAGCCGACCAGCTCACGACGCAGTTCGGGCTTTAATGGCGTTTCGCTTCGGTGGAAAAGGCGGTATGCCATCCGCCGATCCTCTCCACTGACCAGGGACCAGCCATGCCAAATCTGCCCGCGCAAATGACCGTCGTTGCCATCAGCAAGCCGGGTGGCCCTGAGGTGCTGGTGCCGGAGACCCGCGCGGTGCCGGTGCCGAAGGCCGGCGAGATTTTGGTCAAGGTCGCGGCCGCCGGCGTCAATCGTCCCGACGTCGCGCAGCGCTCCGGCTCCTATCCGCCGCCGCCCGGCGCCAGCGACCTGCCCGGCCTCGAAATCGCGGGCGAAGTGGTCGCGCTCGGCGAAGGCGCAAAGCACAAGATCGGCGACAAGGTGATGTCGCTGGTCGCCGGCGGCGGCTACGCGCAATATTGCATCGCGCAGGACGCGCAGGCGATGACCGTGCCGCCCTCGCTGTCGATGCAGGAAGCCGGCGCGATTCCGGAAACGCTGATGACGGTGTGGCACAATGTGTTCGAGCGCGGCGCGCTGCAGGCCGGGGAGACGCTGCTGATCCACGGCGGCTCGTCCGGTATCGGCACGATGGCGATCCAGCTTGCCAAGGCGTTCGGCGCCAAGGTGATCGTCACCGTCGGCTCGCAGAACAAGGCCGATGCCTGCCTCAAGCTCGGCGCCGATCACGCGGTCAATTACAAGACCGAGGATTTCGTCGAGGCGGTGAAGAAGGCCACCGGCGGCAACGGCGCCAATGTCATCCTCGACATGGTGGGCGGCGATTATATCGACCGGAACTATGACGCCGCCGCGGTCGAGGGCCGCATCGTCCAGATCGCGTTCCTGTCGGGAACACCGAAGGCCACGGCCAATTTCGCCAAGCTGATGGTCAAGCGGCTCCACCACACCGGGTCGACCCTGCGCCCCCGTAGTAATGCGGACAAGGCGGCGATGGTCGCGGCGATCGAGGCGAAGGTGCTGCCCTTGCTGCGCGAAGGCCGCGTCAAACCGCTGATGGACAGCACATTCCCGCTGGAAAAGGCCGCCGACGCGCACCGGCGCATGGAGACCAGCGAACATATTGGCAAAATTGTGTTGGTGGTTTAACCCTCGCGACGGAAGCAGGGGCGGAAACCCTTTGATTCCCTTCGCTTTCGTGTCATTTATCGCGCCACCGCCGGGCCGGTCGCCGGGTCCGGTCAGTTTGTCGATCGCGGAGTACTGACATTGCGTCTGATCAGGTGCCTTGCGCTGCTCGCGCTGGGCCTCATGATGTTTGCCGCCGCGCCTGCCGCGTATGCGATCGACGCGGTCAGCGTGCGCAGCGATGCGCCGGCGATCGATTTGACGGCGGTTCTCGACCATCAGCGCAGTGAAGCCGACCGCATCCAGGTCTCCACCGCCCCCGGAACCGACGGCATCGTGCGCCGCATCGAGGTTCGCGCCCGCGAAGGCGGCCAGAACTGGGTGGTGTTCGCGCTCGCCAACAACACCGACGACCAGCTCGACCGCCTGATCGTTGCGCCGCACTACCGCATCGTGTCGTCCGGCCTGCTGTGGCCCGACCTCGGCCTGTCGCGCATCGCCACCATCACTCCGTCGGTCGGCGATCGTCCCGAGCGGCAGGAGAGCCCGACCGCCGACGTGTTCCGCATCACGCTCGATCCCGGCGCCGTCGTCACCTATGTCGCGGAACTGCGCACCGACAAGCTGCCGCAGCTCTATCTGTGGGAACCCGACGCCTACAAGGACAAGGTCAATTCGTTCACGCTGTACCAGGGCATCGTGATCGGCATCTCGGGCCTGCTCGCGCTCGTGCTCACGATCTTGTTTGTGGTCAAGGGCAGCATCATGTTCCCGGCCGCCGCGGCGCTGGCCTGGGCGGTGCTGGTCTATATCGGCGTCGACTTCGGCTTCTGGGGCAAGGTGCTCGACATGTCGAACAACGCCGAGCGCGTCTGGCGCGCGGCGGGCGAGGCGATCCTCGCTGCGACACTGCTGGTGTTCCTGTTCGCCTATCTGAATTTGAGCAGATGGCACGTCCGCTACTCGCACATCACGATCGGCTGGCTGGTCTTCCTCGGCTCGCTGGTCGCGCTGGCGCTGTTCGATCCCGCGGTCGCCTCCGGCATCGCGCGCATGTCGCTGGTGATGATCGCCTTCGCCGGCTTCGCGCTGATCGTCTATCTCTCGACCCACGGCTTCGACCGCGCGGTGCTGCTGATCCCGACCTGGTTCCTGCTGGTGGTCTGGGTGGTCGCGGCCGGCATGACGGTCGCCGGCTCCGTCACCAACGACATCGTCGGCCCGGCGCTGCTCGGCGGCCTGGTGCTGATCGTGATGCTGATCGGATTCACGGTGATGCAGCACGCCTTCGCCGGCGGCGGCGCCACCACCGGCGTCGTCTCCGATGTCGAGCGCCGCGCGCTGGCGCTGACCGGCTCCGGCGACTTGATCTGGGATTGGGACGTGTCAGCCGACAAGGTGTTCACCAGTCCCGAGACCGAGGCCCTGCTCGGCCTCAAGCGCGGCACGCTGGAAGGCCCGGCGGCGAAATGGCTCGAGGTGCTGCACCCGCTCGACCAGGACCGCTTCCGCGCCGCGCTCGACAGCGTGCTCGACCAGCGCCGCGGCCGCCTGGTGCAGGATTTCCGGCTGCGCACGCCCGACGGCCACTTCATGTGGTTCGCGCTCAAGGCGCGGCCGGTGGTCGGCTCCGACGGCGAGGTCTCGCGCGTGGTCGGCACGCTCACCGACGTCACCGAGTTCAAGAACTCCGAAGAGCGGATGCTTCATGACTCCGTCCATGACAACCTGACCGGCCTGCCGAACCGCCGGCTGTTCATGGACCGCCTCGGCGCAGTGGCGAATCTCGCCAAGACCATGCCGAACCTGCGGCCGACCTTGATGGTGATCGACCTCGACCGCTTCAAGCAGGTCAACGATTCCGTCGGGATCGCGGTCGGCGATTCCATTTTGCTGACGCTGGCGCGGCGGCTGACCCGCATCCTCAAGCCGCAGGACACGCTGGCCCGCATGGCCGGCGACCAGTTCGGCCTGATCCTGCTGTCGGAGCAGGACCCGGCACGGATCACCAATTTCGCCGAGACCATCCGCAAGACCATCCGCGCCCCGATCGCGTTCAACGACCGCGAGATCTTCCTGACCGCCTCGATCGGGCTTGCGCTGTCCGACCCGGCGGCACCGCTGACCGACGAGATCATCAAGGACGCCGAGCTTGCGATGTATCATTCCAAGCGGATCGGCGGCGACCGCATCGACGTCTACAAGCCGGCGATGCGGGCGCGCAAGACCGACCGCCTGACGCTGGAGAGCGACCTGCGCCGCGCCATCGAGCGGCAGGAGATCACGATCCTGTACCAGCCGATCGTGCGGCTGGAGGATCGCGCGATCGCCGGCTTCGAGGCGCTGGCGCGCTGGGACCATCCCAAGCTCGGCCGGATGTCACCGTCGGAGTTCATCAACGTCGCCGAGGAGACCGGCCTGATCGTCGATCTCGGCATGTTCGTGATGGACCAGACCGCGCGGCAGCTCGCGGTGTGGCAGCGCGCGATGCGCGCCCGCGAGCCGATCTTCGCGTCGGTCAACGTGTCGTCGCGGCAGCTGCTGCGCCACGATCTGATCCACGATATCCGCACCGTGCTGTCGCGCTCCTCGGTGGCGCGCGGCACGCTGAAGCTGGAGCTGACGGAATCGCTGGTCATGGAGAATCCGGAGCACGCCGCCCAGATGCTGGCGCGGATCCGCGAGCTCGGCACCGGGCTGTCACTCGACGATTTCGGCACCGGCCACTCCTCGCTGTCCTATCTGCAGCGCTTCCCGTTCGACACCATCAAGATCGACCAGTCCTTCGTCCGCACCACCAGCCGCGGAACCCGCCCGGTGATCCTGAAATCGATCATCGCGCTGGCGCACGATCTCGGGATGGAGGTGGTGGCGGAAGGCGCCGAGACGGATTCGGATGCCGTCGAGCTCTACCAGCTCGGCTGCGAATACGCCCAGGGCTTTGCCTTCGGAGAGCCGATGGACGCCGATGCGGCGACCCGGCTGCTCACCGAGGAACGGCTGGAAGCCGCGAGCTAACTCTTGTCGTCCCGGCCTCGTGCGCAATTGCGCACGGGAGCCGGGACCCATACGCCGCGGCCCATCCATGACGCGCTGGGGCCGGTTGCCTTCGTAACAACAACGCCCTGTGGTTATGGGTCCCGGCGTTCGCCGGGACGACGGTTAGGCATGCGCTTGAACCTGACGCTCTTGCCGTCGGCCTGGCGGGTGGCGATGTAGCCGGCCTCGAGGCAGGCCTCGCGCTGCGGCATCTTCTCCTGCGGGCTGCGCAACGTCTCCCACCACGAGGCCCGGTGCGCGGCGCGCGGCAGCGCCGCATCGATGATCGCCTCGATCTCCTCGAAGGTCAGCACGAATTCGGGCAGATGCTGCTTCTTCAGATAATCCCGCAGTGCGTCGTAGTCGTTCACAACGTCCTCGATGACAAAAGTCCGGCAACCACCCGTTAACCCATTCGGCCGCTGCTGTCGCCATTTAAGGCGACAACAAGATTTCCCGTTGCATGACGGCGCATTGGAGCGGGACATGTCATTTCGACGGGGAAACGACGCAAGGCGGCGCTGGCGACTATCGGCAAAGCTGCTGATCGCGGCGTCGATTGCGACTGTCCTCGGCTTCTCCGCGGTCTGCGCCGGCGTGATGTTCGACATGCGCCGCGGCGAGGAGGAACTGGCCCGCCGCACCCTGGAGAATCTGGCGTCGGGGATCGAGGCCGACATCAGCCGCAACATCGAGCTCTACGACCTGTCGCTGCGCGCGGTCGCCAGCAATCTCGAGATGCCGGAGATCCGCAATATCAGCAAGGAACTGCGCCAGCTGATCCTGTTCGATCACGCCGCGACCGCAAAACATTTCGGCGCGATCCAGGTGTTCGACACCAAGGGCAATTTGACCATCGACGCGGCGAGCCTCGATCCACGGCCGGAGAACCGCAGCGACGAGGAGTATTTCACGGTCCAGCGCGACAATCCCGATGCCGGGCTTTACATCAGCCGGCCGATGCTGCATCGCGGCGCCTACGCCATCGTGCTGAGCCGGCGCATCGTCGACGACGAGGGCCGCTTCCTCGGCGTCGTGGTCGGCTCGATCCGCTTCAGCTATTTCCACGATCTGTTCGGGCGGCTGAACCTCATGCCGGGCGACACCATCACCGTGCTGCGCAACGACCGCACCATCATCATGCGGACGCCGTTCGATCTCGACGTGATCGGCAAGAACCTCGCGGAGCAGCTCGACTGGAAGGCCGAGAACCTGAAGGTGGGCGGCGCCTTCTCCGGCAAGGGCCCGGTCGACGACATACCGCGGCTCTATGTCAGGCGCAGCAGCTCCGGGCCGCTTTACGTGGTGGTCGGCAAGCCGCTCGAAGCCGTCTTCAACCTCTGGCGCACCGAGGCCATTCGCATCGGCGCGATCATGGCGTTTCTGATCCTGTTCGTGCTCAGCGCAACGCTGGTGCTCGCCCGCGAGATCGTCCGCCGCGCCGACGCCGAGGACAAGCTCGAGGAGATGGCGACCACCGACGCCCTCACCGGCCTGAAGAACCGGCGCAAGTTCGACGGCGAGATCGAGCGCGAATGGCGCCGTGCCGGCCGCTACGGCCAGCCGGTCGCGCTCTTGATGATCGATGCCGATCATTTCAAGGCCTACAACGACACCTATGGGCATCAGGCCGGCGACCAGGTGCTGGTCGGGATCGCGATCTGCATTTCGGACGCGGTGCGCCGCGCCGGCGATTGCCCGGCGCGCTTCGGCGGCGAGGAGTTCGCCGTGCTGCTGCCCAACATGACCGCGCTCGAGGCCTTCAACCTGGCCGAGACCATCCGCCGCAAGGTCCAGCAATGGTGCGCGGGCGAACTGATCACGACAGTCAGCATCGGCGTCGCCAGCATGCGGCCGACCGCGGGCCAGCAATGGTCCGATCTGATCGAGGCCGCCGACAAGGCGCTCTACGCCGCCAAGGCCAACGGCCGCAACCAGTCGGTGCTCGCAACCGTGCCGAAGATCGCGCTGGTGGCGTGAGGGGCCAAGCGGGCGTCACAAGCAATCAGTTAGACGCGAAGCCCTCTCCGCATCGTCGTCCCGGCGAAGGCCGGGACCCATAACCACAGGCGTTCGTTGTCGAAGCGAGCTGCGGCTCCAGCGTTAGGCAACAATGAGCATTCGGGGTAATGGGTCCCGGCCTTCGCCGGGACGACGGTGAGGATGTGGCACGGCTTGTGACTCACACATCCGCACGCCAACTCAGCCCCGCCGCTTCTTCTTCGGCTTCTTGCCGAACTTCGGTTTCGCCGACACATCCGGCCACTGCGTGGGTCCGGCGTGGCTGGACTTGCCCGGATGCTTCTTTTTCTTTCCGAGCCGCGGCTCCTCGCCGGATTTCGGCCTGAAGCCTTTTCCGTCCCAATCGGATCGGAACGAGTCCCTGGATTCCTTCTTTGACGCGTATTCCTGACGCGAACCGCTCGCGCCTTCGCTCGAAAACGCTCTGGCCTCGCGGTCCGGCGTGCCGCGCCGCTTTCCTGCACCCTCGGCGCGCGGCGCGCCGTATCCGCCGTCGTCATCACCGCGCCAGGGCTTGCGCGCCGGCTTCTCGCGCACCTCTCCCTGCGGCGCGCCCGCCAGCGGCTCGATGCGGATGCTGTCTTCCTTGTCCGGACGCTTGATCTTGACCGCGAAGGAATCCGCGACCCGCGCGGCGATCTCGAATTCGGTGCTCGTATCCATGATCTTGATCGCGCCGATGTCGCGCTTGTCGATGCCGCCACGGCGGCAGATCATCGGCAGCAGCCAGCGGGCTTCGGCGCTCTTCCGGCGTCCGATCGCGGCGCGGAACCAGACGGTCGCCTCCTCCATGCCGTGACGCGCGGAGGACTTGCCGGTCTTCGATCGCGGCCCGGCGGCACGATCATCGCGGCGCGAGGCGCGCTCGCCGCGACGATCGTCGCGGTCCCGACCGCGTCCCTCGCCGGGATCGAGAATGTCTTCGGGCGCAGGCAGCCGCGCACGGTAAAGCCGGGCGAGCGCTGCGGCAATCGCCTCGGGCGCGCGTTCGGCGAGCAAGGCCTGCGCCAGCGCCAGATCATCTGACGTCGCCTCTTCGGAGAACACTGCATCCTGCAGCAGGCGATCATGGTCGAGCTTGCGGATCTCCTCCGCCTGCGGCGCGGAGCCCCAGACCACATCGATGCCGGCGAGGTCGAGCAGCAATTCGGCGCGCCGCCGCCGTGCCGGCGGCACCAGCAGGATGCTGACACCCTTGCGGCCGGCGCGGCCGGTGCGGCCCGAGCGATGCTGCATGACCTCCGGATCTTTCGGCAGATCCGCGTGAATGACGAGATCGAGGCTCGGCAGGTCGATGCCGCGCGCCGCGACGTCGGTCGCGACGCAAACCCGCGACCGTCCGTCGCGCAACGCCTGCAGCGCCTGGGTCCGCTCGTTCTGGGTCATTTCGCCCGACAGCGCGGCGACGGAGAACCCGCGCTCGAGCAGCGCCGCCTGCAAATGCCTGACGGCCTCACGCGTGTTGCAAAACACCAGCGCGCTCGGCGCCTCATGGAAACGCAGCACGTTGACGACGGCGTGCTCGACATCGTCGGCGGCCACCCGGATGGCGCGGTACTCGATATCGGCATGGCCGCCTTCGTCACCCGCGACCTCGATCCGGAACGCCTGCTCCTGATACTGCTTGGCAAGCGCGACGATGCCGCGCGGAAACGTCGCCGAGAACAGCAAGGTGCGGCGGGTGTCCGGCGTGGTCTCGAGGATGAATTCCATATCCTCGCGGAAACCGAGATTGAGCATTTCATCGGCCTCGTCGAGCACGACGACCTTGAGTTCCGAAATGTCGAGACGGCTGCGCCGCAAATGGTCGCACAACCGGCCGGGCGTCCCGACCACGATGTGGGCGCCCTGGCAAGCTCGCGCTGCTCGCGGCGCGGGTCCATGCCGCCGACACAGGAGACGACGCGGCCGTCGGCGTGTTCATAAAGCCAAGCAAGCTCGCGCTGGACCTGCAAGGCGAGCTCGCGGGTCGGCGCGACGATCAGGGCCAGCGGGGCGGCAGCCGGCTCGAACCGCTCGGCGCCGTCGAGCAGGTCCTTTGCCATGGCTAGGCCATAGGCAACGGTCTTGCCCGAGCCGGTCTGGGCCGAAACCAGGAGATCGCGGTCCACAGCGTCGTCCGCGAGCACGGCGAGCTGGACCGGGGTCGGTTGATCGTAGTTGCGCTCAGCCAAGGCGCGGGCGAGCGGCGAACTTGTGGTCGGAAAGGGCACGAGATGGGAAACCTTGATTGGTCCGGGCGCAGAACGTCGAGCGCGACGACCTGGAGCTGCGTACCCGGCAGGCGGCACAGCCGCATGACGATTTGGGGTGCTTTACGCCAAGAAGCGCCAAATCGCCATGCCCCCGTCGCAGAAAAGTTGGCGCCCGGATCAGGCGGCCTGCCCGATCCGGGCCGTAGGGCTGGTCAGCGCGATGGCGGGTGACGGCTTCGCCTAACCTGCAAGACCGTCCGGTCGGCGACAGCCGCCGCTACTTTGCCGCCTTGGCGCATTTGAGAGGTCAAGAGGAACGAGAACGGGGCAAGCACCGTTGCGGGACTCTCTGGACGCCGCATCACTTCGCCTTGAGCGCCTTCTCGTGGCTCTCGAGCGCCGCTGTCATCAGCTTCGGCAATTGCGCGGCATAGACCTCGATGAAGGTGGCATCGCCGCAGGCCTCCGGATCGCGCGCGGCCTGCTCGGCGATGCGCGCGGCCCTGGCCTCGCATTTCGCGAACAGGTGCCAGAACCAGTCCGCGTTCTTGCCGAGTGCCGGCTTGTTCTTCTTGATGACGGCGGCGCCGACCGCGCTCATCGCGCTGACGACGCCGGCGCCCAGCGTGCTGATGGCGCGCGCGTTGAGGATGTCCTCGCGCCCTTGCGCGGTGGCGTTGGTGGCGGTCGCTCGTCCCTTGGCCGGCATGCTGTGAGCTCCTTCGATCCCTGCGGCGGATGCAGCATCGGCCGCGGAAGTTGAGGAAAGCTCAAGGGGCATGGTTGAGAACCGCTATGGATTTCATTCCGGTTTTATGCGCTTCCGAGCGATCGGGCCTGGAGGGGCGTTTTGCCCTCTTCTCTGCGCGGGAATCCGTCAGGCGTCGTTACCCTTTGGCGCCGTAGCGGCGGATCAGCTGACCGGCGACATCGTCGAGATCATTGCCGACGACCTGCGGCTGCGGGCCGACGCCGAGGACATCGTTGCCGGGACGCTTGATCAGCGCGGCCTCCCAGCCGGCCGCGACCGCGCCCAGCGTGTCCCAGGTGTGGCAGGCGATCAGGCAGAACTCCGAGGGCTTTGCCCCGAGCTCCTTCTCGACATAGCCATAGGCCTGCCGCGACGGCTTGTGATGCTTGACGCCGTCGGCGGAGAAGCGCCGCTCGAACAGATCGACGATGCCGCCATGGGTCAGCTGCCGGGTCTGCACCTCGAGCAGATTGTCGGTCAGCGTGAACAGGCGGAAACCCGCCGCGCGCAGCCTGCGCAGCGCGCCGGGCACTTCGCCGTGCGGCGGCATGGTGGAGAATTTCTCGGTCAGCTCCTGCTTGTCGGCATCGTCGATCCTGATGCCGCGGGTGTCGGCCAGCATCTTCATGACCGCGGCGCCGATATCGGTGAACGGCACGTAGCACCCCGCGACAGTGAGCGAGGCCGAGTACATGATGAAGTTCGCGAACCACAGCCGCATCGCGCTCCTGTCGTTGAAGATGCGCGCGAACACCGGCTCCATGGTCTCGAGGTCGAGCAGGGTTTCGTTGACGTCGAACACGATCAGGGGAAGTGCCGCCATTTTGTTGGGCTCCTGTTGGTCTTTGTTTTGAGCATGATCTTTTCGGAAAACCGCTACGCACTTTTCCGGATCATGCTTTGGTGGTCTCAGCCCCTGTCCTTCATCCGGCTGCGGTGCGCGGCCTGCTTGGCGCGGTTGCCGCAGATCGCCATGCTGCACCATCGGCGCGCCCGCGCCCGCGTGTGGTCGGCAAACATCAGCGTGCAGGCCGGGCCCTCGCACGCCTTGATGTCGGAGAAGCTTTCCTCGCAGACGACCCTGGCCATCGCTTCCCCGATCGGCAGCAGCAATGTTTCGGCCGAACGCCAGCGCCGCGTCCGCTCCAGCGCGAAACCGTCATGGCCGCCATCGCCGTCCTTGTGGCGATGCGCCACGATCCGGCTGAACGCCTGATCGCTTTCCAGCAGCCGGTTCAGCGGCTCGATCTCCTTGAGCGCACGCGGCGCCAGCGGCCGGCCCATATGCTTGCGCACGAAGCCGCGGAACCACTCGCGCAAATCGCGGGCCTGACCGGCGACGTCGTCGAGCTCGCCCGGCGTCGCGCACGCCTTGAGCTCGTCGAGCACATCGGGCGGCACCAGCTGCGCCTGCGCGAGCCAGCGCAGCAGGCCGTCGCCATCGCCGATCCAGTCGACCGGCGTATCGACCGGGGTCGCAATCGAATTGATGAAATCGATGCCCAGGCTGTCTGCGATGAACATCGCGGGCGGATGGGATTGCACGGTGGCGACCTCCTGGCGGCTTTCTGACGGCTTCCTCAGTCACGGAAATAGTAACCTGATAAAATTCATTTGACAAGTTACGTGTCCTGGACCATAAGCGCGATAACCTGGCAAACAGTATTTTAGAGGTTACCGCCAAAACAGACCTGAAACGAGGGAGCGGACAATGTCGAACAAGGATGTCAGCGTGGTGCTTGCGCATGGCGCGTGGGCCGACGGCTCGAGCTGGGCGCGGGTGATCACGGCGCTCGACGCCGAGGGCATTACAGCGGTGGCGGCGCCGCTGCCCCTCACCTCGCTCGCCGACGACGTCGCCGCGCTGAACCGCACTCTGGACCGCGTCGCGGGCCCGGTGGTGCTGGTTGGCCATGCCTATGCCGGCGCCGTGATTGCCGAGACCCGCTCGCCGCGCGCCAAGGCGCTGGTCTATGTCGCGGCGCTGGCGCCGGATGAAAGCGAGACGGTCGCCGACGTATTCTACCGGCTGCCGCCGCATCCGTTCGCGCCGAAGCTCGCGCCCGACGCCAATGGCCTGATCTGGCTCCCAGAGTCCGCTTTCGCAGCGGCCTTTGCGCAAGGCGCGCGGTCCGAGGACCTCGCGGTGCTCGCCGCGGTGCAGCGGCCGATCTCGCCGGCCTGCATCACCGTCCCGGTCGGCCGCCCCCTGTGGAAGGACGTCCCGAGCTGGTTCCTGGTTGCCGAGGACGACCGGATGATCGCGCCCGAGACCCAGCGCAGCATGGCGGCGCGGATGCAGGCGACCGTGCGCTCACACCCCGTCGACCATACCCCGATCGTCACCGCGCCGAAGCTCGTCACCGACATCATCCGGGAAGCAGTCGAGAACGTTACAGAGCACTGACCTCTTCCCACGATTTCGGACAGGAGAGCTGCCATGCAGGAGAAACGTCTCTCGGCCGACCGGCTCGGCGCGTTTTCCGATGCGGTGATCGCCGTCATCATCACGGTGATGGTGCTCGAGTTGAAGGCGCCGGAGGGCTCGCGGTTCGCCGACCTGCTGCCGCTATGGCCGACCGCGATCAGCTACGCCGCGAGCTATCTGTTCATCGCGGTGATCTGGGTCAATCATCACCATCTGCTGCATCTGGTGCGGCAGCCGACGCCGCGGTTGATCTGGCTGAACTTCGTGCATCTGTTCGCGGTTTCACTGCTGCCGTTTGCCACCGCATGGGTCGCGCGATCGCACATGGCCGCCGCGCCGGTGGTGGTCTATGCAGTCATCTTCCTGCTGATCGATCTCGCCTATCTCGCCTTCGAGCGCACGGTGCTGACGCAGGCAGACCAGAGCCTGATCTCCGAGCGCGTGCGGACATGGACGCAGCGCCGCACCTTGCTCGCCGTGCTGGTGTTCGCGGCCGGCGCCGCCATCGCCCCGTTCATGCAGCTGCTGGGCTTTGCCACCGTGTGCTGCGCCCTGCTGCTCTATCTGCGTCCCGAAGCGATCAGCGGGCTCGCGAAGCAAATCAAATCCTAAGTCCCGGAACTCACCAACGCACGATCACAAGGAGTGACAGATGTCCCAGGTCAAATACCGCATTGCCGATGTCGACGGCTTTAACATCTTCTATCGCGAAGCCGGTTCGCCCGGCGCGCCAAAGCTGCTGCTGCTGCACGGCTTCCCGAGCGCCGGCCACATGTTCCGCGATCTGATCCCGCAGCTCGCGGACAAATTCCACATCGTGGCGCCGGATTTGCCCGGCTTCGGCCAGTCGGACATGCCGCCGCGCGACAAGTTCAACTACACTTTCGACAGCATCGCCGGCGTCATCGATCGCTTTACCGAGGTGATCGGCTTCGATCGCTTCGCGGTCTATGTGTTCGATTATGGCGCGCCGACCGGCTTCCGCCTGGCGGTCAAGCATCCGGAGCGGATCACGGCGATCATCTCCCAGAACGGCAACGCCTATCAGGAAGGCCTCAGCGACGGCTGGACGCCGATCAAGGCCTATTGGCAGGATCCCTCGCCGGCGAACCGCGACGCCTTGCGTGCGTTCCTGACGCCGGAGACCACGCGCTGGCAGTACACCCACGGCACATCAGATCCGCAAACGGTGTCGCCGGACGGCCAGAACCTCGACAACTACTACATGGCGCGGCCCGGCGCGCACGACGTGCAGCTCGATCTGTTCGGCGACTACAAGAGCAACGTCGCGCTCTACCCCACCTTCCAGACTTACTTCCGCACCCACAAGCCGCCGTTCCTCGCGGTGTGGGGCAAGAACGATCCGTTCTTCCTGCCGCCGGGCGCCGAGGCGTTCAAGCGCGACAATCCGAAGGCGGTCGTCAAATTTTTCGACACCGGCCACTTTGCGCTGGAAACGCACGCCGCCGAGATCGCGCAGGCTATCCGCGAGTTCCTGAACCGCTGACTCAAGGATGTCGGCACCCACAACTCTATCCGCGTCTTTGCGAGCGAAGCGAAGCAATCCATAGCTCCGCACAACGGAAGGATGGATTGCTTCGTCGCTGTCGCTCCTCGCAATGACGGGCTCACATCCACTCAGTCGCGCCGACCACTGCAAGGAAGTACACATGACTACATCCGTCGCCATCGTGACCGGCGCCAGCTCCGGCATCGGACGCGCCGCCGCGCTGCGGCTCGCGCGGGATTTTTCCGCCATCGTCCTCGTCGCGCGCAGCGGCGAGAGGCTGCGCGAGGCCGCTCAGGAGATCGAAAGACGCGGCAGCACGCCGCTGGCGCTCGAGCTCGATCTCGCCGCGCCTGATGCCGCTGATGAAATCGTCAAGGCCACGCTGGATCGCTTCGGCCGCATCGACGCGCTGGTCAATGTCGCAGGCTCAGTGCCCGGGCTCGATCTGTTCGAGCTGACCGACCAGCAATGGGACGCCGGCCTCGCGCTCAAGTTTCACGGCGCGAGGCGGCTGACGATCCGCGCCTGGGACGCGCTGAAAGCGTCGCAAGGCGCTGTCATCTTCACGTCAGGCAATGCCGCCGTGCTACCCCGCGCCGGCGCCGCCGCGGTGGGCACGATCAACGCCGCGATCGAGGCACTTGCAAAAGCCTTCGCCGAGCGCGGCATCGACGACGGCGTGCAGGTGAACTGCGTGTCCCCGGGCGCCGTGATGACCGGCCGACGCCTCGCGATGCTGGAGAAGATCGCAGCGGGCAAGGCAGCTCGATGTCGACGCGGCCAAGGCCGGCCTCCTCAGAGCCTGACTGAAAAATGGGTGAGTGATCTCAGTGGGGTGTGATTCCATCGGATTTGCAAAGATTCGAGGGAGAGC
>NZ_JAUMTJ010000049.1:0-74954 GCF_032654765.1 Bradyrhizobium sp. 33ap4 | reverse complement strand
CAAGCGTTCTTAGGAAGACAACTATAACACTCAACTCCTTGGCTCACAGAACGACATGGCTACGATCCGACTTCACGTCGATGCCGACGAACAGCAGGCCGCGTTGGCGCAGCGCAGGTCCGAGCGTGGCGCAGATTTCGCGCTCGCGATCGGAGAGTTCGGTCGCCGCGGCTGCGCCGCCACGGACCATGTTGGAGCGCAGATCGTCCGCCGCCGGCACGCGGTTGACGGCGCCGGCGAACTCGCCGTCGACCAGGATGATGCGCTTGTCACCATGCTTCACCTCGGGGAGGAAGCGCTGGATCACCCAGGGCTCCTTGAACGTGACCGAGAACATGTCGAACAGCGAGCCGAAGTTCATGTCCTGCGGCATCACGCGGAAGACGGCGGCGCCGCCATGGCCGTGCAGCGGCTTCATGACGACGGCGCCATGCTGGTCGCGGAATGCGTTGATCTCGTCGAGATCGCGCGAGATCAGGGTCGGCGGCATCAGCTTCGGGAAGTTCATCACGAACAGCTTTTCCGGCGCGTTGCGCACGCTGGCCGGGTCGTTGACGACCAGCGTCTTCGGATGGATGCGCTCGAGGAAGTGGGTCGAGGTGATGTAGGCGAGGTCGAACGGCGGATCCTGCCGCAGCAGCACGACGTCGAAGCCGTTGAGCGCTTCGCGCTTCGGCTCGCCCAGCGTGAAATGATTGCCGACCTCGTCGCGCACGGTGAGAGGCTGCACCGGCGCCACCAGCTCCTCGCAGCGCAGCGACAGCTTGTCGGGCGTGTAGTAGGAAATGCCGTGGCCGCGTTTTTGCGCCTCGAGCAGCAGCGCAAAGGTCGAATCGCCGCGGATATTGATGCGCGCGATGGGATCCATCTGGACGGCGATCTTCAATTTCATAAGCGTGTCCCGCGAGGTCTTGAGGTTAATTAGGGCTGGCGTCGAATGCCGCTAACAAATGGCGCGGCAGGCTCTTCGGCGCAATCAGCACGGCGTCGAATCTGAGCTCGAATTCGGCATGTTCGGGATGCGCCATCAGCCAGGCCTGGGCGGCATTGATGATGCGCAGCTGCTGGCGCGGCGTCACCGCATAGGCGGCGTCGTCGAGGCTGGCCCGGGCCTTGACCTCGACGAAGGCCAGCAGATTGCGCCGGCGCACCACCAGGTCGATCTCGCCAAAGGGGGTGCGGAAGCGTCGTGCCAGGATGCGATAGCCCTTGGCGATCAGAAGCGCTGCGGCGCGGCTCTCCGCCGAGATGCCGGTTCGGAACGCCGCGACGCGCTCGGGCGAGGCGCTGTCAGTCTTCGCCATTGCCGTCCCCGATGGTCTTCGCAAGCTCGAGGGCACGGGCATAGACCTCGCGGCGCGGCCGGCCCGACAGTTCGACCGCATGGGTGACCGCATCCTTGACGCTGCCGCGGCCGAGTTGCGCCCGCAGCAGACCGTCGAGCGTATCCTGGTCCATCACCCCGGCATCATCGGCCGGCGGTCCGATGACCAGCACGAACTCGCCGCGTGTTTCCAGCGCGTCCGCGCCTGCCGCCAGCGCGGCGACCGGCGCGCGCGTGATCTCCTCGTGCAGCTTGGTCAGCTCGCGGCAGATCGCGGCATCGCGGCCGGCCATGATCGTGGCGAGATCGCGCAGCGTGTCCTGTACGCGATTGCCCGATTCGAACATCACGAGCGTCGAATCGACCCTCGCCAGCTCGTTGAGCCGGGCGCGGCGCGCGTGCTCCTTGGCGGGCAAAAATCCCTCGAAGAAAAACCGGTCGGTCGGCAATGCCGCGACCGACAGCGCCGTCAGCACCGATGATGGCCCCGGCACCGCGATGACGGCATGCCCGGCGGCGCAGACGTCGCGCACCAGCTTGAAGCCGGGATCGGAGATCAGTGGCGTGCCGGCGTCGGAAACCAGCGCGATCGCGGCGCCCTGCGCCAGCCGCTCCAGGATTTTTGGACGGGCCTGGGCCGCGTTGTGCTCGTGGTAGAGCGCAAGCTCCGCGGCGATCGCATAACGCTCGGTCAGCCGCCGGGTAATCCTCGTGTCCTCGCAGGCGATGACGTCGACACCGGCCAGCGTTTCCAGCGCGCGCAGGGTGATGTCGGCGAGATTTCCGATCGGGGTCGCGACCAGATGGAGCCCGGGTGCTGCCCTTGGCGCGGCCAATTGCTGGCCGCCGATCGAAAATGTTCTGGCCGCAGCGCCTGTCGTGGCATCCGAACTGTGGAGGGAACTGGCTTTTGCGCGCATAATGCCAATCTAGAGCGTTTTCGAGCGAAGTGGGTACCGGTTCGCGTGAAGAAAACGCGTCAAACCGAGAATCTAGAGCCCCGTTCCGATTCAATCGGAACGGGATAAGCTCTAGAGGGATGGCGGCGCTTGCGCCACATCCGCAAACGGCGGTGACGGAACGCTGGCTGACGGGGGAATGGAGGCCGCGGCAAGGGCGCCGCGGGGCCATAATCCTTTTGTTTTAGTTAACTATTCGCCGAGAATATGCCTGAATCCACCCGCCTCATCAGAGCTGGATGGAGTCCTGGCTGATCACGGTCGGCCAAGAGAAGAGAGACGATGGAAGGCCCGCATCACCGCAAGTCCCCGCCGTCGGGCACCACCCGGCGGACCGCGCTCGGCCTCATCGTGGGCGCGCCGCTGCTGACGGCCTGTTCCGGCGTGCAGCAAAGCCTGAGCCAGTTTTCCAGCCCGTTCGGCGGCAACCAGGAAGGCGGTCCTGCCGGCCCGCAGCAGCAGCCGCAGGCGGTCGGCACCGGGCAGGTCAAGATCGGGCTGATCCTGCCGCTGTCGGCTTCCGGCAATGCCGGGCTTGCCGCCCAGTCGATGCGGAACGCGGCCGAAATGGCACTGGCGGAATTTCAGAACCCGAACATCCAGCTCCTGATCAAGGACGATGGCGGCAGCCCGCAGGGCGCATCGCAGGGTGCCCAGCAGGCACTGTCCGAAGGCGCCGAGATCATCCTGGGACCGCTGTTCGCAGGCTCGGTGCCGGCCGTCGCGCAACTGACGCGGCCGCGCGGAACCTCGGTGATCGCGTTCTCCACCGATTCGAGCGTGGCCGGGCGCGGCGTCTATCTGCTGAGCTTCCTGCCGGAGTCCGACATCAACCGCATCGTCGACTACTCGGCGGGGATCGGAAAGCGCTCGTTCGCCGCGATGGTGCCGGACAACGCCTATGGCAACGTGGTCGAGGCCGCGTTCAAGCAGGCGGTCGGCCGCAAGAACGGCCGCGTCGTCGCATTCGAGAAATATGGCGCCGATCGCGCGACGCCGGCGCGAACCGTGGCGCAGGCGCTCGGCCAGGCCGATGCGCTGCTGATCGCCGACGATGGTGATTCGGTGGTCGCGACCGCCGATGCCTTGACCGCAGCCGGCGCCAATCTGCGCAACATCCAGCTGCTCGGCACCGGGCTGTGGGACAATCCGCGGGTGTTCGCGAGCCCCGTCTTGCAGGGTGGCCTCTACGCCGCGCCCGATCCGTCCGGCTTCCGCAGCTTCGCCGGGCGCTACCGCGGCAAATATGGCGGCGAGCCCGTGCGCACCGCGACGCTTGCCTATGATGCCGTGGCGCTGATGGCGGCGCTCGCGCGCACGCAAGGGGCGCAGCGCTTTGCGCCGGAGACATTGACCAATCCGTCCGGCTTTGCCGGTATCGACGGTCTGTTCCGCTTCCGCTCCGACGGCACCAATGAGCGTGGCCTTGCGGTCATGAAGGTGGCCTCAGGCGGCAGCACGCCGGTGGCAGGCTCGCCGAAGAGCTTTGGCGCTTGATTTTCGTCGGGCGGTCAAGCTGCCTTGTCGAGCGCCGGCACCCGCCAGCTCCTTTGCATGGGGTTGTTTTCGATATTTGGCAGCATGCACCTAGAGCGGTTTCGAGCGAAGTGGATACCGGTTCGCGTGAAGAAAACGCGTCAAAACAAGAATCTAGAGCCTCGTTCCGATTCAATCGGAACGGGATAGGTTCTAGGCGGCGAGATCCGCAACGACCGCGTCGAGCACCGGGAATCCCGACGTCGTCACCCGCAGTCGTCCGTCGGCGTCGACGGCGATCGCGCCTTCCTCGCGCAGCATCGCGATCCGGTGCGGGTCGAGCTGGCGGCCGGAGAGCTTCGCATAGCGCTTGGGATCGATGCCCTCGGCGAGCCGCAGCCCCATCAGCAGAAACTCGTCGGCGCGTTCTTCGCTGTTGAGGCTGTCATCGCTGACGACGCCGTGACCGCGCTCCTCGACGTTCAACAGCCACGCCTCGGGGCGCCGCTCGGTTGCGGTCGCGTGCCTGACGCCATCGATGTCGAGCCGGCCATGTGCGCCGGGGCCGATGCCGGCATATTCCTCACCGCGCCAGTAGACGAGGTTGTGCTTGCACTCCGCGCCGGCGCGGGCGTGATTGGAGATCTCATAGGCCGGCAATCCCTCGCGGGCGCAGACCTCCTGCGTCACGTCGTAGAGCGCGCGCGCGGTCGCTTCGTCCGGCGTCTGCAATTTGCCGGCGGCATGCAGCCCGAAGAACGGCGTGCCTTCCTCGATCGTGAGCTGGTAGAGCGACAGATGCTCGGCCGCTTCCGAGATCGCCTGCTTCAGTTCATCGGCCCACATCCGCGGCGTCTGGTCGGGGCGGGCATAGATCAGATCGAACGAGTAACGGTCGAACGCAGAGCGCGCGATCGCGACCGCGTCGAGCGCCTCGCGCGCGGTGTGCAGGCGGCCAAGCGCCTTCAGCGAGACGTCATCGAGCGCCTGCACGCCGAGCGAGACGCGATTGACGCCGGCTGCGCGATAGCCGCGAAAGCGCGTCGCCTCGACGCTGGTCGGATTGGCCTCGAGCGTGACCTCGACATCGCGCGCCACCGTCCAGTGCTTGCCGATCGCATCGAGCACGGCACCGACGGTCTTCGGCTGCATCAACGACGGCGTGCCGCCGCCGAGGAAGATCGAGGACACCTGCCGCCCCGGCACGCGCGCGGCCGTCGTCTCGATCTCGCGGGCGAACGCGCGCACGAAACGCTCCTCGTCGACCGGCGCATGCCGCACATGGCTGTTGAAATCACAATACGGGCATTTCGACAGGCAGAACGGCCAGTGCACGTAGACGCCGAAGGCTTCTCGGTCAGCGTGGCTCAAGGCAGATCTCCGCGAGCTTCACGAAGGCGCGGGCGCGATGCGACAGGCCGAGCCCGAGCGGCGGCAGGCCGTGCTTCTCGATGCTGGTCATCTCGCCGAAGGTCCGCGTGTAGCCGTCGGGCAGGAAGGCCGGATCGTAGCCAAAGCCGGCGGTGCCACGCGGCGGCCAGACGAGGGTTCCATCGACGCGGGCCTCGACCTGCTCGAGATGATCGTCGGGCCAGGCCACGCACAACGCCGACACGAAGTGCGCCTTGCGCCGGTCCGGTGCGGTGGCGCCGCGTTCCTGCAGCAGCCGCTCGATCCGCGTCATCGCCGCCATGAAGTCCTTGCCCTCGCCGGCCCAGCGCGCCGAGTAGATCCCGGGCGCGCCGTCGAGCGCGTCGACCACGAGGCCGGAATCGTCGGCGAAGGCGGGCAGTCCGGTCGCCTTCGCTGCCGCGATCGC
The DNA here is from genome assembly GCF_032654765.1 of Bradyrhizobium sp. 33ap4. Taxonomy (NCBI): domain Bacteria; kingdom Pseudomonadati; phylum Pseudomonadota; class Alphaproteobacteria; order Hyphomicrobiales; family Nitrobacteraceae; genus Bradyrhizobium; species Bradyrhizobium sp. 33ap4. The sequence goes on along the minus strand of NZ_JAUMTJ010000049.1, from coordinate 69,376 downwards.
CTTGATCGCCGCGTTGGCGCGAAAATTGTCGCCGGTCTCCTCGGGCTCGGCGAGGTCGAGCTCGCCGGCCGACACCACCTCGACGCCGTGCGGCGCCAGCAGTTCCCGCATCTCGGCAAGCTTGCCGGGATTATGGGTGGCGATGACGAGCCTTCCGGTGATTCGGCGGTGCATGACCAATCTGACTACGCCACCGCGATCTTTTGCAAGTCGACCAGACGCGCGACACCTTTGCGCGCCAGCGCCATCAGCGCCAGGAATTCACCTTCCGAGAACGGCGTCTTCTCGGCGGTGCCCTGCACCTCGATGATCCGGCCGTCGCCGGTCATGACGAAATTGGCGTCGGTGTCGGCTTCGGAATCCTCGGCATAGTCGAGATCGAGCACCGGCGTGCCCTGGTAGATGCCGCACGAGATCGCCGCCACATTGTCGCGCAACACATTGGTCTTCAGCATGTTGCGGGTCTTCATCCAGTTGATGCAGTCGGCCAGCGCCACCCAGGCACCGGTGATCGAGGCGGTGCGGGTGCCGCCGTCGGCCTGGATGACGTCGCAATCGACCGTGATCTGGCGCTCGCCGAGCGCCTCGAGGTCGACGGCCGCGCGCAGCGAGCGGCCGATCAGCCGCTGGATCTCGACCGTCCGGCCGCCCTGCTTGCCGGCCGAGGCCTCGCGGCGGGTGCGTTCCAGGGTAGCACGCGGCAGCATGCCGTATTCGGCGGTGACCCAGCCGCGGCCCTGGCCCTTCAGCCACGGCGGCAGCCGCTCTTCCAGCGTGGCGGTCACCAGCACATGGGTGTCGCCGAACTTCACCATGCAGGAACCCTCGGCATATTTGACGACGCCGCGTTCCAGCGACACGGGACGCAGTTCATCGGGTGCACGGCGGCTTGGCCGCATGAAATCCTCCAGAAATCCGAGAAAATTGGCTGGCGGTGCTTGTAGGAGCGGGAAGGGGCAGCGGCAAGGGTTTTGGCGAGGGTTTTCGGCCCCGGTAGGGTCCGGTACGACGGGGCCGAATGCATGCTTGTCATCGGCCTCCCGGATCGACAAATTATGCAGTAATTGTGAGGGACTGGAGTGTGACTCACCACGATCCGATTGGCCTGATCGCGCCGCATGCCGGGCTCGCCCAGCTCAACGAGCGTTCGCGCGATATTTTTCGTCAAATCGTCGAAAGCTATCTCGCAACCGGCGAGCCGGTCGGTTCGCGCAACATTTCGCGCCTGATCGCATTACCGCTGTCGCCGGCCTCGGTCCGCAACGTGATGTCGGATCTCGAGCAGCTCGGCCTGATCTATGCGCCGCACACCTCCGCCGGCCGCTTGCCGACCGAACTCGGGCTGCGCTTCTTCGTCGATGCGCTGATGCAGGTCGGCGACCTCACCGAGGCCGAGCGTCAGTCGATCCAGACCCAGCTTGCGGCCGTCGGCCGCGCGCAATCCGTCGAGGCCGCGCTTGGCGAAGCCTTGACGCGGTTGTCGGGGCTGACCCGCGCCGCGGCGGTGGTGCTGACGCAAAAGTCGAATGCGCGGCTGAAGCACATCGAGTTCGTCCGGCTGGAGCCGGAAAAGGCGCTGGTCGTGTTGGTCGGCGAAGACGGCCAGGTCGAAAACCGCGTGCTGGCACTGCCGCCGGGTGTTCCATCCTCAGCCCTGACCGAGGCGACCAATTTCCTCAATGCGCGGATCCGCGGCCGGACGCTGGCCGAAGCGCGGCTCGAGCTCGAGACGGCACTGACGCAAAATCGCGCCGAGCTCGATCAGCTCACGCAAAAGGTGGTCGCGGCGGGCATCGCGAGTTGGTCCGGCGGCGAGAATGAGGACCGCCAGCTGATCGTGCGCGGTCACGCCAATCTGCTCGAGGACCTGCACGCGCTCGACGATCTCGAGCGCATCAAGTCGCTGTTCGACGATCTCGAAACCAAGCGCGGGGTGATCGATCTGCTCGGCCGCGCCGAACGCGGCGAGGGCGTGCGGATCTTCATCGGCTCGGAGAACAAGCTGTTCTCGCTGTCGGGTTCCTCGACCATCATCGCGCCCTACGGCGACGCCCAGGGGCGGATCGTGGGCGTCCTCGGCGTGATCGGACCGACGCGGCTGAACTATGCGCGGGTGATCCCGACCGTCGATTATGCCGCGCGCATCGTCAGCAAGATGCTGGGCGGCTGACCGGGGGGCGATTTCGCTTTCATTTGACGGGTTTTCTTCACCCAAGCCGGAGATCCCAGTTCCCGAGACCGGTATGTTGCGCTTGATTTTCGCCGCCCAAAGCACGATATCCCGGCAAGCAATCCCCAAGATTTGAACCGACGCGAGTTTTCGAGAAGGCAAGCCATGACCGATCCGAACCGGGCCAATGACAACACCGAGAATTCGGCGCCGACGGGTGAGCCCGTGGTCTCGAAGCCCTACATCATGCCTGACGAGCCCGAAGCCGGATCGGCGGAGGCGCTGACCAAGGAACTCGCCGAGGCGCGCGACCGGACGCTGCGCACCCTGGCCGAGATGGAGAATCTCCGCCAGCGCACCCGCCGCGAGGTCGCCGACGCCAAGACCTACGGCATCACCGGCTTTGCCCGCGACGTGCTCGATATCGCCGACAACCTGCAGCGCGCGCTCGATGCGGTGCCGGCCGAGACCAAGGAAGCCGCCGATCCCGGCCTGAAGGCGCTGATCGAAGGCGTCGAGCTGACCGAACGTTCGCTGCTCAACGCGCTGGAGAAGAACGGCGTCAAGAAGTTCGACCCGATCGGCGAGAAGTTCGATCCGAACTTCCAGCAGGCGATGTTCGAGGTGCCCGATCCGTCGGTGCCGTCGGGCACCGTGGTGCAGGTCGTGCAGGCCGGTTACATGATCGGCGAGCGCATCCTGCGTCCGGCGCTGGTCGGCGTCTCCAAGGGCGGCGCCAAGGCCGCCCCGACCGCTGACATCACCGCCTGATCCGTCCGATCCCGGACACCCGTCTGTGAGCTCGCGGATTGCGCGGGCTCACAGTCGCGGCTTCTCGTGTGCCTTCGGCCAATAGGTGCCGAAGCTCCAGAGATTTCCTTCCGGATCGCGGCAGGCGAAGTCGCGGCTGCCATAATCCGTGTTTCGCGGTTCCATCTCGATCTTCGCTCCGGCAGCCTTGACCTTCGCGTGCAGCGCGTCGGGATCGTCGACGGCGATATAGATCGAGTCGGTGCGGCGGTTGTCGAGGTCGCCGACCAGCCTGCCATATGCGTCGTCGCGGCTCTGGCCCAGCATCAGCATCGAGGAACCATAGGCGAGCTCGGCGTGATGGATCACGCCGCCATCGCGGTAGACGACGTGTTCGGTGAACCCAAGCACCGTCGTGAGCCAATTGGTCATCGCCTCGGCATCCTTGCAGCGCAGGGTTGGGTAGATGCGGGGCGGTTCGATGTCGTGCGTCATGGTCGCTCACCTCCTTGGCTGACGGCGCCATCCTGCACGGGGCAACGCGGCGTTGGCTTGAAGGTTTGTTACCAGTCCGCCAGCCCATCGCCGGCGTGAACCAGCCGGCGGTCGGTCAGCGCCCGGCGGCGCGCCCAGGCGGTTGGCGGTTCGCCTGCGAATTCGACGAACTCGCGGGCGAGATGGGCCTGGTCGGCATAGCCGCTTTCCGCCGCGATCCCCGCCCAGCCAAGCGCTGCGCCGCTTTGCGCCAGCCGGCTCGCCCGGTGAAACCGCATCATGCGCGCCAGCGATTTGGGGGCGAGGCCGAGTTCGGACCGAAACCGGCCAGCCAGATGCTTGCGGCTCCAGCCGATCTCGTCGGCCAATGCCGTGATGCTGATAGCGCCGGCCGAACGCGCCAGTTTTCGATAGGCGAACGCGATTTCGGGAGACGGCATGTGGCCGGCGCGGCGCAGCACGAACGCCTCGATCAGGTCGAAGCGGCGCTGCCAGCAGGTCACGGCGCCGAGCTGTTCGCGCAGACGACGGCCATCATGGCCGAGCACATCGTCGATATCGACCATGCGCCCGACCAGGTCGGTCACGGCGCCGCCGAAGAAGCCGTAGGCGCCGAGCGGGGTGAAATCGACCTGCACGCAGGCGGCGCGCCCGTCGGACTCGATGTAGACAGGCCCGGCATGCAGGCCGGCGGCGAAGCTGAGCTGACGATCGGCCGCACCGGGCTCGCGCGACAGCGCGATCAGGAACGGCGAGCCGAAACTGATGATCAGCGGGACGATCAGCGGCGCGGTCTGCCGCTGCGCGAACCGGCCCGTTGCGGTCTCGCGATAACCGGTGATCCGGACGATCAGGCCAGCCATGCGCGGCGACGGCAGGCGCTGCGCGAGATCGAATGCATGAGGTGACGCAGGCTCGGCCATGCGAATCTCGCGAGGCTGCGTCTTACGCGATATCCGAGGACTGGATGCGCTTGACGCCGGCCTTGGCCAGGTCGTCCCAGGCCTTGGCGAGCGATCCCTGGGTGTCGATGCCGCGGCAGGCATCTTCCACCACATAGGTCTCGAAGCCGGCCTTGCGCGCATCGAGCGCGGTCCATGCCACGCAGAAATCGGTGGCGAGCCCGGCCACGAAAACCCGCTCGACGTTGCGCGCCTTGAGATAGGCGGCGAGCCCGGTGGTGGTCTTGCCGTCGGCCTCGGTGAAGGCGGAGTAGCTGTCGACGTCCTTGTGAAAACCCTTGCGGATGATCAGCTCGGCCTGCGGGATCGCGAGTTCCTTCGACAGCGATGCGCCGTCGGTGCCCTGCACGCAGTGGTCGGGCCACAGCACCTGCTTGCCATAGGCAAGGTCGACGGTCTCGAACGGCTTCTTGCCGGAATGGGTCGAGGCAAAGGAGATGTGTCCGGGCGTGTGCCAGTCCTGCGTCATCACCACATTGGCAAAGCTCTTGGCGATCCGGTTGATCACCGGCACCACCTGCTCGCCGTCCTTCACCGCGAGGCTGCCGCCAGGCAGGAAGCAGTTCTGGACGTCGATCACGAGCAGCGCGGAGCCGTCGTCGGGCTTGATCGCAGCCGCCCAGAGATGTTTTGGAACCAGCGCGGCAAGCGCCAGCGTACCGAGGCCTGCAACAACCTGTCGTCGATCCGGCATCGAGCCCCTCCTCGCTTTGATAATTGCACGAGGAGGCTAGTTCCGTTCGGCGAACGACGAAAGTGGGATTTTTCCGACTGGAGCTGCGAGCGGCTGATCAGCCGCGCGGCTGGATGCCGTCGCGCACCGCGCGGAAGCGCGGGAAGGCCTTCTCCCAATCGGTGCGCGGGGAGCTGCCGATGATACGCATCGATGTCTGCGCGCCGAATCGCAGCCACTGCACGATGGTCACCGGGGTATTGTCCTTGCCGCTGACGGCGTCGATGCGCGTCTCGAAGCCGGGCTGGCCGTCGATCCGGATCGGTTCGGACATGGTGATCCGCCCGTCGCGCACGCCGGGGATCGTGGTGGCGATCTGCTGGGCGAAGCGGCCGCGATCATCCGGTGTGGCCGGGGCCGAGCCGATGATGCCAAGCAGCATAAAGGGCTTGGTCTCAAGGCCCTTGTCGTCGCCGTCGGCCATCAGCAGCGCCGCGCCCGGCGCCAGCATGCGGACATTCTTGAAGCTGCTCAGCTCGGTGACCTTGAACGGCATCATGCTTAGCTGCTCGTCGACCGGCACCTCGTTGCGGATCTGGGCGGTGGCGAACATCTGCCGCACGGCGTCGTCGGTGTAGATCTTGCTCGCGTTCTCCGGCACCTGCACCGCGACATAGCCGGAGAAGGTCGGTCCCGGCAGGATCATGGAATAGCGCCGCACATTGGTGGTGCCGTCACGCGCGCTCTCCACGGTGTAATAGGCGAGGCCCGCCGGCGTCTCGAGGCTCTCCGGCTTGATGTTTCCGCTACCAGCCGGGTTGGCCTTGAAGGCGCTCACGACCTCGTTGTAGGCGTCCGCGGGCAGATCGGCGATCAAGACCTTCACGCCCTGGTCCTCGGTCTCGAAGCCGATGAACGACTTGGCGCGGTTGAGGCCCACCAGCGGCTTCATCCCGACATGCGCGCCCGGCGGAAACACCACGTCGGCGGCAAAGCCACGACAGGTGGCAGCAAGCAGCAAGGCAACCGCAACGAGAAGTCGAAAAGGCGTCATGGGGAATCTACCGGTTTTGCTTGGTGGCCGCGCAACGGGGCCGGTGCAGGGCTGGATGGCCTCTTTCAGTCGGACCGCTTTTAGCGGTTTTGATGACCCTGTAACAGGCCGCCAAAGCCGCACTCCGGGCCTGCAGGCCCGATTCCAGGGGCTTTTCGTGCCCATTGGCTGGCACTTTCCAGTTTCCCGACGTTTCCGACGATCGGCCACCAGCGGCCAAACAGCGCGCCCTCGGCCTGCGCCCGCTTCCGCATACGACGTTTGTGAGTGTTCACTCAACAGCGCGGACGTCGCGTGGCGGATGTTCGCGGTCGACGGCGTGCCGCATCATTGCCGATTTGTTAACTTGGATCGGGCTTGAACCGGCGCTGCGGCCGGGCTGACACAATCTTTCAAACGTCAGTCTTTTCAGGCCTCAACGTTGCGTCCAGTCCTTGCGGGCAGGACCCTCTCTCCTATATCAGGCTCACCGTCGCAATATCGCGAGTATGTGAACGTCTGGGGGTTCGGTACGGAGCGCCGTCAGGGCCCAACCAACCTGCCGTAGCAAAGAGGATATCAAAACCATGGGTAAGGTCATTGGGATCGACCTCGGCACCACGAATTCGTGCGTCGCCGTAATGGATGGCAAGAACGCCAAGGTGATCGAGAATGCCGAGGGCATGCGAACGACGCCGTCGATCGTTGCTTTCACTGACGATGGCGAGCGCCTCGTCGGCCAGCCGGCGAAGCGCCAGGCGGTGACCAATCCCGAGCGTACGTTCTTTGCGGTGAAGCGCCTCATTGGCCGCCGCTATGACGACCCGATGGTCGAGAAGGACAAGAAGCTCGTTCCCTACAAGATCGTCAAGGCATCGAACGGCGACGCCTGGGTCGAAGCCGATGGCAAGACCTATTCGCCCTCGCAGGTCTCGGCCTTCATTCTGCAGAAGATGAAGGAGACCGCTGAGGCGCATCTCGGCCAGAAGGTCGAGCAGGCCGTCATCACGGTTCCCGCCTATTTCAACGACGCGCAGCGTCAGGCCACCAAGGACGCCGGCAAGATCGCCGGCCTCGAAGTGCTGCGCATCATCAACGAGCCGACGGCTGCCGCGCTCGCCTACGGTCTCGACAAGTCGAAGTCCGGCACGATCGCCGTGTACGACCTCGGCGGCGGCACCTTCGACGTCTCGATCCTCGAGATCGGCGACGGCGTGTTCGAGGTGAAGTCGACCAACGGCGACACCTTCCTCGGCGGTGAAGATTTCGACATGCGCCTGGTCGGCTATCTCGCCGACGAATTCCAGAAGGAGCAGGGCATCAACCTGCGCAACGACAAGCTTGCCCTGCAGCGCCTGAAGGAGGCTGCGGAGAAGGCCAAGATCGAGCTGTCGTCGACCACGCAGACCGAAATCAACCTGCCGTTCATCACGGCTGACCAGACCGGTCCGAAGCATCTGACGATGAAGCTGACCCGCGCCAAGTTCGAGGCGCTGGTGGCCGATCTCGTCGAGAAGACCATCGAGCCGTGCCGCAAGGCGCTGAAGGATGCCGGCCTGACCGCCGGCGAGATCGGCGAAGTGGTGCTGGTCGGCGGCATGACCCGCATGCCGAAGATCCAGGAAGTCGTGAAGCAGTTCTTCGGCAAGGAGCCGCATAAGGGCGTCAATCCCGACGAGGTCGTCGCGATCGGCGCTGCGATCCAGGCCGGCGTGCTGCAGGGCGATGTCAAGGACGTGCTGCTGCTCGACGTGACCCCGCTGTCGCTGGGCATCGAGACGCTGGGCGGTGTGTTCACCCGCATCATCGACCGCAACACCACGATCCCGACCAAGAAGAGCCAGGTGTTCTCGACCGCCGAAGACAATCAGGGCGCTGTCACCATCCGGGTCTTCCAGGGCGAGCGTGAAATGGCGGCCGACAACAAGATGCTCGGCCAGTTCGACCTGATGGGTATTCCGCCGGCTCCGCGCGGCATGCCGCAGATCGAGGTGACCTTCGACATCGACGCCAACGGTATCGTCAACGTCTCGGCCAAGGACAAGGCGACCGGCAAGGAACAGCAGATCCGGATCCAGGCATCCGGCGGTCTGTCCGAAGCCGACATCGACAAGATGGTCAAGGACGCCGAGGTCAACGCGGCCGAGGACAAGAAGCGCCGCGAGGCTGTCGACGCCAAGAACCATGCCGACGGGCTGGTTCACTCGACCGAGAAGGCTCTGGCCGAACACGGTTCGAAGATCGCCGACACCGAGCGCCGCGCGATCGAAGACGCCGTCAGCGACCTCAAGGAAGCGCTGAAGGGCGACGACGCCGAGGCGATCAAGGCCAAGACCAACACGCTGGCGCAGGCTTCGATGAAGCTCGGCGAGGCCATGTACAAGCAGCAGGCCGAGGCCGATGCGGCCAAGGACGCTGCTAAGGATGACGTTGTCGACGCGGAGTTCACCGAGGTCGACGACGACAAGAACAGCAAGAAGTCTGCTTAAGCGGATTTGCGATCATGACCCTCACACCAATGAGCACGCGCCGCGTCTCAGAGGAGTGGGGGTCATTTTTCTTTAAGGCGATCGCTGCATCTTCCAGACAGGCGCAATCCTTGACGCAATCGTCGGCGCAATCTTTGGCGATCGCGATGAACTTCGGACGGAATTGAAGGATGTCCACCAAGCGCTGCTATTACGAGACCCTCGAGGTTGAGCGGAACGCGGACGAGACCAAGCTCAAATCGGCTTTCCGCAAGCTCGCGATGAAATGGCATCCGGACAAGAATCCGGGCGACGCCACCAGCGAAGTCCGATTCAAGGAAATCAACGAAGCCTATGAGGTGCTGAAGGACGGCGACAAGCGCGCCGCCTATGACCGCTTCGGCCATGCCGCTTTCGAGCAGGGCATGGGCGGTGGCGGCCCCGGCTTCGGCGCCGGCTTCGCCTCATCCTTCTCCGACATTTTCGAAGACCTGTTCGGCATGGCCGGGCAGCGCCGCGGCGGCGGCCGCGAGCGCGGCGCCGACCTGCGCTACAACATGGAGATCACGCTCGAGGAGGCCTTCCAGGGCAAGACCGCGCAGATCGAGATCCCGGTCTCGGTCACCTGCGAATCCTGCTCGGGCACCGGTGCCAAGGCCGGCACCAAGCCGAAGACCTGCTCGCATTGCGGCGGCGCCGGCCGTATCCGGCAGGCCCAGGGCTTCTTCACGCTGGAGCGGACCTGTCCCGGCTGTCAGGGCCGCGGCCAGATGATCGAGGATGCCTGCACCTCCTGCGCCGGTTCCGGCCGGGTGACGCGCGAGCGCACGCTGTCGGTCAACATTCCCCCGGGCGTCGAGGACGGCACCCGCATTCGTCTCGCCGGTGAAGGCGAGGCCGGTGTCCGCGGCGGACCGCCCGGCGACCTCTACATCTTCCTGTCGCTGACCACGCACCAGTTCTTCCAGCGCGACGGCGCCGACCTGCACTGCCGTGTGCCGATCTCGATGGTGACCGCAGTGCTCGGCGGCGAATTCGAGGTGCCGACCATCGACAAGGGCAAGACCAAGGTGAAGGTGCCGGCCGGCACCCAGTCCAGCCGGCGATTCCGCATTGCATCAAAGGGTATGCCGGTGCTCCGTTCGCGCCAGACCGGCGACATGTATGTCCAGGTCGTGGTCGAAACTCCGCAGAATCTGACCAAGAAGCAGCAGGAACTGCTGATGGAGTTCGAAATGCTGTCGTCCGGCGCAACCCAGCCGGAGGCAGCGGGTTTCTTCTCTAAGGTCAAGGACTTCTTTGGCAATCGCTCCGTCTAGCCGCAGTCGTTATGCTTGACCGTAACGACTTCGATCTATACGTCTTTGTGACTGTTTTCTGACAACCGCTCGATTGTGCGGTCCCCGCCTGGTAGCGACATGCCTTTGCAATCGTCCGTGCGTGCGTCGAAGAAGCCCCTCCGTCTCGACGACGAGGTTCGATTTCTCCGTTCATGGATGGAGAAGCCGCTGCATATGGGCGCGGTGATGCCGTCCGGACGGCTGCTCGCCCGCACCATGGCGCAATATGTCGATCGCGACGCCGAGGGGCCGGTCGTCGAACTTGGACCCGGCACCGGGGCGATCACCAACGCGCTGATCGAGCACGGCGTCGACCAGAAGCGTCTCGTCCTGGTCGAATACAATCCCGGTTTCTGCGCGTTGCTGCGCGAACGTTATCCGCAGGCCAAGGTGGTCCAGGGCGACGCCTACAGGCTCCGCGACACGCTGTGGGATGTCATGAAATCTCCCGCCTCGGCCGTGGTCTCCGGCCTGCCGCTGGTCACCAAGCCGATGTTGACCCGCCTGAGGCTGGTCCGTGACGCTTTCCTGGCGCTCGCACCCGGCGCGCCGTTCATCCAGTTCACCTATTCGGTGGTGCCTCCGATTCCGAAGTCGCTGCCGGGCGTGTCCACAGAGGCCTCCGAGCGGATCTGGATGAACCTTCCGCCCGCGCGGGTCTGGGTGTATCGCAAGGGCTGACCACCCGGCGCCGTCGCGCCGGGCGAGCGCCTTACCTGCGATTTCAAAATGTCCGCGCTGAAAATCCTCGTGATCCCCGGATCGCTTCGGTCAGGCTCGCTCAATGCGAAGCTGGCTGCCGTGCTGGCGCACGAACTGGCGCAATCCGGCGCCGACGTCACCCGCATCTCGCTCGGCGATTTTCCGCTGCCGATCTATGATGGCGACCTGCAGGCGAAATCCGGCGTGCCGCAGCATGCCGTGAATCTGAAACGGATGATCGGCGCCCATCATGGCGTGCTGATCGTGACGCCGGAATACAATTCCTCGGTGCCGGCGCTGGTGAAGAACACGATCGACTGGGTGAGCCGCGTGCAGGATCCGCATGAGGTGCGAGGTCAGGTGTTCCACGGCCGCGCGTTCGCGATCTCAGCCGCATCCGGCAACCGGCTCGGCGGCACCCGCGCGCTCGCGGCGCTGCGCCTGATCCTGTCGGCGTGCCGCGCCACCGTGATCCCGAACCAGCTCGCGCTGTCATTCGCCGAGCAGGCCTATGACGATATGGATCATCTGAAGCACCAAGCCGACATCGACGCGATGCAGGCGCTGGTGCGGCAGCTGATCGACCAATCCCAACGCATGATGTGAGGTGACATGCAGCCAGCCAGGATCGCTCCAAGAGACCGGTTGATCGTGGCGCTCGATCTGCCGTCCGTCGCCAGCGCCGAGGCGATGATCGACCGGCTCGGCGATGCCGTCACCTTCTACAAGATCGGCTATCAGCTCGGTTATGCCGGCGGCCTCATCCTGGCGAAGCAGCTTGCAGGCAGCGGCAAGAAGGTCTTCCTCGATCTGAAGCTGCACGACATCGGCAACACCGTCGCGCGCGGGGTCGAAAGCGTCGCCGGGCTTGGCGCGACCTTCCTCACCGTGCATGCCTACCCGCAGACCATGAAGGCGGCGGTCGAGGCACGCGCCGGCTCCGGCCTGAAGATCCTCGCGGTGACGGTGCTGACCTCCTACGACGACACCGATCTGCATGCGGCGGGCTATCGCCTCAACGTCTCCGATCTCGTCGAAGCGCGCGCCAAACAGGCGCAGGCGCTTGGCGTTGACGGCCTCGTCAGCTCGCCCGAGGAGGCCGCCGCCTTGCGCAAGATCGTCGGCGACCAGATGAACCTGGTGACCCCGGGCATCCGCCCCGCAGGCTCGGCGATCGGCGACCAGAAGCGCATCATGACGCCGGCTCGCGCCATTGCCGCCGGCGCCGACTATCTCGTGGTCGGGCGTCCGGTGATGGAAGCCGCCGACCCGAAGGCATCAGCCGAAGCCATTCACGCCGAAATCGCCCAGGCGCTCGCCTGAACAACAAGAGGGAGAACAGAGATGGCGAAGGGATACTGGATTGGACGCGTCGACGTTCACAATGAGGAAGGCTACAAGCCCTACATGGCGGCCAACCCTGCCATCTTCCAGAAATTCGGCGGCAAGTTCATCGTTCGCGGTGGCAAGTTCACCGGCGTGGAGGGCCAGAGCCGCTCCCGCAACGTCGTGATCGAATTCCCCGATTACGCGACCGCGCTCGCTTGCTACCAATCGCCGGAATACCAAGCCAACATCAAGGTGCGGCAGCCGCATTCGATCGCCGACCTCATCATCATCGAGGGGCACGACAGCCCATAGTCCGCACATCGGGTAGCCGGTTCGGTTGCCGGAACAGCCTTGGCTCGCTATATCGCGTGGAGAGGTGAGCCATGGCTGACATGCGTTTGATCGTTGCGGGAGCCGGCGGCCGGATGGGCCGCACGCTGACGCGGGTGATTTCCGAAACCCCGGGGGCGGTGCTGGTCGGCGCGCTGGAAGCGCCGGGCTCGGAACTGCTCGGCAAGGACGCAGGCGTGCTCGCCGGCCTCCCCGCCAATGACGTCAAGCTGTCGGCCGATCTGTGGTCGATGTCGGCCGGCGCCGACGGCATCCTGGATTTCACCGTGCCGGCCGCGACCATCGCCAACGTCGCGATCGCGGCCGAGCGCGGCCTCGTTCACGTCATCGGCACCACCGGGATGTCGCCGTCCGACGATGCGGTGATCCGCAGCGTGACCAACCGCGCCATCGTGGTGAAGTCAGGCAATATGAGCCTCGGTGTCAATCTGCTCGCCGCGCTCGTCAAGCGCGTCGCGCAATCGCTCGACCAGAGCTTTGACATCGAAATTCTCGAGATGCACCACAAGTCCAAGATCGATGCGCCGTCGGGCACCGCCTTGATGCTCGGCGAAGCCGCGGCCGCGGGACGCGGAATCGCGCTCGATCAGCATTCGGCGCGCGGCCGCGATGGTCTCACCGGCGCGCGGCGCGCGGGCGATATCGGCTTTGCCTCGTTGCGCGGCGGCACCGCGGCCGGCGATCACAGCGTGATCTTTGCCGGCCCCTCCGAGCGCATCACGCTCTCGCACCATGCAGAAGATCGCGCGCTGTTCGCGCAGGGCGCGCTGAAGGCAGCGCTGTGGGCGCATGGCAAGAAGCCCGGCATGTATTCGATGGCCGACGTCCTCGGGTTGAGCGACTGACACCGCTCGACGGAATGAAATCCAGCTAAGCGAAAACGGAATCTGAAATGAGTGATCGTCTCCTTGTGCTCGTTCGTCACGGTCAGAGCGACTGGAATCTGAAGAACCTGTTCACCGGGTGGAAGGACCCTGATCTCACCGAGCAGGGCGTCAACGAAGCCAACGAGGCCGGCCGCAAGCTGAAGGCGCAGGGCCTGTCGTTCGATGTCGCGTTCACCTCCGATCTTACCCGTGCGCAGCACACGCTGAAGCTGATGCTGGAGCAGATCGGCCAGACCGGATTGCCGACCACGAAGAATCTCGCGCTCAATGAACGCGATTACGGTGATCTCTCCGGCCTCAACAAGGACGACGCCCGCAAGAAGTGGGGCGAGGACCAGGTTCTGATCTGGCGCCGTTCCTACGACGTGCCGCCACCCGGCGGCGAAAGCCTGAAGGATACGCTGGCGCGCACGCTGCCTTATTACGTGCAGGAGATCCTGCCCGGTGTGCTGCGCGGCCAGCGCACGCTGATCGCCGCCCACGGCAATTCGCTGCGCGCGCTGATCATGGTGCTGGAGAAGCTGACGCCCGAGCAGATCCTCAAGCGCGAACTCGCGACCGGCGCGCCGGTGATCTATCGGCTCAATGCCGATTCCACCGTAGCGTCAAAGGTCGATCTCGCGGGGTAGAGGTTTGATGTTGTCATTCCGGAGCGATGCGCAGCATCGAACCCGGAATCTCGAGATTCCCCGGTGCGCAATTGCGCACCTGAGGTCTGGTCCTTCGGACCATCCCGTAATGACGAGATAGAGGTTAGTGCAACCCCACCTGGCCGGCTTCCCAGCCCAGCATCGCCTGCTTGCGGGTGATGCCCCAGTGATAGCCGGTCAGCGCGCCGCTTTTGCCGAGTGCGCGATGGCAGGGCACCACGAACGACACCGGGTTGCGGCCGACCGCGGCGCCGACCGCGCGCGAGGCTTTCGGGCTGTTGATCTTGCAGGCGATGTCGGAATAGCTGACCGCGCGGCCCATCGGGACCTTGAGCAGCGTCTCCCACACCCGCACCTCGAAGTCGGTGCCGATCAAGACGACGCGCAGCGGCTGGTCCGCCCGCCACAACCTTGTATCGAACACGCGCTGCGCCAGCGCGGCGGTGCCGTCGGTGTCCTCGACATAGGTCGCGTTCGGCCAGCGCCGCTTCATGTCGGCGAATGCGGTCTGCTCGTCGCCGTGATCGGCGAAGGCAAGCCCCGCAAGCCCGCGATCCGTTGCGATCACGATCGCGGTGCCGAACGGCGAGGGATGGAAGCCGTAGCGCAGCGTCATGCCGCCGGCGCCGGTCTTCCATTCGCCCGGCGACATCGCCTCATGCGTGACGAACAGGTCGTGCAGCCGTCCCGGCCCTGACAGGCCGGAGTCGAGTGCCGCGTCGAGCACGCTGGCGGAATCGCGCAGCAGGTTCTTGGCGTGGTCCAGGGTCAGCGCCTGCATGAAAGCCTTCGGCGTCAGCCCGGCCCAGCGGCGGAACAGATGGTGCAACTCATCCGGCGTGACGGCGGCGGCATCGGCCATCGCTTCGATGGTCGGCTGTGTGCGCCAATGCTCCGAGATGAACGCGATGGCGCGCCGAACCGAGTCATAGTCGCGCAGCGCGGCGCTCTGGAGGCCCGGCTTGGCCAGGCGCTGGTCGTGTATGGCGAGTGTCATCATGGTGTCTGATTTAGGAGCCATGGCGCGTCCAAACCACCCGATTTCTGACAAGCATGATCCGGAAAAGTGGGGACCGGTTTTCCGGCAAGATCATGCTCAAAAGTAAGCTCGACTAGTGTCCCGAATCCGAAGTTCGTATCATTTGCCGCACCTTCGGAGCGAACTTCGGATTCGATAAGGACACTAGCAAACCTTTGATTCTAGTGTGCTTTATGAATGCGAAGTTCGTGAAAGTGGTTGCCGCGAAATCGCACGAACTTCGCATTCAGCACACTAGTGGATGGGGTTGTAAGTCGGGCCGCGTTTTGCGGCGTTGAGCGCCGCCGTCAAGGCCTTGGAGAAGCTGGCCTTTTCGTCCGGTCCGAGGAAGCTGCCAACGCTGACCCGGCGGCCCCGGGAGACCAGATAGAGCCGCTCGATACCGAACTCCTCATGCGAGATCTGTTCGAACCGCACCCAGAGCGGATTGAGCACCCATTCGGCCACATGACCGCGATGGCTGATCCTGCGCACCCGCAGTTCCGACGCCGTGACGGTGATCTCCTCGCTCGCCTTGGCGGTGCGGAAATTGACCTTGAACGCCCAATAGATCACCAGCGCGTCGAGGCCGAAGAAGCCGAAGATCGGCCAGGCGCCCAGCCACCAGAACACCGCGCCGGCAATGAAGCTGACCACGGTGACGAACGACATCAGCACGATAAAGCCGGTGCGATTCAGCGAGCGGTGCGGCGTCAGCAATGCCGAGAACAGTTTGGGCTCGGCCTCAGCGGCCTCAGCCGCGAGATCATTGGCCCTGCGGTCTTCGCCCGGATCAAAGTCGTTGCCTGCGGTCATGGCGTATCAGTATATCCGGTTCATGGCCAAAATCATCCGCTCTCAACGCGCCAGCACATCAAGCGTTCGTTCCGCACCGAAGAAGAAGCCTGCGAATGCGGCAAGGCTGCTGCCCAAACGCGGGGCAAAGAAGGCCGCCAAGCGAACCGTAAAGTCAAAGCCATGGACATCGGAGGAGGTCTACGAGGCCTTCGACCGGTTCCGCAAAGCCAATCCCGAGCCCAAGGGCGAGCTCGAGCACCTCAATCCCTACACGCTGCTCGTTGCGGTGGTGCTGTCGGCGCAGGCGACCGACGCCGGCGTCAACAAGGCGACGCGAGCGCTGTTCGCGGTCGCCGACACGCCGGACAAGATGCTTGAGCTCGGCGAGGACAAAGTGCGCGACTACATCAAGACCATCGGGCTCTATCGCAACAAGGCGAAGAACGTCATCGCGCTCTCGCAGAAGCTGATCGCCGAGTTCGGCGGCGAGGTGCCGCGCACGCGTGCCGAGATCGAATCGCTGCCCGGCGCCGGCCGCAAGACCGCGAATGTCGTGCTCAACATGGCGTTCGGCGAGCACACGATGGCAGTCGACACCCATGTGTTTCGCGTCGGCAACCGCACCGGGCTCGCGCCCGGCAAGACGCCGCTCGAGGTCGAGCTGGGATTGGAAAAAGTGATCCCGACCGAGTTCATGCTGCACGCCCATCACTGGCTGATCCTGCATGGCCGCTACACCTGCCTCGCCCGCGGTCCACGTTGCGACGTGTGTCTGATCAATGATCTCTGCCGGTGGCCGGAAAAGACCGTCTGAGGCATGATCGTCGTCATGTGCTATCAGGGCGTTCTCGAGCGAAGTGGATGCCGGTCCGCGTGATAGGTTCGTCGGCTATTCCGGTGCGTGATTGAGGGAGTGCGGTGTGGCAGAGCAGGTTGAAGATGGTCCGTCACCCGCCAGCCAGACCGCGCCTGCTGCGGCACCTGCCAAGCCGCAACCTTCGGCAAGCGGCTTCTGGAGCCGTTTCGCGATTCCGCTGTTTGTCGTGCTCGTCGCGCTGGTGTTCGTCGCGGTGGCGACCAGCCGCTGGGATGCCTGGGTCGGCAGCGCCACGATCCAGACCACCAATGATGCCTATGTGCGCGCCGAATTGACCCAGCTCTCCAGCCGCGTGTCCGGCGAGGTGCTCACCGTCGCCGTCTCCGATTTCCAGCACGTCAAGGCCGGCGATCTCCTGGTGCAGATCGATCCGGCCGATTATCAGGCGCAGGTGGCGCAGGCCGAGGCCGGCGTGGTCGGTGCTCAGGCCGTGCTCGACAACCTCAACAACCAGGTCGAGCTGCAATACGCAACCATCGCGCAGGCCGAAGCTGCGCGGCTGTCCGCGGAGGCGCAGCAGACTCTGGCACGCCAGGAGGAAGAGCGTCAGCAGTCGCTGTCGCAAACCGACGCCGGCACGCGGCAGCGGCTCGAGCAGGCGACCGCATCCTACGCCAAGGCGGAGGCCGACGTGCGCGCCAGCCGCGCTGTCATCGCGGCACAGCGCCATCAGCTCGAGGTCCTGCAAGGCACCAAGAAGCAGCGTGCCGCCGACCTCGACGCCGCCAAGGCGCTATTGGCATCGGCCAAGCTCAAGCTTGGCTACACCAAGATCGTCGCGCCGTTCGACGGCGTCACCGGCGAGCGCCAGGTCCAGCCGGGCGACTACGTCAACATCGGCGCCAATCTGATCAACGTCGTGCCGCTGCCGAACGTCTATGTGATCGCCAACTACAAGGAGACCCAGCTGACCAACGTCAAGCCGGGCCAGCCGGTCGAGGTCACCGTGGATACGTTCGCGGGCCAGAAGCTGCGCGGCGTCGTCGAGCGCATCGCGCCGGCGAGCGGATCGCAGTTCGCGCTGCTGCCGCCCGACAACGCCACCGGCAATTTCACCAAGGTGGTGCAGCGCATTCCGGTGCGGATCCAGTTCGACAAGGGCCAGCCCTTGCTCGAGCGCCTGCTCCCGGGCATGTCGGTCGTCACGCGGATCGACACCGGCGAGGCGGTCGCCAATGGCGGAAAGTGACGACCGCGACCGTGGTCCGGTCTCGCGCGGCGACGTCGCGCGCTATCCGCTGTTCGCGGTCGTCGCCGTGCTGCTCGGCGCGTTCCTGGCGAATTTCGACAGCCGCCTGACCTCGGTCGGCTTGCCCGATCTGCGCGGCGCATTCTCGCTCAGCTTTGACGAGGGCGCCTGGCTCTCCACGGCTGCCATCGGCTCGCAGATCTTCGTTGCGCCTGCGGTGGCCTGGCTTGCCACCGTGTTCGGCCTGCGCCGGGTGCTCGGCATTCCGAGCCTGGTCTATGCCGTGGTCTCGCTGACCATCCCGTTCGTGCGCGACTACACGACGCTGATCGCGCTCAGCATCGCCCACGGCATGCTGCTCGGCACCTTCGTGCCGGCGACGCTGATGATCATCCTGCGCAATTTGCCGATCCGATGGTGGCTGCCGGCGATTGCGATGTACTCGATCCGCGTCGGCTTCGCGCTCGACTCGTCGAGCTCGCTGGTCGGTTTCTATGTCGAGCACCTCGGCTGGCAGTGGCTGTATTGGCAGGGCGTGGTGATCGCGCCGATGATGGGGCTGATGGTGTATCTCGGCACTCCGAAAGAACCCGTCAATCGCGACCTGCTGCACCATGCCGATTGGGGCGGCATGCTGCTGCTCGGCGCCGGGGTGTCGATGGTCTATGCCGGGCTCGATCAGGGCAACCGGCTGGACTGGCTGTCGTCGGGCACGGTGATGGCGCTCTTGATCGGCGGCGGGCTGTTGATCGTCGCCTTCATGATCAACGAAATGATCGCGCGCCGGCCCTGGGCGCATTTCAACGTGCTGTTCTCGCGCAATGTCGGGCTCTCGCTGCTCGTCATCCTGCTGTACACGCTGACCAGCCTGTCGAATTCGTCGCTGGTGCCGAACTTCCTCGGCACTGTCGGCGCGCTGCGGCCGGAGCAGTCGGGCGTGCTGCTGTTCATCTACGGCGCGCTGCCGATGTTCGTGCTGGTGCCGATCTCGATCCTGCTGCTGCGCCACCTCGATCCGCGCATCGTCGTGGTTCTCGGCTTCTCGGCGTTCGCGGCCGCCAATCTCTGGGGCACGCAGCTGAGCCATGTCTGGGCGCGCGAGGATTTCGTCGGCATCGTCCTGCTCACGTCGATCGGGCAGGCGTTCACGCTGCTGCCGATCATCATCATGGCGCTGTCGAATTCCGATCCGTCGCGGGCGACGGCGTTTGCGGCCTATATCCAGATCATGCGCCTCGGCGGCGCCGAGATCGGCGTCGCGTTGATGGGGACCTGGCTGAGGGTCCGCGAGCAGATCCATTCCAACTATCTCGGACAGCATGTCCAGAATGGCGATATCGACGTCGTGAACCTGCTCAAGCGGCTTGCGGGTGAATTTTCCGGCCACGGCATCGGGACGGCGACGGGGCGCGCCGTCGGCACGCTGGCGGCGCTGGTGCAGCGCGAGGCCAACACGCTCGCCTATATCGACGGCTTCTGGCTGTGCTTCTGGCTCGCGATCCTGGCGCTGGTCCTGGTCGCCTTCATCACGCGCGCGCCGCAGGGCCCGTTGTCGCCGGCGCCGCTCGGCTTGGTGAAGAGCGCGATGCGCAGGCTAGGCGTCACCGCTTCCTGATTTTCGAAGAGGCGGCGCGGATATCGGCGCCGGGTCAATTTATAGTGAATGCGGCGCTCGCGCGATGTCGCAGGCGTGTTGAAATATTTTGCTCATCGCGCGGTTCCAAGAGCGGGGGAAATGGAGCCACGATGATCGAGATGAAGCAGACGGCCGCGCTTGTTTCCCTGGCGACGGCGGTTCCACCGCATCTATTCCATCAGGGACAGGTCCTGCAGGCCGCGCGCAATCTCCTCGCCGACCGCTATGCCGAATTCGAGACGCTCTCCAGCCTGTTCGCCAACACCGGCATCCAGCATCGCTACGGCGTCAAGCCGATCGAATGGTATCTCGAACGGCGCGGCTGGCCGGAGCGAACGCTGGCGTTCCTGGAGGGCGCGGAGACGCTGTACGTCGACGTGGCCCGCAAGGCGATTGCGCGCGCCGACCTGACCGGCGGGGACATCGATATCGTGGTCACGGTGTGCTCGACGGGTATAGCCACGCCGACGCTGGAGGCGCGCGTCGCCGGCAAGCTCGGTCTGCGGACGGATGTGTCGCGCGTGCCGGTGTTCGGCCTGGGCTGCGCGGGCGGCGTGTCGGGCCTGTCGATCGCGGCGCGGCTGGCCGAAGCGCGGCCGGGAGCGAACGTGCTGCTGGTTGCGCTCGAACTCTGCACGCTCGCGGTCCGGCACGACGAGCTCACCAAGGCAAATATCGTTGCGGCCAGCCTGTTCGGCGATGGCGCGGCCGCGATCGTGCTGCGTGCCGGCGACGGTGGCGCGACGCGGATCGAGGCGACGGGCGAAAAGCTGTGGCCGGATACGCTCGACATCATGGGCTGGACGGTCGATCCGGAAGGATTCGGCGTGGTCTTTCAGCGAACCATTCCGGATTTCGTCCGCGACCATGTTGGACCAGCCGTCGCCGAAATCCTGGCGCGGATGCAGCTGACCGCCGATGACATCGACCGCTTCCTCTGCCATCCCGGCGGCGCCAAGGTCATCGCCGCGCTGGAGCGGGCACTCGCGCTCGATCAGGGCACGCTCGATCACGAACGCGACGTCATCGCGGCTTGCGGCAACATGTCGGGCCCGACGGTTCTCTTTGTTCTCGAACGAGCCTGCGCCAAGGGATTGCCGCCGCGCTCGCTGCTCACGGCGCTCGGGCCGGGCTTCACGCTCAGCTGCGTTGCGCTCAGGCACGCGGCGTGAGCTTCGCGTCGGTTATCCTCTCGCTGGTCACGCTGCAGCGTCTCGGCGAGCTCGTGCTGTCACGTCGCAACACTGAGCGGCTTCTCGCACGAGGCGCGGTCGAGGTCGGCGCCAATCACTACCCGCTCATTGTCCTGGTTCACGCCGGCTGGCTGACCGCGCTGTGGATCTGGGGCCGCGACCAGGACGTCAATCTGGCCGCGCTGGCGGGTTTCCTGGTGCTGCAAGGCTTGCGGATATGGATCCTCGTCGCGCTGGGGCCGCGATGGACCACGCGAATCGTCGTGCTGCCGGGCGCGCCGCTGGTCGCATCCGGGCCGTACCGATATTTCCCGCATCCAAACTACGCCGTCGTGGTCGGTGAAATCGCACTTCTTCCCCTCGCGCTCCACCTGCCGCGATTGGCGCTGATCTTTACCCTCCTCAATCTCGCGGTGCTTGCGGTCCGGATTCGGATCGAGAACCGCGCGCTCTCCGTCTCCGAATGGCCACGCACAAGCACGCCATGAGCAAGGCGGATCACCGAACCGACAGCCCATCGGCTGCGACCTGGGCCGGCTTCCTCCTGATGTGCTTCGGCATGTTCATGGCGATTCTCGACATCCAGGTCGTCGCAACCTCGTTGCCGACGATCCAACGCGCGCTAGCGATCTCGCCGGCGGCGATGAGCTGGATCCAGACCGCCTATCTGATCGCGGAGGTGATCGCGATCCCACTGACCGGCCTCTTCACGCATGCGCTGTCGTTGCGATGGCTGTTCGCGCTTGCGGTGAGCCTGTTCACTGCCGCCTCGGTCGGCTGCGCCCTCAGCGGCGGCTTTGCCGCGCTGCTGGCGTTTCGCGTGCTGCAGGGATTTTCCGGCGGCGTGCTGATCCCCGCAGTGTTCTCCGCCGTGTTCACGCTGTTCCCGGCGCGGCTTCATCCGGTGGCCACCACGATCGGCGGCGTCGTCGCGGTGCTCGCGCCGACCGTCGGACCCGTCGTCGGCGGCTGGATCACGCAGACATGGTCCTGGCCATGGCTGTTCCTGATCAATCTGGCTCCGGGAACGGTGGCAGCCACAGTCACGCCGTTGCTGCTTCCGAGGGAAGGCGTGCAGCTTCGGGCGTTCTCCAGACTGGATAAATGGTCGCTTGTCCTGCTCGCAGCGACGCTCGCAAGCTTCATGATTGGTCTGAAGGAAGCGCCGCAACGCGGTTGGGCCTCGATGCCTTGCCTCGGCCTGCTGATCGGAAGCATCGCGGGATTGACGCTACTGATCCGGCGCACGCTTCGCGCGGCCTATCCGATCGCGCAATTGACGCTTTTCAGGCGGCGTCCGTTCGCGATCGGTTGCGCACTGAGCTTTTGCCTCGGCATTGGCCTGTATGGATCGACCTATCTGATGCCGGTATTCCTCGGTTTCGTCCGCCGCCATGACGCCTTCGAGATCGGCACGATCATGCTGGTCACGGGGGTTGCGCAGCTCGCCGCCGCGCCGCTTGCGGCGATCCTCGAAAGCCGCGTCGGCGCGCGGCGGCTGACCGGCGCGGGCTTCGCCTTGTTCGCGCTCGGCCTCGGCTGGAGCGCCATTCAGCCGCGCACGGCGGATTTTGGCGAGATGTTCTGGCCGCAGGTCGTGCGTGGCGTCGCGATCATTTTCTGCCTGCTACCGCCGACGCGCATTGCGCTGGGCGCCCTGCCGGAGGCGGACATTGCCGACGCCAGCGGACTGTTCAATCTGATGCGCAATCTGGGCGGCGCGATCGGGATCGCCCTGATCGATACCATCCTCTATGGGCGAAGCCCGATCTATGGCGAGGATTTCCGCCTGCGCCTGCTGGCGGGGGATGTCACTGCGGCGCAGGCGATCGGGCTCGATCCGAAGTTGCTGATCGACCGGCCGCCGGGTCTGCCGGACGACGCCACGGTGGCATTCATCCGGCCGTTGGTCGAACGGGCGTCGCTCGCACTCACCGTGAACGAAGCATGGGCGATGCTCGCCTGCGTGGCGATCGTCGGACTGCTGCTTGTACCCTTCGCAAGCGATCGGGTACCGGCATCGCTGCCCGGCCTTCCGGATAACACCTAGACCGAGGACACGTTGGTTCGCCGCGCCGGCTCGAGCAACTCGCGCCGCGGGCCCGACAGCCGCTTGTACATGTGCACCATGAAGGCCATGCCGAACAGCGGCGTCGCCAGATTGACGATCGGGATCGAGACGAAGGCGGCGATGAACAGGCCCGCGGTAAAGACTGTCGCCGCGTTCTCCTTGCGCATCGCCTTGGCGTCATCAGGCGAGCGGAACCGCATCGCCGCAAGCTCGAAATACTCGCGGCCGAGCAGCCAGGCGGTCGCGAGGAAGAAGATGATGAAGCCCGCGCCCGCGAACAGCACGAACGGCAGCGCGACCAGATAGACCAGGATCGTCAGCAGCGCGGTCTTGACGCCCTCGATCGTCGCGAGCGTCACCGGCAGCGCCACGCCGGGATGGTCGGCCGGATAATGCTCGCGCTCGACATGGTCGGCGACGTCGTCGACAAACAGGCTCGCCACCAGCGAGGTGATCGCCGGCATCAGGAAGATGCCGCCGAGCACGACGCCAAGGCCCGCCGAGATCGAGACGATCCAGGACAGCACGTGCAGCGTGGAATGGAAATTGGGGCCGAGCATGCCTTCGGCCCAGACCTCTCCATAGTCGGCAAACCAGCTCAGCAGCCGCTGCAATCCGATCGCCAGCACGGTGATCAGCACCAGCGCGAGCCCGATCGAGCGCCACAGGATCGAGCGCATCGGCGGCGACAGGATTTGCGAAAGCGCCTTGACGGCGGCGGCTAACATGACTGGGTTACCTCTGCACAAATGACCCGCGAGAGGTAGACACCCAATATGGCTTCGGCAAGTGCCGTTTGTGCCGCGGCGAGAGCGTTTTCGAGTGAATTGCTCTAGGCGTCGAGCGGCCTGCCGCGGACGTTCGGTCCCCAGACACCGATGGCAATGATCACGATGACCATCGCCGCGGTGATCAGGCCGAACACGCCGCCGACGCCGGCCTCCTTCAGCATGAACGCCACGATGAAGCCGGAGAAGGTCGCGCTGAGCCGGCTCATCGAATAGACGAGGCCCGCGGCGCGTGCCCGGATCGCGGTCGGAAACACCTCGGTCTGGTAGGCGTGATAGGCGTAGGACAGCGTCATGTTGGCCCCCGTCACCAGCACGCCGCTGGCGATCAGCAGCACCGGCTCGGTGAGCTGCGAGAAGGCGAGACCGAACACCGAGATCGCGGCGGCCGCGCCGCAGATGATCCATTTGCGCTCGAAGCGGTCGGCGAAGGTTGCGGCCAAGAGCGGCGCGAGCGGATAGGCGAAGGCGATGATGAAGGAATATTGCAGGCTCTTGGTGACGTTGATGCCCTTCTGCACCAAGAGCGCCGGAACCCAGTTGGAGAAGCCGTAGACGCCGAATGCCTGGCAGAGATTGAAGATCATGAACAGCACGACGAGCGAGGCGTAGGGCGGCCTGAACAGGTCGGCATAGCCGGTCTCGGCCGGCGCACCTGCCGGCGCCATCGCCGCCGTCGCGGTCGGGCGCGGCGCCGCCGTCGGCGATGCGGCTTCGAGCGTCCGCATGATTGTCTCGGCCTCGGCAGCGCGGCCATGGCGGGCCAGCCAGAGTGGGCTTTCCGGAACGTAGAGCCGCAGCACCCAGATGATCATGCTGGCGGCGGCGCCGATCAGCACGACCCAGCGCCAGCCGTCGATGCCGTGCGGCGAGAGCGGCACCAGCCACCACGACAGCGCGGCGACGATCGGCACCGCCGACAGCATCACCGCCTGGTTGATCGCAAACGCCCGGCCGCGCATCCAGCTCGGCACCAGCTCGGTGATGTAGGCGTCGATGGTGATGACCTCGATGCCGATCCCGATCCCGGCGATGAAGCGCCACAGCAGCAGGCCGCCGGGTGTGGTCTGGCACGCCATGATCACGGATGCGGCGCTGTAGAACAGCAGCGACCAGGTGAAGACCGCCTTGCGCCCGAAGCGATCGGCGAGGAAGCCGAGGCAGAACGTGCCGACGAACAGGCCGGCGAAGGTCGCCGCGACGAAGGCGCCGATCCCGGAGAAGCCGAAGAACGCCTGCGTCGTCGTGGTCATCAATCCGCTGCGGGCAAGGCCCGGCGCGATATAGCCGGTAAAGAACAGGTCGTAGATTTCGAAGCAGCCGCCGAGCGAGAGTAGAATCACCAGCCGCCAGACGTAGCCGGACGTGGGCAGCGCCTCGGGCCGTCGCGAAATCTGGTCGGGTCCGCTTGTCGTGGTGGCGAGATCGGCGACCGAGCCGAGTTCGACGGCGCTCATGATGGTCCTCCCCGAATGGTGCAACGGCCGCCCTTCTTGCGAAGGCGTGCCGGTCGCGCATGTTTGGCAGCCGGGAGCCAGAAATCCAGACGAACATATCGAAGGAATCGTTCGATATTTTCGAACTCAGGGGGGAGGGTTGCATTGATTCACCTTTCAAACGGCTTGTTCAACTGTCGGCCCTGCGAAAGCAGGAACCCATACTCCGCGGCGGGTGTCGTGAAAGGGACTCGTCGTCCCACTGGTGCGCAACTTTGCGGTTCGGTGGTTATGGGTCACTGCTTTCGCAGGGACGACACTGAACCTGTGCAACCACTGGGTCATACATTCAGATCAGCAGCGTCGCCTCCCAGGCACCGCGGCCCACCTGGTCTGCGATCAGGGCGCGGATCAGGCGGCACATCTCCTCCATGACGTAAGTCATTGGGCGGTTGCGCAAGCGGCAAAGATAGAGCGTGCGGGTCAGTTTTGGTTCGATGACTTCGCGCGCGACCAGCGATCGTGCCTTCAATGGCTCGCTGACGAAATGCGTCGTCGCGATCGTGCAGCCCAAGCCCGCGGTCAGCGCGCCGATCATGCCGCTGGTCGAGTTGAGATGCATGATCGCATTGGCCTCGAGCCGCTTCAGCAGCACGGGATCATCCAGCAGCGCGCGCGCCGATAGTCCGTACCGCAACAGGATCAGGGGCAGCCGCGTCACCTCCTCGAAGGTGATTGGCGTTTTCTTCCCGATCAGCTTCTCGGTGCCGACGCAGAACATCTGTTCCTCCAGCACCGGCTCGGCGACCAAGTCCTTTTCCGACGGCGGATTGTAGACCAGCGCGAGGTCGACCTCGGAGCTCAGCAGATGCAGCAGCGTCGCGCCGGAGAGACTCTCGGTCAGCGACAGCTTCAGGTTCGGATATTTCGTCAGCACGGTGCGCATCAGCGGCACGCCGATCGCCTTCATCCCGGAATTGGCCATGCCGATCGAGATATCGCCGGCGATCACGCTGGCGCCTTCCTTGATCTCGCGCTCGGCCGCCGCCATCGCGCGCAGGATGATGCGGGCATGTTCATAGAGCCGCTCGCCCGCCGCGGTCGGTTCCATGCCGCGTGGCTTGCGCTCGAACAGCGGCGTGGCGAATTCGGCTTCCAGATTAGCGATGTGGTGGCTGAGCGCGGATTGCGCGACGTTGGCCTGATCCGCCGCCCGCGACAGGTTGCGCTGCTCGTAAACCGCGATGAAATAGCGAAGCTGGCGCGAATCCATGAGGGTTCAGCGTTCTAGAACCACGAATACTCTATTCGACAGATTATATTTTTCAGATAGCGTGCGGAAGCCTAACCTGCGCCGATCACAAAGCGTTTTCGAGCGAAGCGGATACCGGTTCGCGTGAAGAAACGCGTCAGAACAAGAGCGCAACGAGCACGGAGAAACCGATGACCGGGAACGGACTGCCGCTGGAAGGCGTGAGGGTCGTCGAGATGACCCACATGGTGATGGGGCCGACCTGCGGCATGATCCTGGCGCAACTCGGCGCCGAGGTGATCAAGGTCGAACCGCCCGCCGGCGACAAGACCCGTTCGCTCGGCGGCATGGGCGTCTCGTTCTTCCCGCTGTTCAACCGCGGCAAGCGCAGCGTCGTGCTCGACTTCGCCAAGCCCGAGGACCGCGACACGATGCACCGGCTGCTTGCCAGCGCCGACGTGTTCCTGGAGAATTTTCGCGACGGCCAGCTCGACAAGCAGGGGCTCGGCGCCGAGGAGCTTCGCCAAAAATATCCGCAGCTGATCATCGCCGGCCACAAGGGCTTTCTGTCCGGTCCCTATGATCATCGGCCGGCGCTCGACGAGGTCGTGCAGATGATGTCGGGGCTCGCGGCGATGACCGGCACGCGCGACAAGCCGCAGCGCGTCGGCTCCTCCGCCAACGACATCATGGGCGGCATGTTCGGGGTGATCTCGATCCTCGCCGCGCTCTATCAGAAGCGTGGCGGCGACAGGAGCGGCGCTGACATCCGCATCGGCCTGTTCGAGAACTGCCTGTTCCTGGTTGCCCAGCACATAGTCGAGTACGAGATGACCGGACGCAAGCCGCGCTCGATGCCGGAACGCGAGCATGCCTGGCCGATCTACGACATCTTCGATACCGCCGGCGGCGATCGCATCTTCATCGGCGTCGTCACCGAAGGTCATTGGCAGAGCTTCTGCCGCGAGTTCGGCCTCACGGAATTCGCCGACGATCCGACGCTGCGCTCGACCACGGACCGCATCATGGCGCGCGACCAGATCATTCCGCGCGTTGCCGCGGTGATCAAGGATTGGAACGTGGCGGACCTCTCGGCGAGGCTCGACGCGCTTAACATCTGCTTCTCGCCGATCAACCGGCCGGAGGATCTGCTCGGGGATCCGCATGTGCTGCGTCCCGGCGGGCTGGTCAACAACGTGAACGCCGACGGCAAGCCGTTCCGCGTCCCCGCGCTGCCGCTCGAATGGAACGGCCGCAATATCGGCGAAGGTCTGAAGGTGCCGGTGCTCGGCGCCGATACCGAAGCGGTGCGCGCCGAGCTCGCACAACAGAAGATTTCATCAACCGGAAACGCTGCGTGAGGCTGACATGACCCGTGTCCACGATATCTATCCCACCGACAAGGTGAGCCTGCGCGAGGTCGGCCTGCGCGACGGGCTGCAACTCGTGAAGACGTTCCCGTCGACCGCGGCGAAACAGCGCTGGGTGCGCGATGAATACGCCGCCGGCGTACGGCATTTCGAGGTTGGCTCGTTCCTGCCGGCCAAGACCTTCCCGCAATTCGTCGATGTCCGCGACGTGGTCGCCTCCATCGCCGCGCTGCCCGGGGCGCACGGCGTCGCGCTGGCGCTGAACGAGCGCGGCGTCAACGAGGCGCTGGCCACCGGCGTTGCCGAAATCGCCTCGGTGGTATCGGCGACCGAGGAGCACAGCCAGGCCAACGCCAACCGCTCGCGCGAATCCGCGATCGAGAACATCAAGCGGCTTTGCGAGCTGCGCGATGCCAGCGCGCACAAGCCGCTGGTCAATGCCGCGATCTCGATGGCACTGGGCTGCTCGATCGTCGGTCCCGTCGATCCGAACGAGGTGCTGCGCCTCACCGAGAAGCTCTACGAGGTCGGCGTCGACATGGTCGCGATTGCGGACACGGTGGGTTATGCCGGGCCGAAGCAGGTCGGCGAGCTGACGCGGGGCGCGGTGAAGATCGCGGGATCGAAGCCGGTCTGCGTGCATCTGCACGACACCCGCGGCATGGGCATCGCGAATGCTTCCGCCGCGCTCGATGAGGGCGCCCGCGTGCTCGACGGCTCGCTCGGCGGCCTCGGCGGCTGCCCGTTCGCGCCGGGCGCCACCGGCAATGTCGTGTTCGAGGACCTCGTCTTCCTCTGCGAGAGCAAGGGATTTCCGACCGGCATCGATCTCGATCGCCTGGTCGAGGTGCGCGCGATCCTGAAATCGGAGATGCCGAACGAGGCGCTCTATGGTGGCCTCGCCCGCGCCGGCCTGCCGCGCGGCACCAAGGCGAGGGCGGCGTAGCGTATTCATTGCGTAGACCGGATGGAGCGAAGCGAAATCCGGGGCCTCGCGCCCGCGGACGGAGCTTCCCGGATTTCGCTGCGCTCCATCCGGGCTACGAGACGACACGCTCTCAATCGTGCCCGTGCCCCCGCTTGCGCGGCTTCTTGTCCGGGGCGGTCGGGATCATCACCACGCGGCCGTAACGCACGCCGCGTTCGGCGATGACGTGATCGGCGAGATGGCGGACCTCGCTGCTGGCACCCTTCAGCGCCGTCACCTCCATGCAGCTGTCGTCGTCGAGATGGACGTGCAGCGTCGCCAGCGACAGGTCGTGATGGCCATGGAAATTCTGCACCAGCCGCTTCGACAGATCGCGCGCGGCGTGGTCGTAGACATAGACCAGCGCCGCAACGCACTGCCCTGACGGCGCCTCTTCCGCGCTCTGCTGCAAGCCGGCGCGTGCGAGATCGCGGATGATCTCGGAGCGGTTCTGATAGCCGCGCGCCTCGGCGGCGGCGTCGATCTCCGCGAGCAGGTCATCCTCGATGGTGATGGTGATGCGTTGCATGGATTATCCGTGGTGGCTCGATTGCCTGGCGGTATGACATTTTTCTTGTAACGTCATACTGTGCTTGCTAGCGTCGCTTTGCCGAGGTTGGTTGGACTGGTGCGGTCGTCGCGTGACTGTAACAGGTATCATGCGGGGGCATGGGCGTTGCGTCGTACTGCATGGCGGATATTTCCCGCCGCCGCGTCCATTGCAGCATTTGCGCCGGCCGCCGAAGCGCAGGCGGTCGCCACCGTGCCCGGCCAGTTGCCGCCGGTGACGGTAACGTTGCCGGACCAGGCGCCACCCAGGCACGCCAGACCGTCCCGGCGTCCGCGCCATGTCGCCAGCGGCGGCCGCAAGCCTGCCGCGCTCCAACCAAGTCAACCCACCGCTGCGAGCGACGGAATCACCGGCGGCTCGGCGACCGTGTCCGAGTCCGATCTGCAACCGACCGCCGCCAGCGCGCGGCAGATCAGCGGCGACGAGGTGAATGCGCGGCCGATCTCGCGCGTCGGCGAAGTTCTGGAGGTGGTGCCGGGTCTGATCGTCACTCAGCATTCCGGCGAGGGCAAAGCCAATCAATATTTTCTGCGCGGCTTCAATCTCGATCACGGCACTGACCTCGCCATCACCGTCGACGGCATGCCGGTCAACATGCCGACCCATGGTCATGGCCAGGGCTATGCCGACATCAATTTCCTGATCCCGGAGCTGATCCGGTCGATGGATGTCCGCAAGGGTCCATACTACGCGGACAAGGGCGACTTCGCTTCCGCCGGCGCGGTCGACATCAATTATCTGAACGCACTGCCGAAGAACATCGCCGAGCTGACGGTTGGCAGCTTCGGCTATCTGCGCGCGATGACAGCCAGCTCGGCCAAGGCCGGCGATGGCACGCTGCTCGCAGCCTTCGAGGCCAACAAATACAATGGCCCGTGGGACGTGCCCGACGACATTCGCAAGCTCAACGGCGTACTGCGCTATAGCCAGGGTATCGCGACCGACGGCTTCTCGCTGACCGCGATGGCCTATTCCAATGGCTGGAATTCGACCGACCAGGTCGCGCAACGTGCGATCGACCAGGGCCTGATCGGCCGTTATGGCACGCTCGATCCGACCGATGGCGGCACCGCCAGCCGCTTCAGCCTGTCCGGCAACTGGGCGCAGTCCAGCGACTACGGGCAGAGCAAGCTCAACGCCTATGTGATCCGCTCGTCGCTGCAGATTGACAACAACTTCACCTATTTCCTCGACGACCCCGTCAACGGTGACCAGTTCAGCCAGACCGACAGGCGCACCGTCTATGGCCTCGACGCCAGCCATGCTTTCGACCTTCGTTTCGCCGGCGTCGATACGCAGACCCGGGTCGGCGTGCAGACCCGCTACGACGACATCAATGTCGGTCTGTTCAAGACCGTGCAGCGCGAGATCCTGTCCAGCGTGCGCAACGACCAGGTGCAGGAGGGCAGCGTCGCGCTGTGGGCCGATACCACCGCGCGCTGGACCGACTGGCTGCGCACCACGGTCGGCATCCGCGAGGATTATTTTGCCGGCCATGTGCTGAGCGACACGCCGCAGAATTCCGGCAACGCCCAGGCGGCGATGACGAGCCCGAAGGCCGGCATCGTGCTCGGCCCCTGGTCCAGGACCGAGTTCTACGGCAATGCCGGCTTCGGCTTGCATTCCAACGACATCAGGGGCGCGACCATCACCGTCGATCCCAATGACAAGGTGACGCCGCTCGAGCGCGTGCCGCTGCTGGTGCGCTCGAAGGGCGCCGAGCTCGGCATCCGCACCAGGGCGATCGACGGCCTCACCTCGTCGCTCGCCGTGTTCGTGCTCGATTTCGATTCCGAGCTGCTGTTCGTCGGCGATGCCGGCACCACCGAGCCGAGCCGGCCGAGCCGGCGCGTCGGCGTCGAGTGGACCAACCAGTACAAGCTCTTGCCGTGGGTGAGCCTCGATTTCGACCTCGCCTATACCCGCGCCCGCTTCACGGATGTCGATCCGGCCGGCAATTTCATTCCGGGTGCGCCGGCCTGGGTCGCCAGCGGCGGCGTCACCTTCGGCCGCGAGACCGGCTGGTTCGGCAGCCTGCGCGCCCGCTATTTCGGCCCGCGCCCGCTGATCGAGGATGACAGCGTGCGCTCGCTGTCGTCATTCATCGTCAACGCCCGCGCCGGCTACAAATTCGACAACGGGATGCGGCTGCAGCTCGACGTCCTCAATCTCTTCAACGCGCAAACCAACCAGATCGAATACTACTATCTGTCGCGGCTGCCGGGCGAGCCGATCGATGGCGTCGCCGACCGCCATGTGCATCCTGCCGAGCCGCTTGCCGTTCGGCTGACGCTTGCGGCAACGTTCTGATCGTCACACCGGCGCGCGACCTTCGGCGGTCATTTCCGCAGCCGGAAGCGCCGTCTCTTCGTCAGTCGCTTCAGGAACAAGCGGCGGCGACTTACGTTCTGGAAACACACCGAATTCGCCCGCCACCTCCTGGAGCGGCTTCTGCTTGTCGGCCCAGTGCAGGGCCGTATAGTCGAAACCGTGCACGATGGTGGGTTTGACGACTTCGAAATAGGGCGAGATGTCGAAATCGCGAGGCATGTAGAGCGAAGAATCGCGGATATGCAGGATCTCGCGGCGCGCCTTGCGGCTGGCGGCGCGCGTGATCTTGGGCAGGATCGGATAGCGCACGGCGTCGAACGCCTGCGCGATCAGCGCCGAGCAGATGATCTTGGTCGGATCGCCGGAGCCGAACGCGATCATGCGGCGGCGCCAGCGCTGCGGGATCGGCAGCGGAAACAGATAGCGCGCGAGATCGACGATGTTCTTGGTGTCGTAGCCGAAGCCGATGCGGTTGATGGCGTAGCGGCACACCGTGGTGCGGTCCTCGAACGACAGTCCGACCGGACGGCAGAGGCGGGTGTGGTAAGCGAGATATTTCGACAGCGGCGCGGAGGTCACGCCTTCGCCGATATTGGCCTCGATCAGCACATGCTGTTCGCCGTCAGGCTCGAACGCGCCGTCGATCGGTCCGACAAACAGCGCGGCGTGCGACCAGGTCGACTGCGTGAGGTATTTGATGATGCCGGAAATCCGGTTGTTGCCTTCGACCAGCAGCACGTCGCCGGGCTGCATGATGCTCCGCAGATGGTCCGGATCGCTCGGCGTGAACGGCTCGTAACCGGGGACTTCCTTCTGCAGGTTACCGACGGTATCGAGCATTACGCCCATGGATTCCCCCCAGCGGTTCTATGACCGCTTGTGTTTCACTTAATCATGGTCGCAAGCTGTTGCAATTTAGTTCATGCCATCGGCGGATCAATCATGATTGATTTACCATGATGGTTGCTGCGGTCGGTGAGATGCGGCACAGTTCGCGAAGCGTTCCCGTTCTCCGCAAGTCCCCGGAAACCATGCCAGAAGCTATGTCATGACCGTGACCCGCCGCGATTTCCTGTCGGCGTCCGCAGCTTTCGCGCTGGTGCCTGCGCTGGGCGGCCGGGTGCTTGCCGCGCAGCCGCCGCTGCGCGAGGCCGACATCGTCGTGATCGGCGCGGGGGCCGCAGGCATTGCCGCGGCGCGACGGATCGTTGCGGCCAACCGCAAGGTGATCGTGGTGGAAGCGGCAGGCCAGGTCGGCGGTCGCTGCCAGACCGACGCGTCGACATTCGGTGTGCCGTTCGACCGCGGCGCGCGCTGGATGCACAATCCCGAGACCAATCCGATGATCCGGCTGGCCCGCTCCGCGGGCCTCGACATCGTCACGGCGCCTGCGGGGCAGAAGATTCGCATCGGCCGGCGCTACGCCCGTCCCGGCGAGACCGAGGAGTTTCTGGCGGCGCTGGTGCGCGCCAATCGCGCGATCGACGACGCTGCGCGCAAGGCCGATATCGCCTGCGCCGCAGCGATGCCGAAGGACCTCGGCGATTGGGCCGGCACCGCGGAATTCCTGCTCGGGCCCAGTTTCTGCGGCAAGGATCTGAAGGATCTTTCCGCCGTCGACAAGGTGCGCGCGCAGGATCGCAACACCGCGATCGCTTGCCGGCAGGGGCTCGGGGCGCTGATCGCAAAGCTCGGCGAAGGACTGCCGCTGGCGCTGTCGACGCCGGCGCAGCGTATCCTGTGGAGCAATCGCGACGTCATGGTTGAGACGCCCTCCGGCAAGATCACCGCGCGCGCCGCCATCGTCACGGTGTCGAGCAACGTGCTCGCGAGCGGCAATATCAAATTCGCGCCGGAGCTTCCGAAGCGCGCGCTCGATGCCGCCGCCAAGCTCAGCCTCGGCAGCTACGATCGCATCGCGCTGCAGATCCCCGGCAATCCGCTCGGACTGTCGCGCGATGACGTCATCATCGAGCAGAGCAATTCGACCAAGACGGCGCTGCTCTACGGCAATATCGCAGGCTCCTCGCTGTGTACGATCGACGTCGCAGGCTCGTTCGGCCGCGACCTGTCGGCGCAGGGCGAGCAGGCGATGTCGGCTTTCGCGGTGGAATGGCTGACCAAGCTCTATGGCAGCGAGGTCGGCGCCGCCGTGAAGAAGACCAGCGCGACGCGCTGGAATGCACAGCCCTTCATTATGGGCGCGATGTCGGCTGCTGCACCCGGCGCACAATTCTCGCGCCGAATCCTGGCCGAGCCGATCGGCGCGATGTATTTCGCGGGCGAGGCCACCCATGAGACGCTGTGGGGCACCATCGACGGCGCCTGGGACAGCGGCGAGCGCGCCGCCGACGCCGCGCTGCGCAGGATCGGCGGGGCGAAGGAAGCGACACCGGCGCCCGCCGCGCCCGCCGCAAAACACAAGCGCCGCACGTCGCCTCGCTCCGGGGCGATGAATTGACGGTCGGGCGAGGTGACGGTTGAGCGCGGCCGGCCTTACCGTCGTGTGTGCGATGATTTGATTTGGTGGCGAGTGCTGCCGCACAACAGATGTCGTCCCTGCGAAAGCAGGGACCCATACGCCGCAGCAGATGTTGTGATCGGGACTCGTCGTTCCACCATCGTTCACCAATAACCGTTCGTGGTTATGGGTCCCTGCGTTCGCAGGGACGGCACCGAGTATGTTGCGCAGCAGGTGGTCATGAATCCGCATTCTCGCGACATGATTTGTCCGATCACACCGGCAGCTTCAGCTCCATTAGATCCTTGGCCACCACGATGCGGCCGGAATAGTTCTTCTTCACGTCCCTCGTCCAGTCATCGTCGGTGACCTGCCGATCGTCGCCGGGGACGAAGTGACTGAGCACCAGCGTCTTCACGCCGGCGGCGGCTGCGATGCGGCCGACGTCCTCGGTCGAGGTGTGGCTGTCGAGCAGATGCTTCTTCAGCGTGGCGCCGTTCTTGGTCGTGGCGACCAGGCGATCGACCGCGGGGACATAGAGACACTCGTGCACCAGCACGTCGACGCCCTTGGCAAATTCGGCGAGCTTCGGGTTGTAGGCGGTGTCGCTGGAGAACACGATGGTGCCGTCCGGGGTCTCGAACTTGTAGGCGAAGTTATCCGTGATCGGCGGATGCGGCGTGCGGAACGCGGTCACGGTGATGTCCGATGTCTTCAGCACCACACCGTCGTCCCTGATGTCTTTCGCGATCAGCAGCTTGCGCGGGTCCGGGCGGCCTTCGTCCTCGATCCGGGTCTCGACGTCGAACTTGTTCAGCTCCCAATATTCCTTGGTCATCGCCTCGATGCCCTTGGGGCCGAACGAATGGATCGGCGTCGAGAGGCCGGCCGCCCAGGCGTTGTAGAACAGATTGCCGTATTCCAGATTGTGATCGGAATGATGATGGCTGATGAAGATGTACTTGACCTGCGGGATCGGCACGCCCGCGCGCACAAGCTGGCGGCTGACGCCCATGCCGCAATCGATCACGAACGGGGTATCGTTGACGACGACGAGATTGGCAGGGTTCGAAGCGCCGTTGCCGACGCGCGGCCCGCCCTTGGTGCCGAGGAACACGATGCGGGTCCGCGCCTTGTCGGTTTGCGCGCGCACGCCCGGTGCCGCGAGCACGGCGGCGCTGCCGAGCACCAGTTTCAATGCGTTGCGGCGATCGATCATCGGTGTCTCCCTGGTCTCTTTTTTGTGCTGCGACCCTAGCCGCCGCGCAGGATGCCATCAAGCGCCGGCAGGCCGACGATGACGGCAGCCGCGATCAGCGCGTAGCAGATCGCGCGAAACACATTTTCGCTCGCCTTGCCGAACAGCGCGGCGCCGAACCAGACTCCGATGCCGTAGATCGGGCCGACGATCAGCGAGAACTTGACCGATTCGATCGTGATCAGGCCGGTGAACCAGTAGCTGACCAGCGAGAAGAAGTCCGAGGCACCGAAGAACAGCACGATATTGGCGCGCGAGATCACCGACGAGATCGGGCGGCCCAGCCAGTAGGCGACGATCGGCGGGCCGCCGGTCTGCGCGAGGCCGCTGCAGAAGCCGGAGAGGCCGCCGACGCCGACGGAGAGGGCGACGTGCTCCTTGCCGTGATAGCGCCAGCCCGACAGCAGCAGTGCGAGCAGCACCGCGACGAAGCAGGAGATGATCCAGCGCGTCGTGACAGGCTCGAGCACGGTCAGGAAATAGGTGCCGATGGGGACGCCGACCAGCGCGCCGGCGACCATGACCGCGGTCGCCTTGCGGTCGGCGTGGGTCCAGGCGTTCGGCAGCAGCGGCGTGGCGGCGATGAAGTCGATGACGAGCAGCAGCGCCGCCACCAGCCGCGGCGCCGCGACGCTGCTCGCGAGCGGCATGAAGATCAGCGCCGAGCCGAAGCCCGAGAAGCCGCGCGCCGTGCCCGACACGAAGGCGATCGCGCAAATCGCGAGCGCGATGCTGGTCGAGATGTCGGAGGGGATCAGGCTGAAGGAGGTCATGAAAGGATAACGAGATTCGACTAGCTGGCTGGCAATTCAAAGCGCCCCTACTCAGACCCGTCATCCCCGCGCAAAGGCTTCGCCTTTGTCGCTGGAGGTGCGAGCAGAGCGAGCCTCGAAGGATGCACGGCCACAGGCGGGGCCGTCGACCCTTCGAGACGGCCGCTACGCGGCCTCCTCAGGGTGACGGTGCAATAGACCGCCTGTGGTTCACATCACCCGCGCAGCGTGCCGCCGGTCTTCTTGGTCACATCGGCGACGACCTTGGCGGCGACCGCGTCGATCTCCTGGTCGGTCATGGTCTTCTCGCGCGGCTGGATCGTCACCGCGATCGCGATCGACTTCTTGTCGGGGTCGATGCCCTTGCCTTCGTAGACGTCGAACACGGTCACATCAGTGATCAGCTTCTTGTCGACATTCTGCGCCGCGCGGACGATGTCGCCCGCCTTGACGCCGCGATCGACGATGAAGGCGAAGTCGCGCGACACCGGCTGGAATGCCGAGAGCTCCAGCACCGGCTTGGCGCGCGTCGCCCGCTGCTTGCCTTGCGGGATGCGCTCGAGGATCACCTCGAACACGATCATCGGGCCGTCGGCGCCGAGCGCCTCGGCCGCACGCGGATGCAGCTCGCCGAAAGTGCCGAGCACGTTCTGCGGGCCGATCTGGATGGTGCCGGAGCGCCCCGGATGCAGCCAGGCCGGACCGCCGGGGACGATCTGCAGCGCCTGCATCGGCGCGCCGGCGGCCGCCAGCACGGCGAAGGCGTCGGCCTTGGCATCCATCGCATCCGCCGCAGCCGAGCCGGTCCAGTGCCGCCCGATCCCCTTCGCCGAGGCGAAGCCATGGCGCACGCCGGAGGCGGCGACCAACTGGTCCTCCGGGCGGTCGCCGCGGAACACCTGGCCGACCTCGAACAGTGCCACATCGGGATAGCCACGATTGATGTTGGCCTGAACCGTCGCGACGAGGCCCGGCAGCAGGCTCGGCCGCATGTCGGAGAGATCGGCCGCGATCGGGTTGGCAAGCACGAGCTCGCTCTGGCCGCCGCCGAACAGTTTTGCCGCGTCATTGGTGATGAACGACCAGGTCACGGCTTCCACCATGCCGCGCACGCCGAGCGCGCGCTTGGCACGGCGGGTGCGCAGCTGCATCGGCGTCAGCACCGGCTTGCGCGGCTCCTCGCCGCGCTCGAACGGCGTCATCGGCACCTTGTCGACGCCGACGATGCGCACGATCTCCTCGACGATGTCGGCCTTGCCGTGCACGTCGGTGCGCCAGGACGGGATCGCGATCTTCACCACGGGGCCGTTGCCGGCCAGCATGAAGCCGAGCCGGGTGAGGATCAGCTTCACCTCGACCAGCGGCACCTCGATGCCGGCGAGGCGCTTCACTTCACTGAGCGGGAAGTCGATGACGCGATCCTCGCCGAACTGCTTGCCGACCACGACGTTCTCGGACGGCGTGCCGCCGCACAGCGCCAGCACCAGCTTGGTCGCGAGCTCGAGCCCGGGCACCATGAAGGCCGGATCGACGCCGCGCTCGAAGCGATAGCGCGCGTCCGAATTGATGCCGAGCTTGCGGCCGGTCTGCGCGATGTTGATCTCGTTCCAGAGCGCCGATTCGATCAGCACGTCGGTGGTGTTGTCGTCGCAGCCCGAGGCTTCGCCGCCCATGATGCCGGCGAGCGATTCGACGCCGTGCTCGTCGGCGATCACGCAGATGTTGCTGTCGAGCGTATAGGTGCGGCCGTCGAGCGCGAGCAGCGTCTCGCCGTCCTTGGCGCGGCGGACGGTGAGGTTGCCCTGCACCTTCTTGGCGTCGAACACGTGCAGCGGGCGGGCGCGGTCGTAGGTCATGAAGTTGGTGATGTCGACTAGCGCGTTGATCGGGCGCAGGCCGATCGAGGTCAGCCGCTTCTGCAGCCATTCCGGCGACGGGCCGTTCTTCACGCCGCGCACCAGCCGCAGCGCGAAGCCCGGACACAGCGTGGCGTCTTCCACCTTCACCTCGACCGGGCAGGGGAATTCGCCCTTGATCGGCCTGATGCCGGGGTCTTTGAACTTGCCCATGTCGGCGGCGGACAGATCGCGCGCGATGCCGTGCACGCCGGTGCAGTCCTGCCGGTTCGGCGTCAAATTGATCTCGATGGTGGGATCGCCGAGCCCGGCCCAGTCGGCATAGCCCTTGCCGAGCGGCGCGTCCGCCGGCAGCTCCATGATGCCGTCGTGATCCTCGGAGATCTGCAATTCCGCCGCCGAGCACAGCATGCCGCGGCTCTCGACGCCTCTGATAGTGCCGACGCCGAGGGTGATGTTCTTGCCGGGGATGTAGGTGCCGGGCGGCGAGAACACGCTGATCAGCCCGGCACGCGCATTCGGCGCGCCGCACACCACCTGCACCGGCTCAGCCCCGTCGCCGGTGTCGACCATGCAGACACGCAGCCGGTCGGCATTCGGATGCTGCTCGGCCGAGATCACACGCGCGATGGTGAACGGCGCCAGCGCCTTCGCCTTGTCCTCGATGTTCTCGACCTCGAGCCCGATCATGGTGAGCTTGTCAGCGAGCTTGTCGAGCGGCTCGTCGGTCTCGAGATGTTCCTTCAGCCAGGAGAGGGTGAACTTCACGGCTGCATGCCTCGGTTCTTGTTGGTGTTGACTAGCGTGCTTGCGACGGCGGCAGGGCTCCCTCCCCCTTTGCGGGGGAGGATTGGGGAGAGGCGTAAGCCACTTGCTCGGAAGGACGTTGCGCTGTCGGAGAGAGCGCGACGTAGGTCAAGGAGAACCTGACTCACGTACTCAGCCCTCCCGCGATCGACGGGATGTCGAGCGGCTTGAAGCCGTAGTGGCTGAGCCAGCGCACGTCGCTGTCGAACAATTGGCGCAGGTCGGCGATGCCGTATTTCAGCATCGCGATGCGGTCGATGCCCATGCCCCAGGCAAAACCCTGGTAGACGTCGGGATCGAGGCCGCAGGCGCGCAGCACGTTGGGGTGCACCATGCCGCAGCCGAGAATCTCCAGCCAGTCCTCGCCCTCGCCGAAGCGGATCTCGCCCTTGTCGCGGCGGCACTGGATGTCGACCTCGAGCGACGGCTCGGTGAACGGGAAGAACGAGGGCCGGAACCGCATGTTGATGTGGTCGACCTCGAAGAACGCCTTGCAGAACTCGTGCAGGATCCATTTGAGGTGGCCGAGATGCGAGCCCTTGTCGATCACCAGGCCCTCGACCTGGTGGAATTGCGGCGTGTGCGTCGCATCCGAATCGATGCGATAGGTGCGGCCCGGGCAGATCACGCGGATCGGCGGCTGCTGGGTCAGCATGGTGCGCACCTGCACCGGCGAAGTGTGGGTCCGCAGCAGCATGCGCGAGCCGTCCTCCTTCGGGTTGAAGAAGAAGGTGTCGTGCATCTCGCGCGCCGGATGGCCTTCGGGGAAGTTCAGCTTGGTGAAGTTGTAGTCGTCGGTCTCGATGTCGGGACCTTCGGCGACCGCAAAGCCCATGTCGGCGAAGATCGTGGTGAGCTCGTCCCAGACCTGGCTCAGCGGATGGATGCGGCCGGTCTCCGCCGGCGCCTCGCGCAGCGCCAGCGTGACGTCGATGGTCTCGGCGGCGAGGCGCGCATCGAGCGCGGCCGCTTTCAGCACGTCGCGCCTGGCCGCGAGCGCCTGCGTCACCGCATCCTTGGCGAGGTTGATCTTCGCGCCTTCGGTCTTGCGCTCCTCCGGCGACATCTTGCCGAGGGTGGCGAGCAAGGCCGAGATCGAGCCCTTCTTGCCGAGCGCCGAGACGCGGACCGCCTCGAGGGCGGCCTCGTCAGCGGCTGAGGCGATCTGGTCGAGGATGGATTGTTCGAGCGTTGCGAGGTCGGACACGGTCAATTCCTGCGCTTGAGCGGAGCATGACCCAGTGGGAAGAACCGCTACCCGAACCGATACCATGCGCCAAAATTCGGCTGGGTTGTCGCCGCCCGAAGGCGGTAACGTCAAGCGAAAAGCCGGTCATTTCGAGCCGGTGGCCGGCAGCATTGAACCCCGCGCGGAGGCCGGGCTACCCAAGGGGAGTTCAAGGAGGCCCACGCGATGTTGCTGCGATCTTGCCTGGCCGTGCCGGCGGTGCTGTTGATGCTCACCACGGCGCATGCCGCGACCGAGGAATGTCCCGCCAAATCGACCCAGATGGACGACATCATCGCGGAGCTTCAGAAGGCGCCGAGCTGCAACCGCGCGATGAAGATCTTCGAGGCGTGCGAATACGGCGCCAGCGGAGACGTCCAGTTCGGCGCCGTGGTCGAGAAGAGGTGCGAGGGGGACTTCCTGTCCGGCCTCGGAGCGTCGCAGAAGAAGGCCTATGCCGGCCAGCTCAAGCGCTGCGACCACAAATACGACCACGAAAGCGGCACCATGTACCGCTCGTTCACGGCGTTCTGCCGGGCGATCGTCGCCCAGCGCTATTCGCAGAAGGCGCTGAAGGCGGGCCCCAAATCGCGTTAGGGCCGCCCCGCCAGGATCAGGCGGCCAGCGCGGCCTTGGCCTTCTCGGCGATCGCCTGGAACGCAACCGGCTCGTGGATCGCGAGATCCGACAGCACCTTGCGGTCGACGACGACGCCCGACTTGGAGAGGCCGTTGATAAACACGCTGTAGGTCATGCCGAACGGACG
The DNA here is from genome assembly GCF_032654765.1 of Bradyrhizobium sp. 33ap4. Lineage (NCBI taxonomy): Bacteria > Pseudomonadati > Pseudomonadota > Alphaproteobacteria > Hyphomicrobiales > Nitrobacteraceae > Bradyrhizobium > Bradyrhizobium sp. 33ap4. The sequence continues at coordinate 28,920 of NZ_JAUMTJ010000049.1, read as the reverse complement.
GACCGCGGCGTTGATGCGCTGGATCCAGAGCGCGCGGAAGGTGCGCTTCTTGCGCTTGCGGTCGCGGAAGGCGTACTGGCCGGCCTTTTCGACGGCCTGCTTGGCGACGCGGATGGTGTTCTTGCGGCGGCCGTAATAGCCCTTGGCGGCCTTGTAGACTTTCTTGTGCTTGGCGTGAGCGGTCACACCGCGTTTGACGCGAGACATGACGGAAATCCTTGATCTGGAAGAGGTGACGGGGCGCCGCGCAGTCGCGGCGAGGGTTCAAGCGATCGGTGCGATCAGGCGTTCGGCAAGAAGTACTTCTTGACGTTGTCGCCGTCGGTCTTGAACAGCACGCGGGTGCCGCGGAGCTGACGGATTTGCTTCTTCGTCCGCTTGATCATGCCGTGGCGCTTGCCGCGCTGGGCGTGCATGACTTTGCCAGTGGCGGTCACCTTGAAGCGCTTTTTAGCGCCCGACTTGGTCTTCAACTTGGGCATTTGGCTCTCCTGTCGCACAGCACGAAAATCGCCCCGAGAGGCGTCCGGCCGGCTAAAATGCTCGTTAGAGCGTTGAAAGTGCTAAGGTTTTTTCCGAATTGAAAGAACCTGCACCAGACGTCGCCACGGCAGCCCTTGATCAGCCGGGCGGCGAAGGCCCGGCTTATGACAGAGGATCGGCGGTTTTGCAACGTTTGCGGCGCGAAATCGGGGTCGGAACCGTCTTCCCCTTCCCCCTGAAAGGGGGAAGGTCGGGATGGGGGTCAGCCGCAAGCGATCCCGTCTGCGGGGACAGCAAATCCCCACCCGCTTTGCTCGGCGAGCAAAGCGACCTCCCCTTTTCAAGGGGAGGTGGATCCGGGCTACGGAAACGAAACAGCCCGCCAGATCGCCTGACGGGCCATTTCATTTCAACAAAGCGACAAATTCGAACTAGCGTGGCGCCAGAACCATCACGACCTGGCGGCCCTCGAACTTCGCGTCCTGCTCGACCTTGGCGAATTCGGCGACGTCGGCCTTCACCTTGTCCAGCAGCTTGGTGCCGATCTCCTGGTGCGCCATCTCACGACCGCGGTAGCGCAAGGTGATCTTGACCTTGTCGCCTTCCTCGAAGAAGCGCTGCATCGCGCGCATCTTCACGTCATAGTCGTGATCGTCGATCATCGGGCGGAGCTTGATCTCCTTGATCTCGACGACCTTCTGCTTCTTGCGAGCTTCGGCAGCCTTCTTCTGCGCGGAATACTTGTACTTCCCGTAGTCCATGATCTTGCAGACGGGAGGGCTGGTATTCGGCGAAATCTCGACGAGATCCATGCCGGCTTCCATGGCCATCTTGATGGCCACCATGGTTTCGACGGTGCCCTGATTGACACCCTCCGCATCGATCAGCTGGATCTGTGCGTTGCGAATCTCGTCATTGGTGCGCGGCCCTTCTTTGGCGACTGTGGGCGGGGCTCTATTGGGACGGCGAATGGGTAACTCTCCAAAGTTGTGAAAGGGAAGGCGGATATTTTGAAGCAAGATGCTGCAACGGGCAAGCGAACTCGCTTCTTAAGCGGCAAAACCGCCAATTGCGAGGCATTTTGGCCACGCCCGGCACATATAGCGGGCTCGTCTGCTCCGCAAGGCAGGGGTCGCAGCCGTTGACCGGTGCCGCGCGACAATTGAAAAGCAGATGTCTGACACGCGAGTGACCGAACCATGAGCCAAACCGCCGCATCGGAACAGGAACCTGCCTTCATCGAGGTCGGCGAGGGCAGCGAGGCGCGCCGGATCGCGGTGCGGGCCCGTGCCGGCAGCAATCCCGGGCTGTTCTGGCTCGGCGGCTTCAAGTCCGACATGGCCGGCACCAAGGCGCTGGCGCTCGATGCGTGGGCGGCCGAGCACGGCCGCGGCTGCGTCAGGTTCGACTATTCCGGCCACGGCGAATCCGGCGGCGATTTCGCCGACGGCACCATCGGCCGCTGGCTCGAGGAGAGCGTGGCCGTGTTCTCGCAGTTCTGCAGTGGGCCGCAGGTCGTGATCGGGTCCTCGATGGGCGGCTGGATGGCGCTGCTGCTCGCACGCGAGATTGCCAGGCGCGGGAACGGGAAAGCACAGCTCGCCGGCCTCGTGCTGATCGCGCCGGCGCCCGACTTCACCGAGGAGCTGATGTGGAAGGCCTTCTCGCCGGAGGTCCGCGCCGAGATCGAGGCCAAGGGCATGTGGCTGCGTCCGTCCGACTATGGCGACGGCACGCCCTATCCGATCACACGCAATCTGATCGAGGAGGGCCGCAAACATTTGCTGCTCGGAAGCAAGATCGACGTCGGCTGCCCGGTGCGCATCCTGCAGGGCGCGCAGGATCCCGACGTGCCGTGGAAGCACGCCTTCGCGCTGGTGCACCGCCTGCCGGCTGAAGATGTCGTGCTCACCATGATCCAGGACGGCGACCACCGCTTGTCGCGTCCGCAGGACATCGCCCGCATCATCGTCGCGGTGGCGGAGATCGGCTAAGCTTTTTTCCTTCTCCCCTTGTGGGAGAAGGTGGCGCGGACGATGTCCGCGCCGGATGAGGGGTTCTCTCCGCGGACACAGACCCCTCACCCGTCTCGAATGAGCTCTCGCTCATTCGATCCACCCTCTCCCACAAGGGGAGAGGGAAGAAGAAGCGAGGAGCCGGGAGAGGATACCAATGGACACGACAACAATGCTGCGCGCGTTCTGCGACGCGGTCGAGCAGCGCAACGGCAAGGCCTTCGCTAGCCTTTTCACCGAGGACGGCGTCTATCACGATGTGTTCTACGGTGCCTTCAAGGGCCACGGCAAAATCGGCGAGATGATCGACGACTGGTTCTACCGGACCGCGACCGATTTCCGCTGGGTGATGCATGATCCCGTGAGCGATGGCACAACGCTCTACGCGCGCTACACGTTCAGCTACCGCTCGACCTTGCCGGAAGCCAAGGGCGCGCGTGCGATGTTCGAGGGCGTCGCGATCATGCGGCTGCGCGACGGCAAGATCACGGAGTACCACGAGATCGCCAACACCGCGCCGGCCTTCGTCGATTTGAACTTCGCGCCGGAGCGGATCGCCAAGATCGTCGGCAAGCAGGGCGCGGAGCTGAAAGCGCGGCCGGAGATGCAGCGGCATCTGGCGTGAGGACTCTCCGTCGTCATTGCGAGGAGCGAAGCGACGAAGCAATCCACGCCTCGGCAAGCCGAGACATGGATTGCTTCGCTTCGCTCGCAATGACGACGGTGAGAGCCTACGGCGGCGGCGGATTGGTCATCGGCTTGCGCTGGGCGAGCGCGGCCACCGTGGAGGTGCCGATCGGACCCTTCTCGTCATAGAGCCAGCATTCGCCGATCGCGATGCCGTCCGTGGCGTGATGGTTGACGACCTCGAAGCCGATCCAGTTGGTCGCCGGCAAACGATGCAGATAGATCGTGACGTCGCTGTTGATGTAGCCGAGCCCCTGGTCGCCGGCATTGGCGAAGGGGCTGGCGAAATCCGCGCCGGTCGCGACATGGACGAACGGCGTCATCTTCACGCCCGCGACGAGCTCGCGCACCTCGCTCATCCAGAGCCGTCGCTCGCCGAGCGAGCCCATATGGCCGACGATCGGCCGCGTCTCCCATTTGCCGTTCATGCCGAGCCTCGGATCGGTCGGCTTCGGAATCTCCGATGGCGCCGGCACCTGCCAGTTCGGCGGCGACCACACATTGCCAGGTGCATTTTCCGTCCTGCGCAACAATTGGCAGGAGGCGCGCGCCATGCTGGTGCCGCCGGAGACAAACTCGGCCTCGATCATCTTGATGCGCATGCCGTCGCGCACGAGCTTCGTCGTCACCTCGATCGGCGTCGTGATGTTGGGCAGCCGGAACATGTCGACCGTCAGCCGGGCGGGGACGAAATCGTCGGAGCCGTGGCGCTCCTCGATGACGAAGGCGAGGAGGCCGATCACGACGCGGCCGTGCAGGGATTCCGGACTCCACGGTCCGTTCGCAACGGCCGTCGGCATGAAGCCGTCGCCGTGCCTGGTGAAGAAGGGCTGGTTTGTCATGGCGTGCGACCATGACGGGAATGGCGCGATGAAATCAAGAGGCGGTGGCCGCGCGCCACTCCTGCTGCACGGTGACGTCGGGCTCGCCGCCAGCCCGCGACGCCAGCGCCGCGAATGCTTCGCGGGCGGTCAGTTGCGACAGCGCCCACACCGCGGCGCCGCGCACCAGCGGGCTCGCGTCGTCGAGCAAACGCCGCGCTTCAGCGGCAAGGCTTGCGTCACCGGAGTTGCCGATCGCGATCAGCACATTGCGGATGAAGCGGTCGCGGCCGATGCGCTTGACCGGCGACTTTGTGAACAGCGCGCGGAAGGCGGCATCATCGAGCCGTGCGAGATCGGCAAGCGCGGGCGCCCGCAGCGCATCGCGCGCGGCGAGCTTCTGCTCGCGCCCCGCTTGCGCGAACTTGTTCCACGGACACACCGCGAGACAATCGTCGCAGCCATAGATGCGGTTGCCGATGCTCTTGCGGAATTCGTGCGGGATCGGACCCTTGTTCTCGATCGTCAGATACGAGATGCAGCGCCGCGCATCGAGCTTGTAGGGCGCGGGGAACGCCGCGGTCGGACAGATGTCCTGGCAGGCGCGGCAGCTGCCGCAATGATCGGCCTCGGCAACATCGCGCGGCAGCTCGGTAGCCGAATAGATCGCGCCGAGAAACAGCCACGAGCCGAATTCGCGCGACACGAGGTTGGTGTGCTTGCCCTGCCAGCCGATGCCGGCTGCCTGGGCAAGCGGCTTCTCCATGACAGCGGCGGTGTCGACGAACACCTTCACCTCATCGCCGGTGATCGTGGCGAGCCAGCGCGCCAGGACCTTCAGCCGCTTCTTGATCACGTCATGATAGTCGTCGCCCTGCGCATAGACCGAGATCGCGCCATGCGACCGGCGTGCAAGGATGTCGAGCGGGTCGTCGTCGGGCCCGTAATTGACGCCGAGCATGATGATCGAGCGCACGCCGCCCCACAGCACGCGCGGATCGGTGCGCCGCTCCGGATTGGCCGCGAGCCAGTCCATGTCGCCATGGCCGCCGGAGCCGAGGAATTCGAGGAAATATTTTCCGGCCTCGCTGGTCGCATCAGGCGCGGTGAAGCCGACGGCGTCGAAGCCGAGCGCATGCGCCTCGCGCTGAAGCGCTGCCTTGAGATCGGAAGGGGAGAGCCTGACCGCCGGGTTCAGAAGTCGAGATCCACATAGGTGCGCGACGCCGGCACCCCCGCCAGCCATTCGCTGAGCAGCGGGCGGAACGACGGGCGGGACTTCACCCGCGCGTACCACGACTTTGCCGCGTCGTCCTCGCTCCATGGCACGTCGCCTAGATAGTCGATCGCCGAGAGATGCGCCGCGGCGGCGAGATCCGCGTAGGTCAGGCGGTCACCGGCGAGATAGTTCCGCGTCTTCGCCAGCCAGCCGATATAGCTCAGATGATAGCGCACATTGACCTTGGCGGCGCGCATGATGTCGGGCGCCGGCGGGCCGCCGCCATTATCCTCGCTCATGAACCGCTTGTAGATCCGCTCGGTCACCAGCGGGTTGGAGGCTTCCTCGAAGAATTTCTCGTTGAACCACGCCATCAGCCGGCGCACCTCGACGCGCTCGGCCGTCGACGTCGGCAACAGCCGCCGATCGCCGGCATCGAGGCCGTGCGTCTCGTCGACATATTCGGCGATCACAGGCGCACCCGGAATCGGCGGAAAGCTCTCGGCGATCAGTACCGGCGTGGTGGCTGCCGGATTGAGCGCCAGGAACGCCTCGCGCCGTTCCCACACCCGTTCCTCCACAAGACGCAAATCGAGCCCATACTCGCCGAGCACGAGCCGAATGAAGCGCGAATGCGGACAGAACGGATGGTGATACAGCGTGTACATGAAGCCCTTGGTAGTTTCGCGGCGCTTAAGAAATCATCAACCTGTGCGGCCTGGACCTGTGCTTTGGCCAGACCAGTTCCGGTCGTCTCTATGTCGCGTCAGCACGCAAACCGGTAGCCACCCCCGCAGATGGCGCGGGTCACAAAAACGCTATAGCTCAGCAAATCGGTCGGGTAACCCATTGTTTGACGATTTTTTGCGATTGCGGCCAATGTGCGAATAAGCGAGAAGAATCCCGTTTTCCACACAGGGCAGGCCACAACATGATGACGGATATGCTGCGGGCGGTGATTCTCGGCATCATCGAGGGCGTCACGGAGTTCCTGCCGGTCTCCTCGACAGGTCACCTGCTGCTTGCGGAGCGCTTCTTCAATCTGGGCGAAGGCAATTTCTGGAAGAGCTTTGCGATCCTGATCCAGCTCGGAGCGATCCTCGCGATCCTCGCGCTCTACTTCGTCAAATTGTGGCGCGTGGCGCTTGGCATGTTCAGCAATCCCGACGACCGCCGCTTCGTGATCGGCGTGCTGGTGGCGTTCCTGCCCGCGGTCGTGATCGGCCTGATCGCCGGCAAATACATCAAGGAGTTCCTGTTCAATCCGTGGGTGGTCTGCTTCACGCTGATCGTCGGCGGCGCCGTGTTGCTGTGGGTCGATCAGCTCGATCTCAAAGTGTACGAGGACGATGCGACCCGCTTCCCGCTGCTGATGTATTTCTGGATCGGCGTCGCGCAGTGCCTGGCGATGATTCCCGGCGTGTCGCGCTCGGGCGCCAGCATCGTGGCGGCGATGCTGCTCGGCGCCGACAAGCGCTCGGCGGCGGAGTTCTCGTTCTTCCTCGCGATCCCGACCATGGTCGGCGCGTTCGCCTATGATTTCTACAAGAACCGGGCCGACTTCACCTCCGACAATCTCAGCGTCATCGCGGTCGGCTTCGTGGTGTCGTTCATCACGGCGATGATCGTGGTGCGGGCCTTCCTCAACTTCGTCACCCGCCGCGGCTTCACCTTCTTCGCCTGGTGGCGCGTGATCGTCGGCACGCTCGGCCTGATCGCGCTGGCGATGGGACGGTAAGGCGCGATGGACACCATCCCATCACCGTCACCCTGAGGAGGCCGCAAAGCGGCCGTCTCGAAGGGCGACGGCCCTGATCCTGGCCGTTCATCCTTCGAGGCTCGCCCAGCGGCGCAATTGCGCCGCAAGGCTCGCACCTCCAGCGACAAAGGCAAAGCCTTTGCGCGGGGGTGACGGGGAAGGGATTGGTAGCGTGGGAAAAACGTAGTGGTGCCGTGCCGGCTCGCGCGGAGCCTGTCATCGGGCGCGCGTTCGCGCGACCCGTTGGCTTGGCCGGGACGACAGGTGGAGAGAGCTGCCTACGCGCTCTTCTTCTGGAACTGACCCGTCGCGCGGAAGCGCCAGAGATATTGCGGGGCGATCGCTTCCATCGAATCCGGCGAGATGCCGAGGCCTGCGAAGGTCAGGCCGGCGGCCTTGGCGGCGTCGGACACCACATTGTCCGAACGCAGCATCTCGACCTGGTCCGGCGTCAGCGTGAACGGCCCCGGCGCGAACTGCAGGAAGTACGACTGGAACTTGGCGAGGCCGAACGGTAGCGGCGCCAGCATGCGATCGCGCTGGGTGATCTTGAGGATGATCTGCATCACCTCGCGCATGGTCAGCACTTCCGGCCCGCCGAGCTCGTAAGCTGCGCCCTGCTTCGCCTTGCCTTCCACGGCATGGACCACGGCGTCCGCGACGTCGCCGACATAGGCCGGCTGCACCGTGTTGACCCCGCCGCCGACCAGCGGCAGCACCGGTGACATCCGTGCCAGCGCCGCAAAGCGGTTGGTGAACTGATCCTCGGGCCCGAACAGCAGCGACGGCCGCATGATGGTGGCCGACGGCAACGCCGCCAGCACCGCTGCCTCGCCGCCCGCCTTGGCGCGGAAATAGCTCGAGGGCGAATCCGCGTCGGCCCCGATCGCCGAGACATGGACCATCCGCCCGCCGGCCGCGGCCGCCGCCTTGGCGATGGTCTCGGCGCCCTTCACCTGCACGGCATCGAAGCTCTGCCCGCCGCCCTCGGCCAGGATGCCGACCAGGTTGATGGCAATATGCGAATCACGCATCGCCGCCTCGACCGAGGCCGGGTAGCGCACATTGGCCTGGACGGCATGGATCTGCCCGACCCGGCCGAGCGGCTGCAGATGGCCGGCTAGCTCGGGCCGCCGCACCGCGACTCGGACGCGGTAATCGCGCTTGCAGAGCGCCCGGACCACGTTCCGCCCCAGAAAACCCGATCCGCCGAAGACCGTGACCAGCGTGTCCAGGTTCGATGCCATGGGGTGATTCCTGTGGGATTCGAGAGCGATTGACGTAGGTTAACCGTCTGGCGATACGCCATCGGCCTTATCCTGTACAGGGTATTTGAATTTCCAATCGCGAATTTGACAAGCGCGCAACCGATCCTTACTAAGCCGCTCCACATGCCCAGGTGGCGGAATTGGTAGACGCGCTGGCTTCAGGTGCCAGTGGCTTAACGGCCGTGAAGGTTCGAGTCCTTTCCTGGGCACCACCCCCTTTTTAAGCGATTGAAATCGCTCAGTATCCGGGGGGGTGGGTGCGGGCAAGCCGTCACCCAGCGAGGGTAGAGGCGAGACAGCGATTCTACCGTTGGCCCTCATTTCTCGTCGTTAGACGCGACGGACGTAATCTCGTTCGATCCAAATCGAGTGCATGTAGCTGGACTCCTCGACCACCTCGCCGACTTCGAGTTCGACCAGTTCTCCCTTGAGATCGACGGTCGGAAAATGGCGGCCGAGACACCTCGTGAAGAATGTCCGCGTTCCCGTGTATTCCGGTAGCGTATCTGGAATCGCCACGACTTCGACTCTGTCCCCGATCTTCATTCCACCATCTCAGGACGGGCTTGACGAGCTTGGCAGGCACCCTGCTCAACTGGCGCTTGCGATCGTTCCCCCGTGGCGCCACCGCTCCAGTGCGCCGCAAATTTCGGGTTCTCCAGGGGTCGTCGCGCGAAGGCTTCGCGCTTCGCCTTAGATCGCCCATCCGTCGGCGGGATAGGCGACTGCCTCCGCGGGCTCGATCGTCATGCCGAGCCCGTTGCAGAATCGGCTGGAATAAAAGGCGAGCGGGGAACCGTCTCGCTGCCGGCACCAGCGGACCTCGCCAATGAACAGCGTGTGGTCGGCGACGTCAATTGACCGGACCACGTCGCAAGCGAACTGGGCGATCGCTTGCGACAGGACCGGAAACTCTTCCCGTTCGACCAGCGATGGCGAGCTTTCGGCCCGCGGCCCGCCGGAGAAGTGCGCGCAGAGTGCGAGATCTTCCGCGTGAAGGACATTCACGGCGTAACGCTTCGAATCCATGATCGCCTGCCAGGTCCGCCCTCGCATCACCGAGACCAGCACGGTCGGCGGTTTGGTGGAGACGGTCGTGAAGCTGTTGGCCGTCATGCCGACCGGAGTGCCGTCGCGGTCGATGCTCGCCACGACTGTCACGCCTGTGGGGAATCGCGCAGCGGCCGCCCGGAAGCTCGCCGGATCGGGATGCGGGTTCATCGATCGCGCTCCATGGCGAAACGGCAAGAGGTCGCGCCTTTCGGCGTGTGGTTCGAGAGATGGTTTGTCGGCACGCAGTCGCGGCCTGGTGCAAGTGGACCGTACGGCCGGCTCGCGATCATTGTTGCGTCAGGCAGCGAGCGGCGCGCGCCTGTCGATCCAAGCGTGGATGCGCTTGTCGGTCGCGACACGATCCCACTGACGCTCCGGGTAGTTGAAATTATCGGTGAACTCGTCGCAGAGTTCTCGGTCCTGCGCCATGGTGAGGATCAGCCGACCCATCGCCTCGGACGGCGGCCGCAGCATCAGATTCGTCCAGCGCGCAGCCGCGAACACGCGATTTTCGCGGGCGCGATCCACCTCCTCAATGAAGCGTGCGTCGAAGGCCACCGTTTCCACGATCGCCTTGCCGAGTTCGAAGGCGGCGTAGGAGGCGATGTTGGCGCCTTGGCCCATCAGCGGGTCGACCACTGAATGTACGTCGCCCAGCGCGACGGCGAATTTCTCACCATCGAAGGCGACCGACGATTGCCGCACGGTCGGCACCACCGCGCCTTGCAGCAGGTCGAGCGGCTGGGCAAGCCCGAAGCGATGGGTGTCGATCCGGTTGTAGGTGTGCGGATGATGCTTTTCCAGCTTGTCGAGAATTGTCTGGCGGAAGGCTGCAGGGTCCGCGTCGTAGCTCAGCGAGACCAGATCGGCCATGTCGCCGCCGGGAATGTTCTCCATCAGGAGCGCCGTCTTCATGCCGCTGAATGACAGCGTCGGAATGACGATCATCTCGCCATGTCTGGGCGACACCGAGAGCGTGACACCGCGCGGGTCGTCACCGTCCGGGCTGCCGTGATCGACGCCGTCATAGAGGCCCACGCAGAGCAGGCGCTGTGGCTGGCTGTAGGGGGACAACTCCGGCCGATGGGCGAACATTCGCCCGAGCGCACCTTTGCCGGTCGACACGACGAGAAGGTCAAAGCGTGAAACCAGAGCCGGGATGTCGTCGTCCTGGATGCTGGCATATTCGATGCTGCCGCCGCGATGCTCGAAATCCCTCATCAGCGCGGGCAGGTACATGCGGTAATCCACTGCCCGGCTCGGCTTCTTGAACGCGCCGCGAAACAGCAGCCCGTTGCCTGGGAAATTAAAGAAATGGTCGTGGTGGTGGTAGATCGTGGCGGCGTCATCCCAATGGTTCACGCCTAGTTCGTTCTCACGCGCGATGGTGACGCTGTGATGGGCGACCGTGTTCATCAGCCGCGCCGAGGCGTACTGCTCCGGAGTGCGGTCGGTCAGCACCGTCGCCTGGATCCCATGCTGTTGGAGATAAAGAGCCAGATGCAGGCCCCCGATTCCGGCGCCGACGATCCCGATCGATTTGTTCATTGTTGATCCTCCCTGGTTACCGAGAGGCTAGACCGGATCGACTGTGTCCATGTAGGGAATGATAAGAATATTACAAATTCCTGGGAGGAATGCATGGATCGAATCGATGCGCTGCAAACCTTCATTCGCGTGATGGAGGCCGGCAGCTTCAGCCAGGCCGCGAGCGATCTGGGCCTCGGACAGCCGGCCATCAGCAAGCGCGTGGCGTTGTTGGAGGCGGAGTTCGGCTGCCGGCTGTTCGTCCGCACTACGCGCAAGGTTCGTCCGACGCCGGAGGCCGATCGCGTGCTCAAGCTCGCCAAGGATATCGTCGCGCTGTTGGAAAGTGCCAGCACGCCGGCGCAGAGCCGGGTTCGCAGTCCGTCGGGGACCTTGCGAATCACTGTGCCGACCTCGTTCGGTCGCTACTTTTTCCGCGGCATTTTCGCAGAGTATCTTCGCCGCTATCCCGACGTGCGGCTCGATGCGAGCTTCACCGAGCAGTTCGTAGACCTGGTGGAGACCGGGACGGAGCTGGCAATTCGGATCGGAATGCTGAACTCCAGCTCGCTGGTGGCGCGGCGCGTCGGCACCATCAAGCGCCTCCTGGTGGCGGCCCCTTCACTGCTCGCACGGCATCAAGCCCCGCTCCTCCCCGACCATCTGCGCCGCATGCCGAGCGTAACGTATTCACGCTTGTCGCCGCGGAATCAGTGGACGTTCGAAGCCGAGACCGGCCGCCATGTGGTCGAGATCGCGCCGTCCATGACCTGTGACGACGCCGACGTGATGACGCTCGCGACGGTTGAGGGGCTCGGCGTCGCGGTGCTGCCAAGCTGGTGCGCCGTCGAACACATCGCCGCAGGCCGGCTTGTTCATCTGCTGCCGGATTATGCGGTACCATCGCTACCGATGCATCTCGTCTATCCTGACCCGCATTGGATGTCGCGCCGCGCGAGACTATTCCGCGATCTGATCATTGAGCGTGCCGACATGTTTGCGATTGGCTGAACACGTCGGCCGATGCTGGGAATTTGAGAACGCCGGCGATCGCCGCCGCAGCCCCTGCCGTCACACGATCCGTCGGCCCGCGCGTCGCGCGAAGCGACAGCTTCATGACCAACGAATAAACGATGGAGGTAATCCCAGTTCTCTCGTCCTGCGGCATTTTGCCAATTTTGTCCCGGCATCGAATTACGCTCAGATCGGGCGCCGACTGGACGGCCCCAGCCGCGCTCCGACTATGCACCACGACAGAGCTTGGCGATGATCGCGATCGAAAGCCGGACGGCGCGAGCTCAATCAGCGCGCATCGCCGCCGTCGACGTCGTCCATGATCTCGACGCCGCCGAGATGATCTGGCGGAGTCTTGAGAACTCGAGTCATTCCATCACGCCCTTTCAGCGGTTCGACTTCCTCGCCCCCTGGCAGCGTGAGGTCGGTGAGCGCGCGGGACTGTCGCCTTTCATCGTCATCGCGCGTGACGGCGATGGCCAACCACGGGGCTTGCTCCCGCTTGCTCTGCAAACGGTTCTCGGCGTCCGCCGCGCGAGCTTCATGGGCGGCGAGCACGCAACCTTCAATATGGGCCTGTGGGAGCGTGGGTTCGCCTTGGGTGCCACGAAGGCCGATCTCCACGCATTCATGGCGATGCTCGCCAAGCGTGACAAAGTCGACGTGCTGGCGTTGCGCCAGCAGCCGGCGCAGTGGCGCGGCGTGCAAAACCCGCTGGCGCTGCTGCCTCATGAGCCCCTGGTCTTGAACTGCCCGATGCGCACAATCGAGCCGGGCGCAACGGCCGCGAACCTGATCGGCAATGCCTCCCGCCGCATGAAGCTCAAGCAGCGCAAACTGCTGGAGCTGACCGGCTACCGCTATCACGTTGCCTCCACTGATGCCGACATTGCCCGTCTGCTCGACTGGTTTTTCCGCGTGAAGTCGGAGCGGTTGGCCGAGCGGAAGGTGTCCAATGTGTTCGCCGAAGGCGCGGTGGAGAACTTCATCCGCGCCGCCTGCACGACAAGGCTGTCCCACGGCGGCCGTGTCATCGAAATCCATGCGCTCGAATGCGACGAGGAAGTGATCGCGATCTTCGCCTTGGCTGCCGATGGCCACCGCTTCTCGACGATGTTCAACACCTATACTTTGTCAGACAACGCGAAATCAGTCCCGGCCTGCTCCTGATGCAGGAAATCATCCATCATTTTGCCGGCCGGCACTATCGCGCCTTCGACTTCGGCCTCGGCTCGCATGAGTACAAGCGGCTGTTCTGCAAGGACGACGAGCCATTGTTCGACAGTTTCATTCCGCTCACCAGGCTCGGCCGACAGGCCGCCGGAGTGATGTCCGCGGTGGACCGCACCAAGCGGCTGGTGGAACACCACCCGAAGCTCCGCGGTGTTGCGCAGCGCCTTCGCAAGGCCTTGCTTGACAAAGCATTCTGCGCAATTCCTCTCGTTTCCTCGCTTCAAATGTAGCTGCCGAAGCCCGCGTAGCCGGAACGAGCGGCCCCTGCCGTCACACGATCCGCCGGCCCGCGCGTCGCGCGATCGGCCGCTGCACGAAATACATCGCGATCATCGAAATGATGGTCGTTGCGACGACGATGTAGCCTAGCCGGTCGAAATGCAGCAGCGAACCGTCGGGATTTTCCGCGATGATTGCCGCCGCAAAGACCGAGCCCAGCCCGCCCGACAGCTGCTGCACCGAGGCCGAGATCGCGCTGAACGATCCGCGCTGGCTGGCGTCGGGAATCGCCGACATCAGCGCCTGGGACGGGATCATGCGCGAGAAGATGCCGATGAACATCAGCACATTGACCAGGATCGCGGTCAGCAGCGAGACGTGGCCGAGGTTGGTGTAGATCAGCACCATGATGACGGACACCACGCAGCCGAACACGAAGGTCGGATATTTGCCGAACGCATCGCTGGCGCGGCCGACCAGCGGCCCGATGATGATGCTGAACAGGCCCGAGACGAGATAGATCGTCGGCAGGTGGACGATGTCGATGCCGAGATTGTGCACGGTGAAGGCGCTGCCGAACGGCATCAGCATGAAGCCGCCGGTCGCGAGCAGCGTGGTCACCAGGAAAGCCAGCGTGTAGCGCGGCTGGCCCACGGTCGCGATCAGATGGCGGAACGGATTGCTGTCGTGCTGCAATTTGAGATGGGCATCGACCGGCTGCATCGCGATCGCAATCGCCGCGATCGCCGCAATCGACAGGCCGACAATGGCCACGAAGCAGATGTGCCAGTTAAAGTGATTGGCCAGGAACAGGCCGGCCGGGACGCCGAGCACCTGGCTCGCGGCGAACGCCGTCTGCAGGATGCCCATGGCGCGGCCGCGCTGTTGCAGCGGGAACAGGTCGGTGACGATGGCAAGCACGACGGAGCCGATCACCCCGCCGAACACGCCGGTGACGATGCGGCCGAGCAGCAGCACGTGAAAATTCTGCGCCAGCGCGCAGAGCACGGTGCCGAGCATGAAGCCGACATAGAAGAACAGCAGCAGCCGCTTGCGGTCGAAGCGATCGGCAAAGCCGGCGGCGAGGACGCCGGAAATCCCGGCCGCGAACGCGTAGGCCGAGACCGCGACGCCGAATTGCCCGGCCGTGATGTTCAGCGACGGCATCAGAATGGCGCCGAGCGGCGACATGATGATGAAGTCGAGGATCAGCGTGAATTGCGTGAAGGCGAGCAGCGCGATCAGGAACGATTGGTAGCGCGAGAAGCCGCGCTCCTGCTGGTCGTCGATCGGCGCGGCGATGGTCTGGTCGGACATAAGGCTCATTTCATTTGGGACGGCGGGTTCGGGCTGGCAACAAATAGGGTCGGCGCGGCCCGATTTCATGGGGCGCGCGGGCAACAGTTCCCTCGAAATTGAACGCGTCGCGGCAATGACTTGGCCCCGACTTGGCCGCGTGCCCACGTCGAACTTGGCGAGAAAATGGGGACAGCGGCGCACCCGAGACGCCATGGCGATTTTGTTTCCGGTTGTGTCGGTCGATAACTGCAACGGGTGAATGCTGTACTTCACAACCTTGAAAGCCTACGCACGTCAAGGATGTGAATCATGCGGATGCATCTCATGGTTCCGTCTGTGGCGACCGCGCAACAGGTCGCTGCAAATCGTTTCAAGTTTGAATGGAGCGATCGGCGGAGCTGAGAGCGGGGCGGGGGTGGCGGGAGGCCGGGCGCTCGGCTTCGCGCCGACGTTGGAGTAAGGGCATGGTTTCCTCGCGGCTCGCGGCGATCCTGTCGTGCACGGCTCTAAGTGGCGGTTGCCTGTTGTCCACGTCGCCGGCGTTTGCCGCCTGCGACAGTCTCGCGCCGGCGAGCGGGCAGACGGTAACCTGCTCGACCGCAGCGCCGAATCCCTCGCCGGCCGGCGTGCAGGCCGCTGCCGGCAGCTCGAACGTCACCGTGAACGTGCTGCAGGGCGCCGGCATCACGCCCGGGGCCGGAGCGACCGCGATCGGGCTTGTCTCCGGCAGCGCCGCCACCAATATCGGCACGCTGACCATCAGCGGCGGTGGCACCGGGATCTTCGGCAGCGGCGACGGCAACGTCTTCACCAACGGCGCATCGGGCGTGATCACGACCTCGGGCGCCGGCAGCAATGTGATCGCCGCCAGCAGCAACGGCAACACGCTGATCAACAACGGCACGATCACGACGCAGAGCGGCACCTCGCGCGGCCTTGCCATCACCGGTCTCACGCAGCACACAACAACACGCTGATTAATACCGGGACGATCACCTCCCAGGGCCCGCAATCGCACGGCCTTTATGTGCAGACCGGCGACAGCAACACCTTCACCAATAGCGGCACCATCACCACGCCCGGCGTAGGCGCCCGTGCGATTTTCTCCGCCGGCCAGTTTGCGACCATCACCAACACCGGCACGCTGCTGACGACCGGCGGCGATGCGGGCGGCACCGCCGACAACACCGTGTCATGCAGGGCAATGCCGGCGTGTTGCGCAACAGCGGCACGATCGAGGCGCGCGGCGTCAATGCCGACGGCGTGTTCTCCAACACCGCCGGATCGTCGTTCACCGCCCGGATCGAGAACCTCGCCGGCGGCAAGATCATCAGCCAGGCGGGACCCGCGATCCGCACGCTCAACGGCGCCACCACCATCGTCAATGCCGGCCTGATCGCCGGCAGCAGCGGTACGGCGCTCGCGGGCGGCGGCGGTGCGGTGACGATGATCCTGCAAACCGGCTCGCAGATCGTCGGGCTTGCCGACGGCGGGGGCGGCAACCAGGTGCGGCTGCAAGGCAGCGGCACGGTAGATAATGCGTTCGCGCGATTCCAGACGCTGACGATGGAGGGCAATGACTGGACCTGGGCCGGCACCGGCACCTTCGCCAACACCTTCGACAACAGCGGCTCGCTGACGCTGCAGACGTCGCTGACCGGCAATGTGTCGATCGCGGCCGGCACCAGCCTGCTGGCCGGCAATGGCGCCAATCCGTCGATCACGCCGTTTCCGGGCGGCCCGCCGATCACCGTCACCAATGCCGGCGTCATCAACCTGACCAATGGCGGCGCTACCGCGGCGAACAGCCTGACCATTGCCGGCAACTTGTCGGCAATGGCGGCGGGCTCTATCTGCGCACCGTGCTCGGCGGCGATGGCTCACCGTCGGATCGGCTCGTCATCTCCGGCGGCAATGCGTCGGGCTCGACCGCGGTGACCGTCACCAATGCCGGCGGCGCGGGCGCATTGACCACCGCCGACGGCATCATGGTGGTGCAGGCCGTCAACGGCGGCACCACGGCTGCGGGCGCGTTCGGCCTCTCCAACGCCGTCGTAGCGGGCGCGCACGAATATCTCTTGTTCCGCGGCGGCGTCTCCGCCGGCAGCGCCGACAACTGGTATCTGCGCTCGACATTGTTGCCCGGCACGGCCTCGCCTGCGCCGCTGGCTGCGCCCGCGCCGGCGCCGCCTTTATCGCCCAACGTGGTGCCGCCGCCTCCGGGGCCGCCTGCGGAGGATCTGTCGTCGCTGACGCCGCCGCCGGCGGGCGCCGCGCCGGTCCAGCTCTACCGTGAGGAGGTGTCGGTCTATTCGGCGCTGCCGCAGGTGGCGCAAAAGCTCGGGCTGGCGACGCTCGGCACCTTCCATCAGCGCCAGGGCGATCAGGCCTTGCTGACCAGCGGCGGCGAACAGCCGGCGGCGTGGGCGCGTGCCTATGGCTCGCACAGCTCGCAGAGCTGGGCCGGCACGATCAGCCCCGCCTTCGACGGCACCATGGCCGGCGTGCAGGTCGGCGTCGACATCCTGCGCTTCCAGTCCGCGCCCGAGCATCATGATCGCGCCGGCTTCTTCTATGCGTATGGCTGGGCCAGCGGCAACATCAGCGGCTTCGCGCTCGGCCTGAACGACGTCCGCACCGGCACGCTCTCGATCGACAGCCAGAATATCGGCGGCTACTGGACCCATGTCGGCCCGTCGGGCTGGTATGTCGACGCCGTGCTGATGGGCAGCTTCTTCGGCGCAAGCCCGCAGTCGGATCGTCAGGTCGGCGCACGGGTGTCGGGCACCGGCGTCGCTGCATCGCTGGAAGCCGGCGCGCCGATCCCGCTGAACAGTTTTCTCGCGATCGAGCCGCAGGTGCAGCTGATATGGCAGCGCCAGTCGTTCGACAGCTTCAACGACATGTTTTCGAGCGTCGCGCTCGGCAGTGCCGATACGTTGACCGGGCGGCTCGGCGTGCGCATTCCCTCAACCTTCGTCGCCGGCACGACCGAACTGCGTCCGTATCTCGAGGCCAATCTCTGGCACACGGCCGCGAACGACCGCAGCATCGCCTTCGCGACGACGGACCTGATCGGCGTGCAAAGCCGCGGCACCGCCGTCGAGATCGGTGCCGGCGTCTCCGCGCAGCTCAATCGCACGATCAGCGCCTATGCGAGCGCCGACTACACGACCTCGGTGGACAGCCTCCATCGCGAGGACATCACCGGCCGCTTCGGCCTCCGCGTCAGCTGGCAATGATGGCGCGCCCTCGTGGGGGCGCGCGGCGGGGACAGCAACCCATTGTCTCCGCTGCACAATGGCGGTACACCCTGAACTATCTGTGCCGGAACAATTAAGGATTCCCGCTGCTCGTGTCCGGCCCTGACGGGCCCCGATACCAATGCGCGATCCGAAGACTGGCGCATGCTCGCCTGTCGGCGGATTGGACGGTAGTTTATTCCGACAGCGATTCGACGAGGTTTTTGACAGCATGACCATCCGCCTGCATCGCGGCGACCTGCCCGATCTGTCCCGCTACACCGATTCGGTGGCGATCGACACCGAGACCATGGGGCTGCATCCGCACCGTGACCGGCTCTGCGTGGTGCAGATGTCGAGCGGCGACGGCACCGCCGACGTGATCCAGATTCCGAAGGGCCACACCGATTCGCCGAACCTGAAGGCGCTGCTCGCCAATCCCAAGATCACCAAGATCTTCCATTTCGCACGGTTCGACGTCGCGGTGCTCTACAACACGTTCGGCGTGATGCCGACGCCGGTCTATTGCACCAAGATCGCCTCGCGGCTGTCGCGCACCTACACCGATCGCCACGGCCTGAAGGATCTGGTGCGCGAGGTGCTGAACGTCGAATTGTCGAAGCAGCAGCAGTCGAGCGACTGGGGCGCGCAAAGCCTCAGCGAGGCCCAGCTCGCCTACGCGGCCTCCGACGTGCTGCACCTGCATGCGCTGCGCGACAAGTTGAATGTCATGCTCGCGCGCGAGGGACGGACCGATCTCGCCCAGGCCTGCTTCGATTTCCTTCCCGCCCGTGCCAGGCTCGATCTCGACGGCTGGGAGGCCGAGGACATTTTCGCCCATTCATGATGAGCGCCGAATTCGTCGCGGCCGGGGCAGTTCCGCCCCGTTTCGGCCAAACTGTTCACGCGTGGTCCGGTGCAGGGGCGCGAGGTGAGGTCCGGGCTGCATATTCGGGCGGCTCCGGCTAGAATAGGGGCAGTTTCGCGCCTCTGGAGCTCAGGTGAATTCGGTTCAGAATCCAGCCTATGTCACGGGCCTCGAGGCGCGCTTTGCCGCCGCCGCGCGGCACAGTCGCATGGTGCGGATTCTGCGCGTCGCGGTTCCCGCGATGGTCGGGCTGGCGATGGCCGTGATCATCTACATCGCACTCTTCAATCCGTTCCACGACCTGATCCCCAAGCTGCCGCTCGAGATGGATAACCTCGTCGTGTCCGGCACCAAGATCACGATGGAAGCGCCGCATATCGCCGGCTTCTCCAACGACGGACGGCCCTACGAAATGTGGGCCAAGGCGGCGATCCAGGATGTCACCGATCCCGACCATGTCGAGCTGAAGACGATCCGCGCCAAGGTGGCGCAGCAGGATCGGTCGACGGTGACGATGGATGCGCGCACCGGCTTCTTCGACAACAAGAAGCAGCTGCTCGACTTGCGCCAGGACATCTTCCTGCAGTCGTCCACCGGCTATGAGGCGAGGCTGACGCAGGCCTTCGTCGACATCAACAAGGGCAACGTGTCGTCGGACGAGCATGTCGACGTCAAGCTGCTCGACGGCACGCTGACCGCCGACAGGCTCCGGATCTACAACAGCGGCGAGCTGGTGCGGTTCGAAGGCAATGTCGTGATGAATCTCGACAAGCTTGGTGACAACAATGCTGCCCCGCCTGCCGAGCCCGCTCCACCGCCGCCGCCGCCGAAGCCGCGCAAATCCGCCAACACGAAATGATTTTGATGATGAGACGTTTTCCGCACGGCATGGCAATTGCGGCGTTCCTGCTCGCGCTTTTCTCCGCGAGTGCCGCGTTCGCGCAGGGCTCGATGAGCGGCGTGCCCAACGCTATGCAGGGCTTCTCGCAGAACCGCGACCAGCCGATCCAGATCGAGGCTGCTTCGCTCGAAATGCGCGACAAGAAAAAGGAGGCGACCTTCGCCGGCAATGTGAAGGTCGTGCAGGGCGACACCACCATGACGTCGAAGACGCTGGTCGTGTTCTACGAGGATAAATCGACCCAGGCGCCGGCGCCCGCCCCGGCCGGCACCAAGGGGGCAAACGCCAAGGGCGCCGCGCCGATGCAGACGGCAACCCCGGGCCCCGGCGGCGCCTCCTCGATCAAGCGGCTGGAGGCGAAGGGCAATGTCGTCGTGACCCAGAAGGATCAGGTCGTCACCGGCGAGACCGCGATCTTCGACACCAAGACCAATCTGATCACGATGCTTGGCGGCGGCGGCAGCCAGGTGGTGCTGACCCAGTGCCAGAATGTGCTGCGCGGCGACCGCCTTTTGGTCGACATGACCACCGGCGTCTCGCGCGTCGAAGCCGACAATGGCAAGGTGCAGGGCCTGTTCATCCAGTCGCCGGGCGGACAGAGCGGCAAGTGCGGCACGCCGGCCGCCCCCGGCTCAGCCCCGGCCCCGTCGCCGATGCAGCTGCTTCCGGGCGGCAAGTCCAAGTAAGCTTCACGTAAGGTCAAGCAGAATCAATCAGTTAGATAATATTCTGCGGCCGCGTGGTTGAAGCCGGCGGGGCGAGACTGTATCTACTGCAGCGGCCCGGCCGAACAATGCGCCTCGAGGGGAATATGTCGGCCGGGACAGGGGCATCCATTCATTCAAGGCGCGGGTGATCGCGCTTTGCCGTGTTGTTCGAGCATGATCTCCGCGCAAACGCGTCCGCTTTTGTCGCGCGGGAAGGCCGGTATTCAGATTTCCGGCTCATGCTTGCGGCTTCGCACGCGAATCGATCGATGCGCAGGCGAGGTCGCGGGATCACCGTGAAAGGCTGAAGCGAAGCGGGGATGGTGGATTTTCTCGGCATGTTCCGGCGGCGCTCTGCGAAACGCAGTACCGGATTTGCGCGCTCGCATGACGACATCACGGCGCTCGATGACCAGTTCGGCGAGATGCTGACGTCTCCAGTGCGTGACGCGCCGCCGATGGCGCGCGCCGCGTCGGCTCCCGGCGTCGAGCTGCCGCGATCCCAACCGGCAGCAGCGCCGGCGCGTGCGAGGCCGGCCAGGAACAGCGCTCCCGCCGCGCCGCAGCTGATCAAGCGGCCGGGTTATCTGGCTGTGCATAGCGTGGAAAAGAGCTTCGGCAGCCGCCAGGTCGTGCGCGGCGTCAGCATCTATGTGCGCCGTGGCGAGGCGGTCGGCCTGCTCGGGCCCAACGGTGCCGGCAAGACCACCGTGTTCTACATGATCACCGGGCTGATCAAGGCCGATCGCGGCGCGATCGAGCTCGATGGCCACGACGTCACCAAGCTGCCGATGTATCAGCGCGCGCGCCTTGGCATCGGCTATCTGCCGCAGGAAGCCTCGATCTTCCGCGGCCTGTCGGTCGAGCAGAACATCCGCGCGGTGCTCGAGGTCGTCGAGCCCTCGAAGAAGAAGCGTGAGCACGAGCTGGATTCGCTGCTCGACGAGTTCAACATCACGCGGCTGCGCAAGAGCCCGTCGATTGCGTTGTCCGGCGGCGAGCGCCGCCGCGTCGAGATTGCGCGCGCGCTGGCGACGCGCCCCAATTACATGCTGCTCGACGAGCCGTTCGCCGGCATCGACCCGATCGCGGTCGGCGACATCCAGGACCTCGTCCGCCATCTCACCAACCGCGGCATCGGCGTGCTCATCACCGACCACAATGTCCGCGAGACGCTCGGGCTGACCGACCGCGCCTATATCGTCTATGCCGGTGAAATCTTGACTGAGGGAAGCCCGGAGGAGATCGTTAATGATCCCGATGTACGTCGGCTTTACCTTGGCGAGGAATTCCGCTTGTAGCGCATGATCCGCCAAAGTGTGAAGCGGTTTGGCGATAAGATCATGCGCTAATTAAAGAATTTGACGCGCGATCGGACGCAAAACCGGGGCGTCCACTTTTTGCTGATCGCGCTTATCGCTATTTTCCAATCCGTCAAGCCGTGTACAAGGGCTTCGGACTAATATAAGCAAGAATCGAGCCAACTTTTAGGATCGTTCTTGCCTCCATGGCGCTGACCCAAAGACTAGAGTTCCGCCAGTCGCAGTCGCTGGTGATGACGCCGCAGCTGATGCAGGCGATCAAGCTGCTGCAGCTGTCGAACCTTGATCTGTCAGCCTTTGTCGAGGAAGAGCTGGAGCGCAATCCGCTGCTGGAACGGGCCGCCGACGGACCGGAGCCGCCGGTGGCCGGCGAGCCCGCCATGGAGCGGCCGGACTACGGCGATTCCGACGGTTCCAGCAGCTATGGGGACGATGGCGACGCCTCCGACAAGGCCGCAGGCCCAGGCGGCGAGGCCGGCTTCGAGCCCGGCCAGGAGGAATGGCTGAACCGCGACCTCGGCAGCCGCGCCGAAATCGAGCAGACGCTCGATACCCGCCTCGACAACGTGTTTTCCGAGGAGCCGGCGGAGGCGGCGGCGCGCGCCGCACAGGATGCGCCGCCATCGGTCTACACCGAATGGGGCGGCGGCGCCTCCAGCGACGACGAGTACAATCTCGAAGCTTTCGTGGCCGCCGAGCTGACGCTTGCCGACCACCTCGCCGAACAGCTCGCGGTGGCGTTCTCGGCGCCGGCGCAGCGCATGATCGGGCAGTATCTGATCGACCTGGTCGACGACGCCGGCTACCTGCCGGCCGATCTCGGCCAGGCCGCCGAGCGGCTCGGTGCGTCGCAGCAAGCGGTCGACGAGGTCGTCGCCGTGCTGCAGAAGTTCGATCCGCCCGGCGTATGCGCGCGAAACCTGAGCGAATGCCTCGCGATCCAGCTGCGCGAGCTCGATCGCTACGATCCGGCGATGCAGGCGCTGGTCGAGCATCTCGACCTGCTCGCCAAGCGCGACATCGCGGCCTTGCGAAAGCTCTGCGGCGTCGACGACGAAGACATCACCGACATGATCGCCGAGATCCGCCGGCTCGACCCGAAGCCCGGACTGAAGTTCGGCACCGCGCGAACGCAAACCATGGTGCCCGACGTCTATGTGCGTCCGGGTCCCGACGGCGGCTGGCATGTCGAGCTCAACAGCGACACTCTGCCGCGCGTGCTGGTCAACCAGACCTATTACGCTGAACTGTCGAAGACGATCCGCAAGGACGGTGACAAGTCGTATTTCACCGATTGCTTGCAGAACGCGACCTGGCTGGTCCGCGCGCTCGATCAGCGCGCCCGCACCATCCTGAAGGTCGCGACCGAAATCGTCCGCCAGCAGGATGGCTTCTTCACTTATGGCGTCGCGCATTTGCGGCCGCTCAATCTGAAGGCGGTCGCGGACGCGATCCAGATGCATGAATCGACGGTGTCGCGCGTCACCGCCAACAAATACATGGCGACCAATCGCGGCAGTTTTGAATTGAAGTATTTTTTCACCGCCTCGATCGCGTCGGCCGACGGCGGCGAGGCGCATTCGGCCGAAGCGGTGCGTCATCACATCAAGCAATTGATCGACGGCGAGGCCGCGTCGGCGATCCTGTCCGACGACACGATCGTGGAACGTTTGCGCGCCTCGGGCATTGATATCGCCCGCCGTACCGTCGCGAAGTATCGCGAGGCGATGCGGATACCATCCTCGGTGCAGCGCCGCCGTGACAAACAGAGCATGCTCGGTAATGCCCTTTCGGCTCCTGCCTCCTCGTCCGACCGGTCGCGCGACACGGCCTCCGTTTAGGTTACTTCTTGAGCGTGACCCCGTTCGGGTACGGACCGGGCCATGCGCTCGTTGCGTTCGCGCCAAATCGGGATAGTCTCAATCTTTCCAGGTCGAACGTCGTCCAGAAAGGGAGGTAACCGGAAGCCCAGCAAGCATCATGCTCCTGCAAGAGTGATCGAGGCATCCAGCAATTGAGGCATCAAATGACCCTTCGAATCTCGGGAAAGAGCATCAGCATCGGCGAGGCGCTTCGCGCGCGCGTCAGCGAGCGCACCGACGAGGTCCTGCGAAAGTATTTTGATGGCAACTATTCGGGTCACATCACGCTGAGCAAGGATGGCTTCGGCTTCCGAACCGATTGCGCGCTGCATCTGGATTCCGGCATCACGCTGGAAGCCGAATCCAACGCCACCGACGCCTATGCCAGCGCGGACGCCGCGCTCTTGATGATCGAGAAGCGCCTGCGCCGCTACAAGAGCCGGCTCAAGGATCGCTCCGCCCGCAAGACCTATGCCGCGACTGCCGCGCTTGCCGAATTGAACGGCGTCGGGCTCGACGCGCCGAGCTACGTCATCGAGGCGCCCGAGAACGAGGACGAGGTCACCGAATACAGCCCGGTGATCATTGCCGAGGCAACCACCGCGCTGAAGCGGCTGTCGGTCAGCGAAGCCGTGATGGAGCTCGATCTGACCGGCGCCTCCTGCCTGGTGTTCCAGCATGGCGGCAGCGGCCGGTTGAACATCATTTACCGCCGTACGGACGGCAATGTCGGCTGGGTCGATCCGCCGGCGGTGAGCCCTTGAGGATAGTTGGCAGATGGCATTGACGTCCGAAGCCGGCCCTGCTTATGGTCCGCCGCCTCTAGGAACAAGGGGGGCGGAACAGGGTTCGCAGGTGTTGGCACCGCCGATACGTTGGAGTAGAAGCCCTGCCAACCGGACCCGGGCTAAGCCCGCATCCCACCTCATCTTCTTGACGCCGCCGCTGTAAAGCCTATTTCGCAACCTGACGGTCATTCACCTCGGAACGTCCCAATGCCGATTACCGATTTGGTCGCACCCGAGGCGATTCTCCCGGCTTTGAAAGTCATCAGCAAGAAGCAGGCGCTGCAGGAACTCGCCGCGCGTGCCTCCGCGCTGACCGGGCAGAATGAGCGCGCCATCTTCGAGGTGCTGCTGCAGCGCGAGAAGCTCGGCACCACGGCGGTCGGCTATGGCGTCGCCATTCCGCACGGCAAGCTGCCCAAGCTGGAGAAGCTGTTCGGCTTCTTCGCCCGCCTCGAACGCCCGATCGATTTCGAGGCGATGGACGGCCAGCCGGTCGATCTGATCTTCCTGCTGCTCGCACCGGAAGGCGCCGGCGCCGACCACCTCAAGGCGCTGGCGCGGATCGCCCGCCTGCTGCGCGACCAGGACGTCGCCAAGAAGCTGCGCGCCTCGCGCGACGCCCAGGCGATCTACTCGGTGCTCGCACTGCCGCCGGCGAGCGCGGCGTAAGTCCGCCTGCCGTACGATTTTGCGGGCGCTTGGCGGCCCGTGGTATAGTTCGTTCATGACGCGAACCGAAGCCCTCAGGAAGCTCCGTGACCAGGCCGATGCCATCAAGGCACTCGGGGCGACTTCGCTGTATCTATTTGGTTCGACTGCGCGCGACGAGGCTCGTGCAGGGAGTGATATTGATCTTTTCGTGGACTACGATCCTCGCAGCCGGTTCAATGCTCTCGACCTGGTCGCGACCAAGCGACTGCTCGAAGAGAGTCTCGGCGTCGAAGTCGATCTCACCACACGCAAAGGACTTCATCCACTGATTCGAGAGCGGATCGAGGCGGAGGCAACGCGGGTTTTCTGAATGATCGTGCGCTCCCCCTTGCTTCGTATCCACGACATGCTCGAAAGCATCCGTGGCATCGAAAAGGCGTTGGCAGGAAAATCCATCCGCGACTACGAGCGCTCGTGGCTGCTGCGCTCCGCAATTGAACGCGGAATCGAAGTCATTTCGGAAGCGAGCCGCCACCTCGGCAGCGAGTTAAAGGCTCAGCACGAGAATGTCCGCTGGAAAGACATCGCAGGCATAGGCAACATCTTGCGGCATGATTACCAGCGCGTTGACGCCACGAGGTCAAGGATGATCTACCACCGCTGAAGGCCGCGCTGTTGGCGCTCAAGGCTTCATTGGAGTAGTCCGTAGCCCGGATGGAGCGAAGCGCAATCCGGAGCTACTCTAACTGCGGATAGTTCAGTCCCGGATTACGCTGCGCTCCATCCGGGCTACGGAGCGTTCGCAAACCTCTCAGCAGATCGTCGGCAGCAGACGGCGAACCTCGTCGAGCAGATCGGGGATTGCCTTCTCGTCATTGGCGAGATGCCGGAGCAGCGCGCTCTGGAACAGGCCGTCGAACAGCGCGTACAGCGCCGCCGGTGACGATGCCGGCCGCTTGTTGCCGAGCTCGGCGTAGCGCGTGGCGATGCGCCAGATCATCGCTTCCAGGCTCTTGTCGATCTCGAGCACGTCCTTGCGGAACGCCGGCTCGAACATCGCCTGCGAGCGCAGATCGTACCAGAGCCGATGCATGCGCGCTTCGTTTTCGAGCGTGGCCGCGAGCTTGGCGAGAAAACCTTCGGTCAATTCGTCGCGGCTGCGTGCTGTCGTCACCACCTCGTCATAGCGCGTCACGCATTTCGCCTTGTAGTGGCGGACGCAGCAGCAGATCAAATCAAGCTTGTCGCTGAAGTAGTAGTGAAACACGCCGTGCGTGAATGCGGAGTTTTGCGCGATCTCGCGCAGGCTGGTGCGCGCGAAGCCGAGCTCGCCAAGCGTCTCCAGCGCGGCCTCCGCGAGCTCGACGCGCCGCGCGTTGAACTTCTCGTCGCGCAGCGCCTCGGCCGCTACAGCCACCCGTTGGGCCGCTCCTGTCGCTTGCCGCGCCATTCCGTGCCTTCCCTCTGCTTCTTCCCTCGAGCAACTATACCGCGGCGACCGCGGCGCGCTCCATCTCTTCACAACCATCCTCTTTGACACTTGTCAAATTCAGACTTGACAAGTGTCAAGTTCCTGGACGAGGGTTGGCGAAATAATTTGGACAACCGTCAAGACGGCTGACCAATCGACGAACCAGGAGGAAATGCACCGCCGGGGCGCGCCAACGCTGCGCCCTGCCGACGCCGGCCGCGATCACCATTGCGCTCCAAATGCGCAGGCCCCGGCCCGCGCTGCCTCTGTCAGCACCACCATCAATCGGCAAGCAAAGGGAGGACTACGTCATGAGTGGGAAGAGCCTTGAAGGCAGGAAAGCCCTGGTCACCGGCGGCGCCCGGGGGATTGGCGCGGCGATCGCGCAGGCATTGGCGCGGTCCGGCGCCGCGGTCATGATCGGTGACATTCTGGATGACGCCGGCAAGGCCAGCGCCGCCGAGATCGCCAAGGCCGGGGTCAAGACCGGCTTCGTCAAGCTCGACGTCACTGACGATGCGCAATGGGAGCGGGCCGCCGCAGCGACGGTCGAAACTCTCGGCGGCTTCGACATCCTGATCAACAATGCGGGCATCGAGATCACGTCGCTGGTCGCCGACATCAAGGCCGAGGACGCGCGCCGCATGTGCGACGTCAACATCGTCGGCACCGTGCTCGGCATGAAGCACGCCTTCCGCGCGATGCGGCCGGGCGGCGCCGCGGGCAAGGGCGGCGCGGTCGTCAATATCGCTTCGGTCGCGGCGACGATCGCCTTCCCGAGCATCGCGGTCTATTCCGGCACCAAATCCGCGGTCGACCGCATGACGCGGGTCGGCGCGATGGAAGCCGGCAAGCTCGGCTATGGCGTGCGCGTCAACTGCATCTATCCAGGCCTGATCCCGACCGACATGGGCCTGCAGCTTGCCAACGACATCGTGAAGATCGGTCTCGCGCCTGACGTCAACGCCGCCGTCGGTTCGGTGGTGGAGCAGACGCCGCTCGGCAAGCTCGCGGAGGTCTCCGACATCGCCGACGCCGCCGTGTTCCTGTGCTCGAACGATGCGCGATTCATCACCGGCATCGGCCTGCCGGTCGATGGCGGCATGGGCATGTAGCAACAAAGCCGACAACAAGCATTTCGGAGGATCGCAATGAGCGACAAGAAGCCCGTCATCGTCTATGGCGCTTCCGGCTATACCGGCCGGCTGGTCTGCGAATATCTGCGCGAGTACAACATCCCCTTCATCGCCGCTGGCCGCAGCGCCGAGAAGCTCAACGCCGCGATGAAGTCGAACGTGGCCGGCATCGAGACCGCCGACTACGAGGTCGTGTCGGTGCCGCACACCGTGGCCGCGCTGACCGAATTGTTCAAGGGCGCCTCGGTGGTGCTCAACACCGTGGGCCCCTTCGCCAAGTTCGGCGGCGAGGTGGTGCAGGCCTGCCTGGCTGCCAGGTGCCACTATACGGATACGACCGGCGAGCAGGACTGGCTGATCACGCTCGAGCACGAGTTTGGCACGAAATTCGCCAATGCCGGCCTGTTGCTGGCGCCGGGCATCGCGCAGATGTACACCACCGGCGAGATCGCCGCGCAGCTGTGCCTGGAAACGCCCGGCCTCGACACACTCGATATCGCCGTGTTCTGGGGCGGCAGCCCGACCATCGCCTCGACGCAGACCATCCTGGTCAACGCCGCGATGGCCAAGGCCTACTACCTGGAGCAGAACAAGTACGTCGAGCATCAGCCCGATGCCGGCCTCTACAACCTCGCCATCCCCGGCCAACACGAGCTGGCGCTGGCGCTGCCGTGGGGCGGCACATCGCACCCGGTGTGGTTCAAGCAGGATCCGCGCGTCGCCAACGTGAAGGTGCTGGGCGGCGTGTTCAATCGCGCGCTGATGCTGGGCGTGCCGCAGATCGTCGCCGCCGCGCTGGAGGCGACCAAGGACATGAAGCCCGACGAGCGCTACGCCGCGCTGGCACAGACCGCTGCCGGCGTGATGAACACCATGCCGCCGCGCGAGAACCCGCGTGTCAACAAGTCGCTGGATTCGGTGTATGCCTCCGGCCCGCTGGGGCGCGCGCACTGCGTCATCTACGGCAACAGCAACTACAAGCAGACCGGCATGTTGCAGGCCTATGCTGCCGCGCACCTGCTGCAGCAGCCGCCCAAGCGCGTAGGCTTCGCCTCCGGCTGTCAGGCGTTCGGTCATCGCGAGCTGCTCGGGCAATTGCGCAGCTTCGGCCTGGTCGGCAAGCCGGTCCTGACCGTGCATGATTGAGCTTGAGCCCCGCCCGGATCGGGGCTCGACACTCCGTTCCCTGAAGCGTTTTCGTTTTGCTCGAAAACGCACCTTCCGCGGGTGACGCAGTAGCGCGTCACCCGCCCCTTGCGCGAGACCTGCCATGCGCTTCATCGATTATCTCGATAAGGGTGCAAGTCGGATCGTAGCCATGTCGTTCTGTGAGCCAAGGAGTTGAGTGTTATAGTTGTCTTCCTAAGACCGCTTG